>CAZVGY010000001.1:0-181633 GCA_964627015.1 uncultured Desulfobacteraceae bacterium
TTAGCATAGCTCGGACCCACCAGTAAAACTGGTGGATTATGGTTTTTATTTAAGTGTTTTGCATTCACCCTGAACAAGTTTATTTTTTTTAAAGAGCGTCAGGAAAGTTGGTCGGTTCTGCTGCTATCGAAATTCTTTTGTGTACTAAATATATTGATTTGTTTCTCATGGCAAGCAAAAAAACCTATTCATACTGAATAAAGGTCGGTCTTCGATCACCAAAAATCTTAGTTTTTTGTCCTCTTGCTGGAAGCCTGGATAGAAAGCCCGCACAGGGTTTCTCCGTGCGGGCCTTAAATCTTAGATATCTGAGTGGGGGTTATTCAATTCCGGGAGGCATGCTCACAGAAGCCAGACCAGGACCTACCGTACCCAGGGCCCCCCCTGCAGCGGCCGCACCTATCGTTATTCCCGGAACAGCAGCTGCACCCATTGTAGCGGCACACACTGAAACCGGGCCAATTGTCTGTACTGCGCCCACCAGACCGGCAAAACCAACAGTGGTGTTGGCACCGGTCACAAGCGTGGTCATCAGTAAACCGGGTACCAAGGCGTGTGCTTCATTTATCAGCTTAATAGCAAAAACAGGGCGGCCTGAAGATCCAACTTTTTCCTGTGCGGGTGTAACAGCTAACGCAAAATCAGAGCCTCTGACCCCGCAGACCGCGGTCGGGGTTTTTACTGTATACTCTGACTTGCCCTGGAGTTTAGCTACAATAAATCTTGCACGTCCAAAAAGGAGGCTGAGCAGTGAGGATCTTTCTTTTTTTTCGGGATCATATACTGATCGATCTATCACCATCTTTGAAACCGGAGCAAGTGAAAAGGCACTGCGGTCATTCAGCTTCACATTAGCCCTGGACCTCTCTCCCGTCACCAGAGTATCCTCTGAAAACACCGGGAAATCCTTTTGCATTCTGTAAGCGGAGTTATCTCCTTTGTGGATCACCAAAACTTCACCCTGGGCCATCTGGATCTTCCCGATGGGCAGACCCTTACCTACTGAAAATCCCGCCTTTACAGTCACTTCGGGGGGCACAAGAGGTTCTTCTGGCTTATATTCCTTTTTAAAGTTGTCCAAAAATTTGTCAACCAAGCTTCCGCTACGGGTAATAGAAATGCCGGACATTACAAACGCAGCAGTGACAAAAATAGTAAACAAAAAGATCTTTTTATTCTTCGTGTTAAAGAAACATGCCATAATTCTCCTCCTTGTTTATTAGGGGTCAAGGTATTCAACAGGTTTCAATTCAAAATGCCGCAGCCTTTTAAAACCGGCAAATTTAATAATTTCCTGACTAGAATTTATATACAGTAAACTTCTCCGTATCAAGGCCTAAATAAAGGGCCTCTTGTGGAGAGTTCAAAAGGTCACATTTTCTTCTCTGTTTTCCTTTTCTGGCGCCAACTCTAAATTTCTGAGGGGAATGAAGTTTCCCACCATAATTGTAACAGCCATCAATTAGCTAAGTCCTTAGAAGAAAGACCTAAAGGTTTGTGATGATTAATCCAGAAAAACGGATTTCAAAGACAGAGCCTGAATTAATCTGATAAAATCATGGTCCCAGCCTAACTGCCTCACCGAATCTGTCAGTGCCTTCGAAGCAACCTTTTCCATTAAGAAAATTCTATCTAGGTCTGTGTACACCGCTTCCCTGCTAAAGGCACCCCCTTCAAACCTGCCTCGCCAGCAGGGAGAATAGGAACCCCTCGAATAAAGTGACATGGAAAGGATCAGGGCTGCTGAGAATTGAGTGTTACCGTACGGGCCGAACCACCTGTTTTCAATCTCTATCCTTCCCAGGGAAGTGTCCGAATTTTTTATTACGGTTATACCCATTCTGTTTAGCTCCCTGGATACGGCTTCGTATATAAGGGAGGACGGCAGAGTATTCAAAAGCCACGTTTCTCTCCCATCACGATACCAAACCAGAGAATCGTTACCCTTAACCGGTTCTAGAAACAGGGATACTTTCTGCTCTAACGGGAAAATAAACGACGGTCTTCCTGAAGGATTGTACTCTACAGAAAGGGTGTTGAAATAGGTACAGCCGGTAAAATGACAGAGCAGAAAGAGTTCACACATTAACAAAAGGCAAGAGCACCTGGCTGTGCGAAAAATTGATTGGAAACAACGCATATTTTAAAACATAGCCCCTTATAATGGTAAGGCATTTTTCATTTTTTTAAATCGGGTGTTTGGGATAGGAAGGTTCTTTAAAGTCCTCAGCATATTCAATGGCCAGGTTCCTCATGACCCTGTCGAGGTCATCAGGCCCCTTTATTCCCATGTCCCAGAAATCTTTCCCCCTCATGCACAGGTATTCTCCATGAGGATAACTGGGAAGGCCGGGATCATATTCAGAAAAAAACCATCTAAATGTAGTGTCAACAAGATACCACCTTCGCTCCAAAAAAACCTCTATGAAGCTGTGTCCATGTACCATTGTCAGATCATCCTGCCTGTACTGATAGATCCAGTCAACACTTGCGGTCATTACCATTCGTGAGGGTATACCAAGTGCCCTGAACATACTGATTTCTACAAGGGCGTAATCACTGCACCCCCCGAGGACTCGGCCCTGATATAGTTCATCAGCGGTTCGCAGAAACCTCTTGGAATTAAGCCAACTGTCGTAAGAGAAGGTAGCCCAGACATAACTCATCGCCTTAAAGAGTTTCTCCCTTCGGTTTCTTCCTGTAATTTGTGCGGCTTCTTCGGCTATTCTAGCCGTAACCTTACTCTGAATACCACCTTCAAGCCATTTATGGACGCTAGATGGCAAGGGACTATCTTCGTACAGTCTGAAATCAACGGGAGACCTGTCCCTGTAAAAATGAATACATCCCGCGAGGCAAATCAGGAGCACCAAAAAAAGAACAAAAAAGAACTTATTCCTGTACCGGGTGTAAAAAACTTTATCTTTACAAGCCGGCGGAACTCCTGGAATGTCCATTTCTACTGCTATTTCCTTTTAGATTCTGATTTTGCGGACTCGCGGGTTTGTTTCCATTTCAAGTACTGACCATGAGTAAAAAATGGGCCCAGTTCAGGCGCCTTGTACGCTCCTCCTTTTGCCAGGCACAATCGGCAACGGCTCTGGCTGCACATCTGACATTGATGGCAGTCAGGGCACTTAGATTTTGTAACGATGTCAGGCGACATGGATTTACCCGATAGATATGCAGGCTGATTGGCTGCTACTGGTTAAGTGCGCTTTAATTGAGCGAACAGACAGATAATTCCCGACTGCTGATCGACCCGAGATTCTGGATATTTCCCATAGGACATGTGCCGTTCAGCAAAATTGAATACGTTATTTTATTAACCAGCTGTATTTTTAAGATGTTTTCAGTTTTATGTCGATTTTAATGCCCGTCCAGAGTGCATTGGGTGAAATCGATCTCCTTGCCACAGCCTTTACAGATATGTTTTCTGTCAAATTCATCAGAAAAAATTTCTACCTCTTTACCGCAATTGGGGCATTTACAGGTAAAAGACTTAAGGTTTTTGAACTGCTCAAACCCGGGGCAGTGTTGGGGTGTAGTCATGGCGGTCTCCTTCTTTTTAAATTTTTAATATTTTATCACCTGAAAATAAGGCTGTCAAATAATGTAGCGGTTCCAGAATCAGGTAACACTTTAGTCTACGAACAAAAGCAAAACAAACAAGCCGGTGTTGCTTTTGAAATCATTTTCATATAGTGTTCCGTAATATTATAAAAAAACTTTAGACACCGTGACTATGAAACTGCTTTATACTATCAGGCACATACCATCTTTTGTCGGTCTCATATTGCTCCTTCTGCTGTCTGCCAGTTTAACAAGGGCGGAGCCGACTTTTCCAAAACCTCGTGGTGCGGTTAATGACTTTGCGGATGTAGTCCCCGTCAAGTACGAAGAAAAAATCCACACCATTTCAAGCGAACTCCTCCAGAAAACCGGCACGGCCCTGGTGGTCGTGACTATGCCTGACATAGGAGGGGCAGAATATAATCAGTATGCCAACCTCCTGTATCAGCGATGGGGAATAGGGAAAAAAGGAGAAGACAAGGGGGTCTTGATATTCGTTACGGTTAAAGAGCGTAAATTACGCATTGAAACAGGTTACGGAGTTGAAGGCATTCTACCTGATGGACTGGTTGGCGAGATCAGGGACCGCTACATAGTCCCCTATCTGAAACAGGACAGATACGGAGAAGGGCTCCTAAGTGGTGCTTTAGCTGTATCCCAGGTGATCGCCCGCAATGCCGGCATCAGCCTCACATCCAGACAACCTGAAACAGCCCCAAAAAATAAGACCTCGAGCCTCCCTTTTTTACCTATCCTTATAATATTGATCATTATAATATTTGCATCAAGAAGGGGAGGAATGTCATGGCTGCTCCTCGCGTTTCTGCTGGGAAGTGGAGGTAGCAGGGCAGGAGGCTTTGGCGGTGGAGGCGGCTTCGGAGGATTCGGAGGAGGATTCGGGGGATTCGGCGGCGGCATGAGCGGCGGAGGCGGAGCCGGTGGCGGATTTTAGGCAGCCCTATATTGAGCTATTTGGCGGATCAGTTATCGTTGGGCTGAAATAACAAATCCCCCTCTAAAACCCTCGAGCATATAGCCTAGTCGTGTATTCCAAAGTCGAACAGATTAATACATAGGGGTAAACAATGGTCAGAACGACTCCAAAAGACCCGAAAGAAATTTTCCCACAGATAACCACCGATTACAAAGAAATCTTTGGCGATGATCTGCTAGGCATAATACTTTATGGAAGCGCAGCCGGTATTGATTATCTGCCTGGAAAATCCGACATTAATTTCATGATAGTACTTTCTGATAAGGGAATCGACCGCCTTGAGGAAGCTTTCAACGTGGTAAAAAAGTGGCAAAAAAAGAATGTAGCCGTGCCTCTCTTTTTAACTGAGGGTTACGTAAAAACCTCTATAGATGTTTTCCCCATAGAGTATCTCAATTTTCAGCAAAACCATTTACTGGTATTTGGGAAAGACATACTCGAAGACCTGACATTTGCCCGGGAGTTCCTGCGCCTTCAGTGCGAGAGGGAGATAAAGGGGAAACTCCTTCTGCTTAGGGAAGCTTTTCTCCAGAGTTCAGGAAAGACAAAAGCCCTCAATGCGGTCATCAATCAGTCTATCTCTGCGTTTATTGCCATTTTTGAAGCGCTCCTGTTTCTAAAAAATGCGAAGGTTCCGAAAACTAAAAGAGGGATTATAAGAGCCGCGGCAGAGGCTTTGGACTTGGAGGCGACCATTTTTGAGAGTCTCCTGGATGTCAAGGAAGGAAAAAAACGCCAGGGTGAAAAGGAAATTAAAAATCTGTTCACAGATTATCTGAAAGAGGTCCGTAAACTTTCGAGACATGTGGATCAACTCGGAGGAAAAGATGAGTAAAACACAAAAGACATTACTGATAGTCGTTGGTATTCTTCTCCTTATTATCCTGGTCCCCTTTTTGTACCTCAAGGGCACCTATAACAACCTGGTAAAAATGGAGGAGTCGGTAGAAGGGGCTTGGGCACAGGTTGAAAATCAGCTTCAGCGCAGGTACGACCTCATACCTAATTACGTGGAAACAGTCAAAGGGTATGCAGCTCATGAAAAAGAAGTCCTTGTTAAAGTAACAGAGGCCCGTTCCAGAGCCTCAACCGCTGAAAACATACCTGAAAAAATCCAGGCAAACAATCAGCTTTCTTCGGCCTTGTCCCGTCTGATGGTAGTGGTTGAAAGATACCCAGAACTAAAGGCCAACGCAAATTTTATCCGTCTACAGGATGAATTGGCAGGTACGGAAAATCGAATCGCAGTAGAACGCAGGCGTTTCAATGAAGCAGTAAAAGCCTATAACATAACAATTCGCAGCGTTCCAACAAACATTATTGCAGGCATGTTCGGTTTTGAAAAGAAGACCTTTTTTGAGGTTCCCAAAGAACGTCAGGAAACGCCTCAGGTAAAATTCTGAACAGCTCAGGTACACAATAAGAATCACTATTGGCTACACCCTCTATCTTGTTGTGGACCTGAATACATCAATTGCTAAATCCGGCTTACATCCTAGTTCAGAGAGAGTTGATAAATGGAGATTAATAATTGCGGCGCCCTGCTGCTGGTCGGCCCTACAGGATCTGGCAAGACGCCCCTGGGAGATATCTGCGAGGAAAAAGGTCTGTGGAAAGGCAGGTGCGCTCATTTCGATTTTGGTGAAAACCTGCGCAAAATAGCAATGACCGGCGAAGGGCCTGCATCTCTTACTGAAGAGGAGAAGAGAACTATTTCCCGGTCTTTGAAGACCGGGGCATTGCTTGAAAACAAGCACTTTCATATAGCAAAAAAAATCCTGTTAGACTTTGCCCGGCAGGCACAACTGGCCGAGCCCGACCTGATCCTGCTAAACGGCCTTCCACGTCATGTGGGCCAGGCAAAAGATATCAACGCAATTATTGAAATAAAAAAGGTCGTGTATCTGGAATGCTCCCCCCTGGTGGCCAGAGAAAGGATCCGGCTCAACTCAGGAGGAGATAGAGAAGGGAGAAAAGACGATTCACTTGAAGCAATACAAAAAAAATTAGAGCTGTTTCACAGGCGAACCCTTCCCCTCCTTGAACACTACAAAAATAAGTACATAAATATAGAAAAAATCAATGTCCAGGTGGAGACGAAACCACTTCAATTACACCGATGGTTAAATGCCTCAGGGTTGTAAAAAATTTAGGGCCGCTTGCCGACAAAAAATAGAAGGTATCTAATTTTTAGTCCAGACGTTTGCTAAAACGGTTAACTGCGCCTGTGAACACAACAGCACCTATAATTGCCAGTGCGACAAACTGAGGCCACAGAATTTCCAGGCCAACTCCTTTCATGAATATCCCCCTTATAATAACCAAAAAATATCTCAGAGGATTTAAAAATGTAAACCACTGAACCACTGTCGGCATATTTACAATGGGAAACACAAAGCCGCTCAGCATAAAAAAAGGAAGTATAAAAAAAAATGCCGTCATCATTGCCTGCTGCTGGGTAGCAGATATAGTAGATATAAAAAGGCCGATCCCCAGGGTACTCATAAGGAAAAGACATGTCGCGCCGAACAGGAGTAGAGTGCTCCCTATCATGGGAATATCGAACCAGAATATGGCGAAGGCAGTAACCATGACCATTTGTGCCTGTGTAATTATAATAAAAGGGATTGTTTTCCCAAGAATCAACTCAAACGGTTTAACTGGAGAAACAATGAGCTGTTCCATAGTACCTGACTCTTTTTCACGTATGATAGCCATTGAAGTGAAAAGGAGGGTAAGCAGCATTACAAGAAAGGCTACAATTCCCGGCACGTAAAAATTTTGGCTGTCAAGGTTGGGGTTATACCAGGTCCTTATTCTCCCATCAATCCTGCCATAGGTCATTTTGTGCCCATAGAGGTCTTTCAGGAGCTGGCTGTTGAATTTCTCCAATACATTCATAGTATAGGCGACCCTGACCGATGCCATGTTGCTCATGCTCCCGTCTACCAGAATCTGGACCGCAGCGCTGTCCCCTTTCAGGATGCGTTCACTGAAATCGGGCGGAACATTGATTGTCAGGTCTACTTTTCTTTTTAACAGAAGTTCGTCCAGTTGATCAGGATCATCAGGATAATAAAGTATCCTGAAGGTTTTATTGGCTGCGACAGCATCCCTGAACTGACGGCTCTCTTTGCTCTTACACTGATCAATAAATCCAACCCGAATATCGCGCACATCAGTAGTGACAACATAACCGAAAACAATCAGCTGGATTAAGGGAGCAATAATTAACAATGGCCTGTTAAGCCTGTCCCTGAAAAGCTGTATAAATTCTTTACGGGCGAGCTCACGTATCCTGAGCCAGTTCAAATCAGAGACCCTCCCTCTTCAAAAAAATAAGGTTGAGAAAAGATAAGACCCCGAACATACAAAATAGGACCAGAAAATCAGTCCATAAATGCACCATGCCCAGGTTGCGCAGATACAATCCATTAAGGATATCTATATAATAGGTAGCAGGAACAATATAGGTAACTTTCTGCAGGAACACTGGCATATTTGTTAGTGGAAAAACAAAGTCGGACAGGAGAAGAGAAGGCAGATAGGTAAATAGAATAGCCATTTGGTTTGCGAGAAGCTGAGATTTTGTGAATACAGATATAAAAAGTCCCAGACTCAAGGCCACAGCAAGGTAAACAGATGACGCCAGGATCATTAGCCAGAAACTCGACTTAATAACTACATTGAAAAGGACCTGTCCCATGAATACGGCCACCAGCACATCAACCAGGCCGATAAAAAAATATGGTATCGCCTTGCCGGTCAAAAACTCGTCCGCCCTCACGGGCAGGGACCGGATTGTCTCCATGGTTCCATTTTCATACTCTCTGGCTATCACCAGAGATGTCAGCATAGCCCCCGCAATCATAATTATGATGGCTATTATACCTGGAATAACAAAATTACGGCTTTCCAGATCCTCATTAAACCAAACCCGAATGCGCCCTTCTACAGGCTGAACAATTTCTTCCAGGCCTTTGCGGTTAAGGAAATTCTTGAGTTGCTCTCCGTTATACTCCTCAATGAAAGCAGATACATAGGCCCTTGAGATACCCGCAAAATTAGGATCGCTACCATCGAGAAGGACTTGCAAAGGGGCCTCTCTATCGGCCTGTAAAGCAGCAGTCCAGCCCGGGGGAATAACCAATCCCATTACCACCCAACCATTATCCAGGTATTCTTCTACCTCCTTGGCCGTATGAAGATGATTAGTAACTTTAAAATAGGAAGAGGAATCCAGCCTGCTTATAAAATCACGGCTCAAAAAAGTCTTATCGTAATCCACCACCACGGTAGTCACGTTTTCCACATCCAGACTTAAGGCATAACCAAATAGTAGGATCAACAGAAGAGGGATAAAAAAGGCCAGATAAAGGCTCCTGAAATCCCTTAGCAGATGATAAAATTCTTTGCGAGCTAAGGCCTTTACCTTTCTAAGTTTCAACTGCTTTTATCCTTCATCAGCCTTATAAAGGCAGTATTCAAATCTGCATCCGGCTGATCCGGGAAAAGATTATGGATAATCTCAGAAGGAGGGCCATGGGCAACTATGCGGCCCTCATTTATCATAACGATTCGATCACAGTTTTCTGCTTCATCCATATAGTGAGTGGTCACAAAGACTGTAATGCCCTCAGCGGTCAGGTCTCTTATAAAACCCCAGAACCGCCTTCTGGCGATCGGATCCACTCCAGAGGTTGGCTCATCTAAAAATAGAATTTTTGGCTGATGAAGCAATGCACACCCCAGGGCTAGACCCTGCCGCCACCCCGGCGGCAATCCCCCGGTTAAACGATCCCTTACATTCTGCAGATTTGCCATTTCAAGCGCCCATTGGATTCGTTCCTTCCACCTGCTGGACGGCACATTGTAAACTCCGAGGTAAAACCGGATATTTTCAAATGGAGTCATGTCTTCATACAATGAAAATTTTTGAGACATATACCCTATATTAAGCTTAATATCCTCGGACTGATTGAAGATATCTAGTCCCGCCACTCTACCGTAGCCAGCAGTGGGACTGATGATTCCACAGAGCATGCGTATCGTAGTAGATTTTCCTGCACCGTTAGGCCCCAGAAAACCGAAGATTTCCCCTCTTTCAACTGAAAAGGAAATATTATCCACGGCTGTAAAGCTGCCGAATTTCTTTTGAAGATTCCTGACATCGACTGCCTTATTATTTTCGCCCGTCATTAACTGACTTTCCTTCTATTTCCTTTATCCTGTGTATCATAGCCTCTTCCAGACTATCGAAGTGCGATTGAATCTCACCAGGGGCTGCCTCAGAAATAACCCTGGAAGAATGCATGAGGACCAATCGGTCACATTTTTCCCCTTCATCCAAATACGCAGTAGAAATCATGATTGTCATTCCAAGGCCTTTCATTTCACCCAGTATCTCCCAGAATTCCTGCCTCGACACGGGATCCACTCCATTAGTCGGTTCATCCAGAATAAGAATTTTGGGTTGATGCACAAGCACACATGCAAGGCCCAATTTCTGCTTCATTCCTCCTGACAAATCCCTTGCAAGTCTTTCTTTAAAACCCAGCAGATTTGAAAAGCCTAAGAATTGCTTTCTCCTTTTTTCCCTTTCAGCACCAAAAATGCCGAAAATATCCATAAAGAAATCCAAGTTCTCATTAACTGTGAGGTCAGAATAAAGGCCGAAACGCTGGGGCATATAACCAATAAGCCCTTTTATCTTTGTCCTTTCTTTTGTCACGTCATTGCCATCCAGAATAATTTTCCCTCTTGACGGCTTTATCATGGCAGCCGCCATCCTCAGGAGCGTGGTCTTCCCTGAGCCGTCGGAACCCACAAGGCCAAAGATACTTCCTTCCTGGACTCTGAATGAAACTTCAGATACGGCCTCTATCTGTCCAAAACTCTTAGAAACATCTTCAACCTGAATAATTGGATTAAAAGGTGGCTCCTGGGGCATAAAAAAAGCTGAATTCTTATCTGAACCATGCATCGGCAGGCATCCCGGCTTTCAGGTCCAGATCTGGATTGGGGATGGAGATCTTTACGAGGTAGACCAACTTGACTCTTTCCTTACGGGTCTGGATGATCTTTGGAGTAAACTCCGCCTCTGGAGAAATAAATGAAACCCTTCCAACATAGACCTTATCAGGAAAAGAATCTGTCCGGATTTCCGCTTTCTGCCCGGGTTTAACTCTTCCAATCTCTGTTTCACTGACAAAAACCTTTAGATCCACTAAGGAGAGATCAGAAAATGAAATAACTTCACGCGTCGGCGAAACCACTTCACCCGGTTCGACATTCCGGCTGCTTACGATACCCTTAAACGGTGCCTTCAGCAGAGTATGTTCAAGCTGGATCTTCGCCAGTTTCAGTCTCATCCTTGCAGCCTGGACCTGAGCCCTGGCAGCCTCTACTTCCTTTTGGATTGCCTCTATCTTTTTGAGGTTGCTTCTGGCCTGGGAAAGGACTGCTTTGCCCTCAGATAGCCTCGCCCTGGCCGCATCAATCGATTCCTTACGAAATCCCTCTTCCAAAAGATCAAGACTCTCTTTAGCACGCTGGTATTCTCTTAGTGAGGTCTCAAACTTCAGCGCCACTTGGTCACGCTCTTTTTCAGAGATTGTCCCCGCTTCATAAAGTCTGTTGAAGCGTTGTCTGTCTTTACGTGCCTCCTCCATTGTCACTTCCGCCGCCTCTACCATAAGGCGAGCTCGCTGTATTTCCTGCGTCCTGTAGCCGGCTTCCATTTCCTCAAGAGCGGATTCAAGCGCCTTTACACCCGCTTCAGCTCTCGAGACTTCAGCCGGTAGTATTTCCTTATAGAGATCCAGATTCGCTTCGAGCTGTTCAAGGTTCTGCGTGGAACGGTTCAGGTCTGCAACAGCCTGTTCTTTTTGCGCTAAAAATTCTTCCTGTTCCAGAGATGCCAAAACTTGTCCCTTTTCCGCCTCCTGGCCTTCGTCCAGAAAAACCTTTTCCACTCTCCCTCCTACCTGAAAAGCCAGATCTGCCTGAGTCGATTCGATAGTGCCGGAATAATACAACTCCTTGTTGAGCTCATTTCTCTGCCCAAAATACGTAAGGAAACCGACCCCCAGAAGGAGTAACAAAAATAAGATTAAAACCAGACGTTTTTTCAAGGTATCAGTCCTACCGAGTATTAAGGTCTTTGTATAGTGCTTCACCGGGTCCGGATGTCTTACCTTTGCTTTCCGCCAGAAAGCGGCCGCGCCTCTCAAGTATAGTGAGTATGACTACTATCATCATGGCCTGTATTAGCAAGAGAATAGCATCTATGGTCCTGGCGTTGCGGAGCACAACAGCACTCGTGCCTAAAGTGAAACTTATAAGGTAGATAAATAACACCGTCTTTTTTGCACTGCCCAGCACGTCAAACAGCCTATGGTGTAAATGATCCCTGCCAACGTACTCTATCCACTGCCGGAAATTCAAGACCCTCCCGGTAAAAATTCTGTCAAGAGAGATATAAATCATATCGAAGATCAGTATCCAGAATATAAGGAGAGGAGAGGCAAGAGAAACAATGCGGTTGCTTTCGGACCAGTCACCATAGACCGCAAGACAGGCAAGCACATAACCTATCAGCGTACTGCCTCCATCTCCTAAAAAAATGGAGGCGCTTTTTCCTGTCCTAAAATTATAAGGAAGAAAACCAAGACAGCTTCCCATCATGGCTACAGACACCCAACCGAGGAACGCCTGGCCTGTCTGAAATGCAACTACACCCAGAAACAAAGATAATATGAAGCCAAGACCTGTAGCAAGGCCATCCATGCCATCAAAAAAATTCATGGCATTGGTGATCCCCACCACCCAGAAGACGGTTAGCATTACATTTGCGATCTGGGCAAAAAGCCCCTGTCCCTCAGGAAAAACTCTCAGCACGACCCCGAAAAAAATGATCAGTAAAGTTGCAAGAAATTGTACAATGAGTTTCACAGAAGCTCGCAACTCCCTGAAGTCATCAATCACTCCAACTGCAAATACCAATGTCGCTCCGGCCAGGATAGCTGTAAGACGGCAGGTATATATTCCGTTAACTAAGATGCCCGCTGTAAAAGCCAGAAATACAGGTGCACCTCCAAGAAGAGGAGTCGGCTGCTTATGTATTTTTCTCGCATCCGGTTTATCCAGAAGATTCCATCTGATAGCTAGAGATCTAAAAATTGGGGTAAAACAAAAAGAAATAACAAAAGAGAGCAGCAATATATATAACCACCTCTCTCCTATAGTCGAAAACCAGGTCTTGGATGCGGGATAGAGAAGGACTAAGCCGAATATCAAAACCAGCAGATATATATAGCGGGGGACTCGAGAAGTAAATCCCTTGGTCACTTTGTAACTCCAAAAAAAGAGGTAACTGCAGTCTCAACCTGATCAGCCTGTTCTTTTGTCAGAGACGGATATATTGGTAGCGAAATAGACCGGAGCCAGACCTGTTCCGTAACAGGATAGCCATCTATTTTCAGATAGCGATGAATGGGACTGAATACCGGTCTCGCACATTCTATACCACTATCCGCCATGTAACTGATAAGCGGGCCGGCGTCCTTTTTCAATCTGATGACAAAGCGATAATATATGTGCCCTTCATCCCTTGGCGGCAAATCAAGTTCCGAGCCTTCAAAAGCCCTGAAATATATTTCAGCAAACTCCCTCCTTCTGGCGATAAAGGATGGAAGCCTCTGTAGTTGTGCAAGGCCCATCGCTGCCTGGATATCGGTCATCTTATAGTTGTATCGGACAGAATGTGACTCCTTTTGATCGTATTCCCTGAGGTCTCTTATTCGTTCCAGCAGGTCCTTAGAGCCGGACAGGACCATTCCCCCCTCTCCTGTAGTAATGACCTTTGTTGCGTAAAAAGAAAAAATTGCAGCGTAACCTAGTCCCCCTGCTGGTCTCCCGTTGCTCAATGTTCCAACCGCCTGCGCACAATCTTCGATTACAGGCACCCCAAATGAGACAAGCCCGTCCATATCCGCCGGCATCCCAAACAAATGAGGAGCAATGATAGCCTTGGTTCGCGGTGTGAGCCTCCTTTTAACGTCAGACCGGTCAATATTGTGGGTTTGAGGATCTACTTCGGCCAAGACCGGAATGGCATTTACATAGGAAACAGCATTTAACAGTGCAGAACAGACATAGCTGGGAATTATCACCTCGTCTCCAGGACCTATATCCATTCCGAGCAGAACGAGATGAAGGGCGGCTGTACCGGAACTGCAGGCAACAGCACCACTCGTTCCGATCTCCCTGGCCAGGCATATCTCAAACTGCTCTACTTTCTCCCCCTGAGATATATTCCCCGAGTTTATTACTTCAGAAACGATCCTTACTTCCTCGGTTCCAAGGGTAGGCCTGGAATGAGGTATCAGTTTGGAGAAGTTACCAGAGTTCAAAGTATTCAAAAATGCGCCTTTCAAAAAATTAGCCCTTTAAGGCTTGCGATACAGAAGCAGTTCAATAAATTTGGCATATCTCACACATTGATGAAAAGCCTGAGAGCACTGAAGGCCTCTGCATACTTTACCCTTCCCTGTATGCCGCGAAAATTGGCACTCGACCGCGCCACTTCAATAATAGAAAGACCCTCGATATTCGTCTTCATCACCTGGGATTTGTGGGCCTTGAGAGCGGCTATCTTCCTGTCAAGAAATTCTGATATATCTACAAACACCTGAGGGGTAAAATTATTTGTGGTCGGTACTTCGTAAAATATCACATTCTTCACATACCTGGTCGCTGACAACACGGACCTGTTTACTGTACGATGATCCTGATGTGAGTCGTCAAAAAAATTTACGAAAATAAGGTCCGGCCCAACGAAATCGATATGCCCTTCTATTGTATGGATAAGGTCATTGCCCTTATCCGCAAGTTCTGTATCCTCAAAGCCACCCCAAAACAAATCTTTGACGCCCATGATCTCTGCAGCTTTGATCTGTTCTCTGTATCTTATATCTTCGTCCCCGCCTTTTCCCCCTCTGGTTATAAGAAGAAGAAAAACGTCATGTCCTCTTGCTGCGTACTTTACTAATGAGCCCCCACATCCAATCTCGATATCATCCGGGTGAGGACCAACTGCCAGGATCTTCATTCTTCACCCCTTAATATATTCAGACTGTTAGGCCCATTATTTAGGATCAGGTCAATGATCGACATGTATGGTTCAAACTCCCCGAAAACTTGACTGTAAACAGGATGCACGTAATCCTGAAAAACCAATTCGACGCCGCTTTCTGCAAATTTGGAAGTCTTCATATACTCCCTGCCTCCGCTTCCAGCCAAATAGGTGTCCGCACCGAAATGCCTCGTTATGGCGATGAGCCTTCCATCAGGGTCCTGTGGAAAATCACCAAGTTCAGAGGCAACAAATATGGGCGTATTGATCCCGAGGATCTCTGCCAGCCGCCTTACGACAAACTGGTTGAGTTGAGAAATTAATTCCCACGACCGCTTAAACAACTCTTCGAAAAGATCGTCCAGGTAATGATAATGAGGAGCCCTTGCATAATTGGCCTTAATAGCCTGGGCATGCTTATGCTGCCACCTTGAGCTGTTGTTGATCTCAACCTCACCTATCAACATCGGATATCTGTATTTCACCGGAACAGTCAGCCACTGCCATCCTCGGGCCGTCTTTATCCTGTTCCGATTCTGCCACTCGTTCTTTTTAAACTGGACATCATCCAGAAACACAAAGATATCCGTCCTGTCTAACTTGTCAAAATATCCCAGCCAAGGCAGATACTGCGGTTGATGAACCGCAATAATCATTAATGTTCACCTCATATTCTGTTTTCATATCATTTCAGTTTTTTGCCGGCAAATTCCAGGGCCTCTTTCAGATCCTGCTTAAATTCTGGATCACTCAAGAGATCCTTCACCTGATCCTTGACTGTCTTGGCAGCAAATTCTATCCCTTCCTTTACATTTTGCTTAACAGGCACGATGGTGTTATATTTCGTGGCAAAGTATGCCGTTTCATTCACGGCTATTTTCGTTGCGTATTGTATTCCTTCCTTGACCTCCTGCTTTACCGAAGCTCCGGCAACAAAAAGGACAACCAGAAAGGTTATCGCCCAGGGAATCGATATCACCAGATGCCTCAAAAAAATCCTTCCCAACCCATCGTCTTTCATAAGCAAGGCCCCCTTTCAATATTCTTCTCACAAAAATATTATAAAATTATTGAACCTGTAAGCCTGACTAAAACTTAAAAGTGTTTAACGGATAGCCGCTACATGAAGGTCACAAAAACGGGATTGGTCACCAGTTTTCCGCACCCGCTTGCATCCACCCTATAATATATCTTCTCACCCGGTCTGGAATACTTGTCTTCATAATGGATTTCCATGGGGAGTTTCCCCTCTATAGTCTTTACAAGCCGCCCTGATCTTATCAGTCTCACACTCACGATCTTGTCACACGGTTTTTTTGAGAAAAGAGAGATGCGAACCCTGGGATTACCTGTCAGATTTATTTCATCACCCGATATACCAATTAATTCGTCCATAGAAGAGCTTACTGAAAATTCATCGAGCATCATACACTGAGGATATTTTCCCCGACAAGCATACATCTTTCCCCCCCTCATGGCAAAAAGAACTTCTTCCCTGGTCTTTTTGTGCACCAGGAAAATGGTGGGAAAATTGGCCAGCTTTTCTCCTGTGGAACCCTCACTGTGAAAATCTGCAGTCGATATTCCCCAAACCGGCCTTTTCCTTCGGCCCCTACAATATTCCATGAGGGCCCTGTCCCACTCATGGCCCGGCTCTGTTGCCGTTATGTTATCTCCGTACAGGGCTGCGAACCCTGTATACCCGCTGGATTGATTAAGTACTTGGGGATAGGGGGATGTCTGCAAAAAGATCGGCCCCATTTTCCTGACACCAGACCTGGTCTCCGGATAATTCCAAAAAGTAACTCCTCCTCTGGAATCGACATAATCGATAACAAGCTGATAAGGTGCTATCCCCTGATCTCCATGATACTGGTCAAACGGCGAACTCCTGAATGGAGCCGTATTGATCATAAACAGAAGAGAAAGTCCACTAATCACGAGTCCGGCGATTCGCCAGGATTTTTTCCATCTCAACAGAACAAGTCCTATGACGAATGGGACAAAGAAAAACAATGTAAAGGGCAGAAAAACGTTCGTGTAGCGCAGTGAAAAGCCATTGTGTACAATGGGCAGATTCGTGTAATCTTCTGCTCTTTCCATGCCTATTGTCAGAATCCGCTTCTCGTGATTATTAGCGGTAAGATCTCCGCTGAAACAAGAACCTGACCAGTAGTAAAAAGGGGCTGTTTCAGAACCCGGAATTATAATCATATCAGGATAGACTTCTCTGAGGCGCCTTATATTTTTTAGATATTTTTCCGCACCAACCAGGTTAATGGAATTCAGCTCCACCCTTTTTTTGAGAATGTTCCTAAGAGGGAAAAGGCCATACTCCATAGCCAGCCTGTCATGGTCATTGATACATACTATGTGGAATCCTCTTTCCCTTGCCAGTTTTACCAGAGATTCAGGGTCCAGTTTTCCATCGCTGAACGTAGTTCTCAGGTCAATAAGGCCCGCCACCTGCAGATAATCTTCGCACGACGCCTTGGAAGATAATGGCAGAGAAAACACTATGGCCAGCCATGATACAATTAATATTCTCTTAAACAGAAACAAACGCATGGCTCATCCCCGGTATTTTACATTTCTCCCGATAAACGAGAATACAACAGATCAATTTTTGATAACATCGGTTCCAAACCGTATTTATCGACGTCCTTTTTCCCATTATCGCCCAGCCGTTTTCTTTTAGCCTCGTCCGAGAGGAGCAATTCAATCCCTTCTGCAAGGGCTTCAATATTTCCCGGGGGCAGGAGTAAACCATTTTCCTCGTGAGAAATCAGGCCTGGTATGCCGCCGACATTACTTGCTACCACCGGCCTGCCGGCGGCCATGGCCTCGACCAGGACTCTTCCCATACCTTCATTCAGAGAAGGAAGAACAAAGATATCTATCAAATGCATTATCTCGGGTATGTCGTCACGCCATCCAAGAAATGATACCCTGTCAGAGACCCCCATTTTAAGGGCCTCTTTTTTTAAACTTCCTTCAAGTTCGCCCTTTCCCACAAACAAAAGTCTGGTATCGGGATATGTCTGCCATACCAGTGCCATGGCCTTCAGCAAATTCACGGGGCCTTTGACCGAAATCAGCCACCCAACTGAACCTACCACCAGTTCTTTTTTATCAATCCCCAGTGACGTTTTAATCAACTCAATATCGCCCTTTGGATCTCTGAATAGTTCTATGTCTACACCGCTATGAATAATCACGGTGCTTTCTGGATGAGACACCCCAAATTTTATATAATCCTGTTTTTCCCCTTCTGTAAGAGCCACGGTACAATCCGTTATATGAGATAATACTCTTTCAATCACCAGAAAAATTCTGGAAGCTATCGGGCTGAAATGTCCATAAAAAACGTGTCCGTGAGGAGTATGGACTGTTAACGGTACTCCGGCCATCTTTGCCGCCAGTCGGCCCAGTACACCAGCCTTGGAGGTATGGGTATGAACAATGGAGGGCCTCTCCCTGGCTATTACCCTCAAAATCAATAGAAAGGCTAAAAAATCGAAAACGGGGTCAATCCTTCTCACCAGAAAAGGAACTTCAATGACTTTTACCCCCCCTTCCCTGGCCTCTCTTACTTGCATTTTAACACGCTGTTGTTCGAGATCAGTCATTTGAGATTCCCGGGAAGTGCCGTGGATAAGGACCAGATCATATTTATTGTGCAGGCCCAGACATGTAAGAATAGTGTTCTGGGCCGCGCCCCCCTGGTCCAGGCGTGTTATTATATGAAGAATCTTGTTCATTTTCTCCGTAGATCAGATCTCAAAACCGCCGGGGTTCATGAAAGATATTTCTCATGCCAATACTGGAACACTATGAGATTCCAAAGCATCCATGAGGTATCTGTTCTTTTTTTCATAAGGTCCTCTATGAGTCCCTCTATGAGTGCGTACTCAAATATCCCCTGGTCCCTTATGCGCTCTTCACAAAGATACTCTTCAATCAAAAAATACAGGTCTGACTTGAGCCACCTGCTGATCGGTACCTCAAAACCGGCCTTGGGCCGGCTGTAAAGGCTTTTAGGCAGGAGGTCTTTAAAGGTCTCCTTGAGTATATACTTGGTCCTTCCCTTATAAATCTTGAGTTTGCCCCCCATCATAAAGGCCAGTTCCACCACCTTATGATCAAGGAAAGGGACCCTTACCTCAAGGGAATTTTTCATGCTCATCCAATCCACCTTGGTGAGCATATCCCCCGGAAGCCGATCTTTCATATCCGAGTAAAGTGTCCTGTTGATCCGGTCTCCCTCGTAAAATTCCAAGTATTCCCGGATCATCCTTAGCGCGATATCTTCTTGTCTCGAAGTCCCTTGGTTTTTATTTTTTAAACGGATTCTGGATCGGATGTCCCAGGGAAAAATCTCCTTCCGTGAAAGAAGTCTTTCAGTAAAAGAACCCTTGGTGCCTCTTATGAATTTTTTGAACCTCCTTATATATTCCATAAATCTGATATCCCTGGAATCAGGAAGCGCCCGGGATATTTTATCTACAACACCTTCCCTTATCAGGCGGGGTATCATCATATATTTGCTATACCAGTATTCCCCCAGATAAGATCGATACCCACCGAACAGTTCATCCCCGCCGTCCCCTGACAGGGCTACGGTTACATACCCTCTTGTCTCTCTCGAGACTATGTAGGTGGGAATGGCGGATGAATCGGAAAACGGCTCGTCAAAGGTGGACAGGACCTCTGTCAGGACATCCAGCATATCCTTGTGAGTCAATTTGAACTCGTGATGATCCGTCCCATAGAGAGACGCCACCTCCCTTGCATAATGGGTCTCATCAAACAGTTTATCATCCTTGAACCCTATTGAAAAGGTCTTGACCGGGCTGCGCCCCTGCCTGGCCATGAGCGCCACAATAATACTTGAGTCGATACCGCCGCTCAAAAAGGCGCCCAAGGGAACATCCGCGATCATCCTTTTTGCCACTGCCTCGCTGAGACTCTCGTAAAGACGCCCCTTGAAGACCTCCTCCTGCCTAGAAAACGGTAGGCAAGAGATTTCTTGTTCCGGCGTATGCGGAACGTCCCAGTACTTTTCCTTTTTCAGGTTCCCATTTTCCAGGACAAGGCAGTGGCCCGGCTCAAGCTTTCTTATCCCCTTGAAAATCGTATAAGGCGCCGGCACATAACTGAATGTGAGGTACAGTGAAAGGGCCTCATAATCAAGTTCCCTAGGAATAGACGAATCACAGAGGAGCGCCTTTATTTCAGAGGCAAATACAAACCTCCTCCTGTCCCAGTAATATACCAAAGGCTTGATGCCGATACGGTCGCGGCACACCCATAGCCTGCCTGCCTTCCCATCCCACAGCCCGAAAGAAAACATTCCATTTAATTCTTTTACCGCGGCTGTACCCTCTTCTTCATAGAGGTGAACAATAACCTCCGTGTCTGTTTCACTTTCAAAAATATGGCCTTTACGCTTCAGATATTCCCTAAGTTCCCTGTAATTATAAATCTCACCATTAAAGGTGATCCATATTGTACCATCCTCATTTGACATGGGCTGGTGGCCAGCTTGGGAGAGGTCAATAATGGACAGTCTCCTGTGACCAAGCCCTGCTCTGACTTTACAGCCTTTTTTTTCTGACTTCGATATGATATAGATCCCTTCATCGTCCGGACCGCGGTATGAAAACGACCGACACATTTTTCTGAGCATGCCCTCTTCAACCGGTTTATCAGCGAAATTTATTTCACCGCAAATTCCACACATGTCTTAACCCAATCAAGAGGGCTTCTCGGCCCAGATAAGGAGAGAAGAGCCGATTATCCAGCGACCATTGGTAATCTTAAAAACGGCCCTGAAAAAATGATGACATAGCGCCTTTACTGCCTTTGTCGCCCAGCTCGCCCTGGAATAACCATAAGGATCCCCTTCAGTCAAAGGAGAATTGGTTATACGGATCCGGACAAATCCAATCCTGCTCAAAAGCCGATAAATCGACGCAGGCGTAAAACAATAAAGATGGAAAACAAAAGGGTCCTTCATGCCCAATCGGGCCGTAATACCAACAATCGGATGAAAAATTCGAAAAAGAAATTTCTGAAAAGAGGCATTTCTGATCCTTATCCCTATCGTGCCACCTTTCATCATTATCCGGTAGCATTCTCTTAGTTCTTCAAAGGGATTCTCCGACATATCAAGTATATCGAATAATGTCACCACATCAAACAAGTTGTCTGGATAATGAGCCTCTATTAAAGAACCATGAAAAATATCTTTCTTTCCGACTTTTCTCCTGGCTGCCTTAACAGCCCCTTCTGTAATCTCTACGCCGGCGACCTGCCATCCCAGTTCCATTGCCAAGTCAAGAAAATAACCATACCCGCAGCCTACATCCAGAAGAAACTTTTGTCTCTGAACGGCTTTCTCAGAAAGGTAATTGAGACTTAACTTGAAAAAATCCTCTTTTGAGAGGGCCACTGCCTCGTGAGGATCAATTTTCTGGTAATGACTTATCAATTCATCACGGACACCTCGACTCTTATCCGACGACCTGAAAAGAAAGCCACAATCAAGGCAGCCATAGTAGTCTTCTAGACGAAAAGGCCGGTGTATAATCCTAGTTGATCGACAGCAGACGCATTTCATTGTCAAGCATCCATTTCAGTTGATCTATGTGGCGTCTCCAGGAATAATTTTTTTCGGCATATTCACGACAATCGATTCTCAACTGGTTATATTTCTCTCTCTTAACAAAATATTCAACAATAGCCCAGCGAATCCCTTCTGCCATTGCTCTTGGTGACGTATTCCTAAACAGGAAGCGAGGATCAAAACCGGAAAGAATCTCTTTTGTTCCTCCCACGGGTGTGCCCAAAACAGGGGTGCCACAGGCCATGGACTCGGGGGTTACAAGGCCGAAACCCTCCAGGTTCCGGGTAGGCAAGATAAAAAAATCAGCAGCACCGTAGTATTCGGATAATATTTCCGGGGGAATAAACCCCGCCATAGTTACATCATTAAGCAGACCGTATCCCCTTATAAGCCTCTTAAGGTTCTGCATTTCAATTCCTTCGCCACCTAATATGAGATGGATTTCATTCGGACTCTTTTTCAAAATAAGCATAGATTTCAATAGATTTTCAATCCCCATCCTTGGTTCCAGATTCCTGATTGTAAGTAGATGTATCCTTCCCTCTGGAAGACCCAGTTTATGTTTCAGTAACTTTCGATCTCCCGGCGGCCGGAAGCGATTCAGGTCCACACCCCCCGGATTTATCTCTATCCTTTTTGTATCTATTCCGTGTACTTCCTTTACTTTTTTTTGCATATACCGGCTAAGTACAATGATTTTAATGGCCTTCCTAAGACAGAATTTTTCAATCATGCGGCGGAAATTTGCGTTTAGAAAAACTCTAAACCGATTCCCCTTTGGATGTGATAATATGTATTCGTGATGGCTTGGTGAATGAAACACATAAAGAAAGGGGACATGCCCGAGTTTTCTCATAATTAGGAGAGATAAACAGTTGAGAGGCTGGTGGCAGACCGCTACCTGAAAGGGTGAATCTTGTGTGAACTGCCTGTAAAAATCAGCTGGATATCTTGCGACGGGAAATAAAGAACGAAGTACGTTCAGGGCCGAAGCACTATAAGAGCCTTCACGGACGCCGCTTATATTTCTAATGATTCGTGGTGATGGAGCTTCCCTGCGGGTTATAGCAAAGACCTCCATGCCATCTTTAGCCAGTCCAGTTGCCTGCTGATAAAGAACCTGCTCTGATCCACTTGTCGGATTCTCCAAAGAGACATCGGCTATGAATAAAATTTTCATAGACCTTTTTCATCCCTGGCTGTCAGATAGCCCCATATATACCCAACGGCATAAGCGAGAGACGATGACACATAAATCCAGTGTCCCCTGAAAGACTTTTTCATTATATTTACGGCAAAGCGTGCCGCCCGATAAAAGAAACGCCTCTTTTCTACAAAGTCTTGGATATGATTTTCAGGTGTTTCAATAACCCACTGGGGATAAAATTTGTTACAGAAGGCGGCCTGTTTTCCGTTACCATAAAATTGTCTAACTAATTTAATGAGGTTTTCCGGCGGCAAATGGGAATACTCGGCTCCGGGCACGACCACGACCCTATAGCCAGCCTTTCTGAACTCCCTGCGCAGATAGGGGTCCAATCCCCTGGGAAGCAACTCGTTCTCCCCTCCCACAAGTTTAAACACATCTTTTTGCATGATCAGCAAACCGTGTTCCGCCATGTCCGAATCCGTGACTGCGCTAACAGGAGGTGTCGAACGCCGCGGGATCTCTTTCATGGTTCGCCTTACAAAGGGAGTTGCGTCCAAAGGAATTACATTGCGACCGCCTGCCATACCTATGTCATGATTTTTTTCCATTGTCTGCAAGAGTATTTCCAGGACATTATCGCCTGACAGGTATTCGTCATCATCCAATGTAAGGATATATTTTGCCCTGGCCAGATCAGCACCCATATTAATGGCCCTTCCCTGGCGATTGTCTCCCTTAACCACAATAAGCTCGGTTTCGCTCCAGATGGTCTGGCGTTTAAGATGATCGAGGAGTACCGGAAAGCGTCCTTTTCCATATGCATCCCTGGTCGGGATGATGGCTGTAACACTGGGCGAATCCGGCAAATGCTCGAGTCCCAGGATTTCTCCATTAAAGCCGGATAGCCTGTGTTTGACAAATTGTCTATCCCGCAGGGGACCGCTGTATTTGATCAGTTTATGCGTAATAAAGCACCTCCACACCAATTCCGCCCCGTTAATAACAACCTCCCTCCTGTGACACGATCTGGGTTAGCGGATGTATTGGTCAAATCGCATAAGATTTTTACCTCAGGCAATATCCGTAAGCGTTGTGTCTGGTTTATCTTCTATCTTCATATCCAAAAAAAGCCTGGCCCATGTCTCGAATACCACGATACTCCAGATGCGGTGCCCAAACTCCTGTGCCCCGCTTTTGTGTTCCTTGAGCATCCACTTCAAAATATCCCTTTTAAACAGGCCTCTTTTTTCAAGGGAATCGCTCAACAAAATTCTTTCTGCCATATCCCCGAGTTCTCCCCTAAGCCAGGTGGAAATTGGGATGGTGAATCCCTGTTTCCTCTGCTTGAATATTTTTTTCGGCAAGTACCTGGAAAAGGTTTTTTTAAGGATGAACTTGGATGTGAGACCGCGAATCTTATACTCAAACGGAATCCGTGCTGCGAACTCGACAATCTCTCTATCAAGAAAAGGGACCCTAACCTCCAGACCATGTGCCATGCTCATGCGATCCACCTTAAAAAGACAGTCATCCGGCAAAAAGGACATGGTGTCTACATAGAGCATTTTTTCTCTTTCATCCCGGACCGTTGCCTCTCTAAACAGCTGCCGCTTGTGGTCCGCCGCATCAAAACCTCCTAATTGATCTGCAAATGCCTGTGAATACAAAAGCCGACGGAATGGATAAGAAACCGAAGTCCGGCGCAAAAACCCGGCTTCCAGATCGTTGTTCAAATCACCCAGGAACCGGCGGGCTTTTGACATGATTCCTGCCCCGTAATCATCTTCCGGCCTTATGGCGGGCCCCAGCTTGTCGAGTGTTTTACGAATAGCTACTGGCAGGGAGTTATAAGCCTTTTGATACTGGTGCCTTCTGGTCCATTCATACCCTCCGAAGACCTCATCGCCTCCGTCACCAGAAAGAACGACCTTTATGTTTTTTCTGGCCAGCATCGAGATGTAATAGGTGGGGATAATGGAATTATCAAAAAACGGCTCGTCCAAATGCCACAGCAATTCCGGCAGGATCTGGGTCATTTCCGGGTCAAGCCTGAATTCATGATGATTCGTCTTGTAATACTCTGCTACAAGGGCGGCATAGTCCAGCTCATCTTTTCCCCCGGATTCATATCCGAGAGAAAACGTATCGATCGTCTTCCCTCCGACCCTGTTCATCAATGCAACAACAATGCTGGAGTCAAGCCCTCCGCTTAAAAAAGCCCCAACCGGCACATCACTTACCAGATGTCGTTTAATGGCTTTTTCGAACGTGTTGGCCAAGCCAACTATCAATTCACTTTCAGGGCTGTTATTCTTTTCGATATATTGAATAGACCAGTAGGGATTGATCTGCATCTGCCGGTTCTCAAAAGACAGGCAGGATGCAGGAGGCACCTTTTTGATGTCCTTAAAGATAGTCCTGAATCCTGGGATATAGCCATAAGTGATATAATAATCAACTGCCCTGAAATCGATCTTCCTGGATACCCCTTGCATAAGCAGCAGGGCTTTTATCTCGGAGGCAAAATAGAAGTTACCCTCTTTGAGGGCATAAAAAAGGGGTTTGATCCCCATTCTATCTCTGGCCAGTAAGAGTCGTGACCTTTTTTTATCCCACAGGGCAAAAGCGAACATGCCGTCCAGACTATTTACGCACCGGTCTCCCAAATCCTCATAAAGGTGAACGATCGTTTCGGTATCACTGTGAGATTTAAAGGCATGTCCCTTTTCTTTTAGTTCTTTGGTCAACTCTTTATAATTATAAATCTCGCCGTTGAACACAACTGTAACCGAGCCATCCTCGTTTTCCATAGGCTGGCTCGCTTTCTCAGATAGATCAATGATTGAGAGACGCCGATGGCCCAAACCGACAACCGAATCACCGCTATAAGTAGAGTAATGCCCGTCACCGTCCAGCCCCCGATGAGCCAGAATCTTGGTCATTTTCTCCAGGATACGTTTCCCATCTTGAATCTCGTTACAATACTTAAGTACAAATCCACAGAGGCCGCACATAACAGTGTTTCCCAGTGTCAAGAAAGATTATTTTTTAGTAAGTACCAGGATAAAAGACCTTGAAACAATGTGTCCAAACAACAATGATATAATGTTGGGCATGACAATTGGCCCACAGCTCATCTGATGATACGTGCTAGAAATGAAACCTACCGACCTGCATATGGTATTCAGTCTTTTTGAAGTTGTCAGACTTATGTGTTCTCTTGGAAATGCATGGGTTATGTCGCGTGGATGAATCCCTCTGAAAAGATAGTAACTTTTCTTCAACAGGGTCGTAATTCGAACCCTGTTCTGGTTAGGGGTGTGAACAATAGCCTGTCCTCCATTTTTTAAGACCCTGAATATTTCTGAAAGCACATTCTCCTGGTTTTCGTATCCCACATGTTCTAACACATCAGCTGATAATACATAATCAAAGGAGTTATTTTTAAAAGGCAACTGGCGGTCAGACTGATTGATGAAATTATATTTTTTATTACACTCCAATTGTCGTAATAAAAAAGAAGCCTTTTTCAATACGCCGAGTTTAATATCCGTTCCTACAGCATGGTTCCCTTCGTTCTGCACAATTTGATACATGAACTGACCGAATCCACATCCCATGTCCAGCCACAAACCCTGGGGCCTTCTTGAGACAATAAAATTTAAAATATTTTTCATCCTCCCTTGCTGGTATCGAACTGTCTTGTTGAGTATCTTCCTCTGAGAGACACTGAGTGTCACATCACTCATATCCAGGTCAGACAAACCATACAAGACCATAAGATAGTAAACATCTTCCTTCCCCCGGTCAGAAAACTCATGGAACAGTCTATTTTCCGAGTATGCCGAAGGTGTACCAAAACTTTTTATAATCTCATTCTCTGAAATTACCATTAGAGGCCTGTTGTTTACTAACAAAAGCGAGCGGAGCAACATATAGGCCGCGCAATTAATCTATAAGAGCCGTCATGATAACTTGGATTTCCTGTGCCACTCTTCTCCAGCTTCGATCTTTTGCCACATATTCCCGGCTACCCTTTCCTAGCTGCTCTCTCAATCTTTTGTCTCTCAAAAGACCCAAAATAGCCTTGGCCAGTTCTTTCGGCCTTTCAGGAGGAACAGTGACTCCAAAGCCCTTCCTCTCCAAGTCCACAACCTCGGGAATCACTTCTGTTTGACTGGCGACAACCGGCTTTTTACAGGCAAAATATTCGAGAATTTTTAGTGACGAGCGGCCGCTTTGAAAGTTGATCGCCTTTGAATATGGAGCTGTGGCTACATCAAAGGCGTTGACATAAAGATATAGTCTCTCCCAATCCACTTTACCAGTAAAAAGAAAATACTCAGACAGACCTTTTTCCTCCACTAGTTTTGGCAAGTGTTCTCCCCATAAGCCGTGCCCGACAATCAGAAACCGAATATTATTTATCTCTTTTATAATATCCAAAGCAGCCTCAATAAGATACTCAATACCGTCCCAAGGAAAAAAATGTCCTACAAACCCGACCACCTTTTCGTCAGGATCTATCCCGATTTTTTTCTTTGCTTCTCTTGTGTCTATGACAGGCATCCTGTCCGAGTTGACCCCGTTTAAGATTACCGATACCTTGTCCGGTGAGAGCCGGTAATACTCAAGAATCCTTGTTCTTATCTGTGGGGCCACACATATCAGGTGGCTGGAAAACCGGTAATTGAATCTCTCAATCGCCAAGATCAGCCTTGTCCTGGCCTTGCTTAACGGCTCGGATTTTACTTCGTCAAGGGTAAGGCCGTTTACCTCGGTTATTATCCCCTTACCTAACAACCTGCCCAGCAACACCGGGAAAAAAGTCAAATAAGCTTGCCGCCAGTAGACTATATGAGGCCGCCAGAAAAACAGATATGCCATTACAAACAAAGGGGCCAGCAGTTCATAAACAAGTGTCCTTAAAAAACGAACCTTGATAAGCGGAACATAGGTCAGGCGGACAGGGGTGATGTGAGTGTACCGAGCATATCCTGGAACGATCAGCCTGACGCAGTTTCCCAGATCATGCAGGTTTTCCGATACCTCCATAATATGTCGCACTGAACCAAGAGAACCAAACTGACCTGAAAGATCGGCACTGCATATGTATAGAATCTTCATTGTCCCTCGTAAAGGGCTGAAACCCACTTGGGATGTTTTTTGCCTGTCATGCAGGCAAGTATTGATGTGATAACCGAAATCAGTGTCCTTTTCGGGCGTCTATGGTCTGTATGGCCACACCGGGGACACATGACGTTCTTGTCCCATTCCCACCGGTGACCATACTGTCTGCGTATTGCCAGCACCCAGGAGGGAATGGTCCTTATCTGGGGGCCTGAAAATCGAACTTTCCTTAACTTATAAACGTCAAACAGCTTTTTGAGCCTAAGCAGATTAAAGGATCGAAGATGGAGATGGATATGAAAGATTTGACCGCAATTCGCACAGCGGGCCTCTTTTTGCGCTAGGTCCTCATTAAATGGCACCGATATCAAGATGTATTTTTTTGCAACTTTTTGTATCTCCTTAAGGGTTGCCTCAAACAGAGTCTCTGGCAGATGTTCAAGGACCTCGGTGCACATCAATAGATCAAAGGTATCCCTCCTGAAGGGAAGGACCTCGGAAGAGGCCTGAATAAGATTGCCCCTTTTTACTAATCGCAGCGCTTTATAGCTGATATCAATCCCCACCTTAAACAATGTCTCATCCATAATGCCAAGCAGAGTGCCGTCCCCACATCCCAGATCAAGTACCGATCGAATACCATTGGGAAACATGGACAGAGTAACCGGAACCCTTTGCTCGGCACTTACATTTTCGCCCGCAATAGTTGCCTGCTCATAAAATTGCCGGTAAAATTGTTTGTTTTCATAGGAATTCATCTGTCAGCCATAAAAGCTGTCACCCATAAGCCCAGCACTATAATAGTCATTATACTAGCTGAAAAGTCCCCATGACCCTGTTTGTGCCTTTCCAAAAGCCCATCTATCGCCTCTCTTTTAAAAAGGTCTCCCATGATCCCTTTTTGGTCAAATATGACATCCGGAAGTTCGTGACCCGACTTGAACCATATGTCGATGGGGGTTGAAAAGCCCCTTTTGGTTCGTAAAAGGATTTCTTTCGGGATTTTTGAACCTAAGGCATTTTTAAAAACAATTTTGGATTTTTTAAAGCTCAGCTTATGTCTGTCAGGTAAAAGGGCCGCCTGCTCTACCAGTCGATGGTCTAAAAGGGGCGTCCTCAATTCTATTGAATTGGCCATTGACATCTTATCCATCATAATCAAATGGCTGTCGGCCAGCCAGTGTTTGGTATCCACATACATCATTTTTCTGAGGGGGCTTGCGTTGGGGCACTTTGAAAGGACCTGCCTCACCACATCCTGGGAATCAAGGCACGACTGTTGTCGGGCGAAATCATCCATATATAGCTCCGCTTTTTCAGCCTCTGAAAAACCGCCGTAGACAAACGAGCTTCCGAAAAAAAAATCCTCGACGGGCCTGTGCGCCCGGGTAACGAAATTTTTTCCGGGAACCCTTGCCGGCATTAGCCTGAAAAACGGTATTACGACATTTTTCCACAAAGAGCGAGGAATGTGCCTCAGGTAGTTCCAATAGATGGCCTCTTTATAAACATCATAGCCCGCGTAAAGCTCATCACCGCCCACCCCGGCCAACAAAACGGTCACATACTCCTTACTGAACCGACAGAGATCGAAGATGGGAATTGCAGCGGGATCGGCAATGGGTTCGTCCAGAAAATAGACCATTCGTTCCAGATCCTTGATGAAATCGTCCAACCGCACAATAATCTCATGGTGATCGGTTTCAAATGCCCTAGCGGCTATCTTTGCAAAAACCCCTTCATTATGGGCGCCTTCTTCCTCATAGGCAATGGTAAATGTGGAGATGTCCTGTTGGGCCGCCGTTCTCATTCCCGAGACAATAGCGCTGGAATCCACGCCGCCGCTCAGCATCACCCCTAAAGGCACCTCGGACATTAACCGGATTTTTACCGCGTCATTGATTAGCTCCTTAACATCTTCAGCGGCCTTCTCCAGGGTAATCTCCTCCCGATCCTCCAGGCTGAAGTCCCAATACTCAGAGATCTCCGGGGCCTTGCGGCCTATGGAATAATCGACCAAATGTCCGGGTGGTAGTTTCTTTACACCTTTAAAAAGAGTCATTGGAGCGGGCACAAAGCGGAAAGTCAGATAATGATGCAGGGCCTCCGGATCCAGGGCCGGGTTGAATTCGGGAAACGCCAAAAAAGACTTGATTTCCGAGCTGAAGAGGAACCAATCATTGTCGTCGATGTAATAAAGCGGTTTGATACCGAGCCGGTCCCTGGCCATGAGTAATCGATTTCTGTTCCGGTCATAGATGGCAAAGGCAAACATGCCATTTAAAGGATCAATCAATCGCCCGCCGTATTCTTCATATAAATGGACTAGTATTTCAGTATCAGAATTGGTCCTGAATGTGTGACCCTTGCCCTCCAGTTTTTTTTTGATTTCGAGATAGTTGTAGATCTCTCCGTTATAGACCGTAACAACCGATCCATCCTCGTTGAAAATGGGTTGATGCCCGCCTGCGATATCAATTATGGAGAGTCGCCTTATGGCCAGGCCTATATTCTTTTGAATAAAATATCCCTCATCATCCGGTCCCCTATGGGCTATTTTCAGAGACATGTTCATGAGGACCTGCTTATCTATAGGCCTTTCGGGATCCTTATAAATGATGCCGCATATCCCGCACATACACCTAACCCTCAGCCTTGCTACTTAAGGCCCTGAATGTGTCCTCAATTCTGTCCACAATGGCCTCCCACGAGTGCTTCTTGACGATGTAATCCCGGCCCCTTTCCCCCATGGCCTCCAATCTCCTTTTATCGGTAAGCAGATCAACAATTGCCTTGGCTAAGGCCTTATGATCTCCCATTGGAAAGGATATTCCCATACCGCAGGTCTCAAGCATGTCACCCAGGCCTGGGATATCACTCCCCACAACCGGTCTGGCGCAGGCCATGTAGGCAAAGGCCCTCAGGGATGAAATCCCGGTTCGGATTCTCTTGAAAATAAAAGGGGCGACACAGATATCCGATGCACTGATGAACCAAGCGGCCTCATCCCAGGGAATAAACCCGAAAAACCGAAAACTGCCTCTTAGTCCGGATCGATTAACGATTTCTTTCAAATGGCTGACGTGGGGTTCCTCCCCGCTGCCGACTACAAAAAGGGTGTCCGGGTATGTCTTGAGCACCTCTGGGGCCGCGGCTATGAGGGTTTCGATCCCGGCCCAAGGGAATAGACTTCCCAGGGAAAGAACTACCCTGGAATTTAATGGAATATTATAGCGTTTTCTGGCTTCATTACGGGGTTTTGGACTGAACCTGTGGATATTCACTCCATTGGGAACAACCGTCACTTTTTTCCCAGGTATCCCGTATTCCTGAATAAGCCATTGACCGATTTCCTTTGTTACAGGGAGCAGAAGATGTGCCAGACGCAAATTAGCATAATGATATAACCGGACCCATTTCAGTTTTAGCCTGGAGATCTGGATAAATTCCAGTTTATCCAGAACGATATCGTTGATCTCTACCAGGCAGGGTTTCCTAAATAGTCTGGCAATCAGAACCACTGCAAAAGACGTTGCCGAATGCCGCGTGTAGAAAAAATAAGGTCCTGAGAAAAAGCTCCTGAGAAAAAGGTATGGGAAGAGGACAACCATGAAAATGAATTCGGAAATAAATTTTGCCCTGATTGTCCATAAATTGTGGACAATTATCCCCCCTGAAGACATTTTTTTTCCACTTGCTTTATCTTTGATGCTAGTAAAAACATGGACTTCACGGCCCCGCCTTTGCATTTCATTGATGATTTCAGAAACATGGATGGGCACAAAGTCCGTATCATGGAAATATATATAATAAATTTTCAAATATCCCTTCCATCTACTTTCGGCTCATTTGCCTATAAATATCTGTCATCATTTTGATTGAAGATCTCCAGTCAAACCGCTCTTCCACTCTTTTCCTTCCTTTTATTCCCATCTCCCTCCTCAAGTTTTCGTTTTCCACCAGAGAAACAATTGCTTTACCAAAACCTTCAATGTCTTCTGGATCTATTAGCAAACCTGTCTCGCCGTGGACAACAATTTCAGGAATACCTCCAAAGCGAGAAGCAACGACCGGCAAACCCGAAGCAGCCGCTTCTATAGCCGAGACACCAAGAGATTCCCTGCGTGAAGGCATCACAAAAACATCAATTGAGCCGTAAAATTTGCGCACTGCTTCAGGGTCTCCTAGCCACCCCGCCCATTCAATGGAATCGGCCAGGCCCATTTGAACGGCATCCTGCTTTAATTGGGCTTCCATAGGACCATCACCGGCGATTTTAAGCATTATCTTCCGACTGCACCTGTCGCGGGCATACTGAAAGGCTTTCAAAAGGATGTCTGGTCCTGACAATAGATGCAATCTTTTTGCGAAACCAACATGAATCAAGCGTTTTTCCTTTTCTCGATCCACAAACAGAAATTTAGCTATATCCACTCCCCAAGGCACAACATCTATTTCCCGAAGACTATTCAAATATTTAACCGTCTCACTTGCAAGGTATTCAGAATTGGCTAAAATGCGATCTACACGGTTCAGAAGATATTTCTTGATCAGTCTCTGTTTACAGGTCTCTCCGTTATTTACAGTCACGACGTCAGAACCCCAAACCGAAGCCACAGAGTTCTTCAAGCCTCTGATCAAGAACATGGCGCCTAAGCTTGAGAGAGCAAAAAGGCCGAACAAGTGTGTAACGTCCGGCTCCAGCTCTTTTATAAGCTTTCTGATCCTCAAATTATTGATTATTTGTTGCCATGGCATGGGCGAATAAATGGGCATCCTGTGCACACTAACATCCGGAATTTCTTCCACAGAAGATGAGATCAGATGGATATCGCATCCTGCTTGGGCCAGGCTACTGGTCCAGCGTTGCGTATGTATTGATTCGGCTTCTGATATAAAACAGACTTTCACAACAAATTACCTTCCGACAAACCCGACCTTTTAAATTTTCCTGATAAATAGCCTTTTAACTGCAATACTTCCTCCTTTCTTATGGAGACTAGGCTCCAAACAAAAATGGTCAGGCATACAACCGCAATGAACGGCCAAAAAGACAAATATTTTTCGCACAGGATAATAGCTAATAGGGTGCCGAAGGAGGCTGACAGAAGCTTCCGATTCATTGCCCACAAGGAAAACCCTATCTGAGTTTTAGAGTAGATATAAAGTGCCAGGAAGGCAATAAAATAGCTCAGGGCGAATGAAAGCGCAATGCCGTGTAATTGATATCTTGTAACCAGGATTTTTGCTAGGACCACCAGTAAAGTATCCTGCAACAAATTAAGCCATATAAACCCCAAAAGTCGTTTTGTGGGGAGCAAATACATACCCGTAGCCCAGAAAAGAATTTTAAAAAAGTCCCCCAAAATCTGAATCGGCATGTATTCAGTGGCAGGCAAAAAATTACTGCTGTAAAGGATATAGATAACAGGTTTTCGGGCCAGCAAGAGGAGGAACATGACAGGAGTAATCAAAAGAAAGGCTATCCGTAAAATGCCGTTCAATTCTTCTGTAATGTCTCTAATCTTGGCCAGTTCGCATAATCTTGGATAGGAATAAGCGGACATGGAAGAGAGTACGAGAGTAAGATAAGTCATTGTCAGGGCCCATATAGGCTGATAAATGCCGTTCATTTCCAGGCCAAGGGAATCCACTATGATGAGCTTTAAAAGGAGATGGGATAAATAATAAGCAGTACCCACCAGAAGACTAGTCCCGCCGTATTGGAAGAGCTTTTTCAACAGACCTGGGTCAAAACTCTGCCAATGGAGAACGCCATATGGATGGTCCTCTTTGCTGAGATAGTAAGCAGCCAGGAGAAGATGAACGACTGTTATGACCAGAACGGAGATCACGGCCCCTTTGAGTCTGAAAAAAAAGACCATGGGAATAATAAACACTAGTGAAATGGAAGACCTCAGGACATTGATCTTGGCTAAGGACTTAATCCGTTTGAGTCCCTGTAGAAAACTGTTAATAGTTGTCGGATAAACTGCCAGAGGAAGGGACAGAACGTAGATGATGATAAAAATTCCGAATCCGGACTCTCCAAGCATCCATGTTGATAGCCGGGAGCTAAAGAAAACGGAGGCCGCCAGCACTATTGAGGAGAAGATGAATACAATTTGAAATGAATTGGAAAGAACCTTTTGAACGGCAATTGTATTTCCTTCACTCTTTAATGAGGCAACGTATTTGGTGATACCCGTGCCTAACCCCAGACCGACTAAAGTTGCGGCAAGGGTATGAAAGTGATTTAAGACAGAGAGGACACCGACCCCTTGAGGACCTAATAGAACAGCAAGAATCTTGACGCGAACCAGATCCATCAACATTACTACAATTGAACTGGTCCCCATTATGATTGTGGATTCAAAAATCTTTTTCAACATTTTTTCGGATCTTTTAATCCTTCTATTATTCCCAACACAGCATTCAAATCGCGTTGGATGAAAGCATTGTAAAAAATGACACCTGCTACGGATATCCAGTGGCATAAAACATTTATAAAATTTTGATCGTGATTTTTTTTAAAAAGATACCGGTGGTTTTGAATCATCATCTTCCTTAATTTTCTGGAATCATATTCACTATAGGTAGTAGGATAATGCTTGAGCTTCGCTTTGGGTTGGTAATAGAGTAAGAATTTTTTTCCTACCCTGAAAGAGAAGTCAACATCTTCAAGATATGAATAGCCAGTAAGACCTCCATCAAAATGAAATTGTGAAAATATATCCCTCCGATAGACCATATTACAACCTGATAGAAGCTTTACAAAAGCAGGACTTTCATCAATTTTAAAAGATGGGAAGCCTGAAAATTTTACTTTACCTTGACCAAAATCGCTGAGGAAAAAAGTTTTTTTGAAAATTATTTCCCAGGCATTCGCATTCTGTTTGATATTCGTAATTCTTCCCGTTACTCCACCAAGTTGGTCCATTCCGGGTTGTTTAAATGTGGCTTCAACAATGAGAATATAGTCTGGATCTAAAACAACATCATCATCAAAGAAGAAAATATATTCGCCTTGAGATAAATCAACGCCAATATTTCGTTGTCTTGTTAATCCCGGATCTGTCCTTTTGTATATTACAGGAAAAGGAGCTTGGGCAATTTCATGTGCCACCATGTCTTTTGTTTTTTCATTCCGACTGGCATCAATGATAATCACCTCTTCAGGCGCTCTGTTTTGATCAACCAAGCACTCCAGAAGTCTGTGCAAGCCATCCGTCCGATCTTTTGTACAAATGATTACAGAGATATCCATTTTTCTCACTTGATTTAAGTCTCCGCTCGATATTCCGGAGGGAGAAAAGTGTCTTTTTTAGTGCTCAGAATGAACTACCTCGCTCACAGCATGCTAAGGGGTATCAAAACATCATTTTGATACTTAGCGAAACAGGCTTAGCGGATTTGAACCCTAAGAGATTAAAACTTTAGAGGGAATTTTCTCTTACTACTTTCCTTTTACAGCCACGGAGTATTGATCTGGACCCGCTGATATTGACTCCAGTTTCGGTATCATAATGACCATGGCCAATACGAACCAGAACGGCTCCATTATACGAACGATAATAAAGGTATTTGCACCAATCGCATGGACTAATAGCCCCACAAAACCGGCCAGAAAACCCATGCATAGGCCTTTTTGATAATTGTCAGGGCTTTTGCTGAAATTATGATAGGCCTGTCTGAATATCCTTGACATTAATAGGAAGAAGGTGGCCAGACCCAAAATCCCTGTCTCAATAAGCACCCTGAAATACTGGGTATCCACGAATTCATACCCGGTAATGCCGAACCCGAACACGGGATGTTCGATCCAATCCCTGGCCACCATTTTCATGCTGTTCAGCCGGGCGGAGGTCGATGTATCCATTTTAACTCCCATCACTTCGACCACATCCTGGCGCTTTTTACCCTGCTCAAAGGTATATGATATTCTTTCCTTTGCCTTATCCGGGGCGATAAAGGGAAAAAGAACTCCTACCAGAATGAGGGCCAAAAATATCCATTGCCTTTTTTCAGACAACCAGACAAAAACCAGCATGGCAGGAATAATGGCAAGATAGGAACTTCTTGACTGGGTGTAGAGAAGTGGAATTAAGAACAGGAATACCATAGCACCGTATATCAGTTGCGCTCTAAATGACGAAGTAGTCAAAAAAAGGCCTGCGGTTATAGAAATCATAAAAACCAGGTATCCACCAAAGGTGTTCGGCTCTCCAATCTCGCCTTCAAAAGGTGCCGAGACCCTCCCACCCTCTGGAATGTGGGCGATTCCCATAATAGAAACTATCGTGCAGGTAAGGAGGATGGCCCACAGATAATTTGTTACCTGCCTTTTGTCGTTTAAATGGTTGGCCACCATAAAATAGATGAACATGTACTCAAAATATTTGAGGACAAAAAGAAAACCCGTCTTCAAATTAACGCGACCAAATATAGCGCCCAATAAAGTTGACACAAGGCATACGATTATATAATAGGCAATGGGCTTGTTCAGGGGCGTTTTGAGAAACAGGCCCAATTGCTTGTTGATCGCCATCTTTGCCAGCCAGGTAAACCCGATAATCAGGATCACAAAATCATCAATTCTGAGTGTTACACCCCGACCTAAAGAAGCTGCCCTCTCAGTAGTCCCAACTATAACCTCCGGGCCAAGCAGCATGGAAAAAATCAGCAAGTAAAGCGCAATTTCTGTACTGGCGAGACAAACCAAGAAAAAAATAATGCCACCACCGAACATCAGCATCTGTATAGTAGAAAGTGAAGGCATTATATAGGCGAAGGAAACAGCCATGATTAAAAGTACTACGAGAGGGAGGAGGAGCTGAAGGCTGGTCTGGCCGGAGGTATCTTTCATTTCTGACCCCAGCCTCATCTTAAGACAGCTGCACAATTTACGCCTGCCTCTTTCAGCTGGTTTTCCAACTGCTGAGCAGCCTCTTTGGTTACAAAGGCCCCTACCAGTAGCCTGTATTCAGTTTGAGATGTTTTAATGAAATACGGAGAATGACCCATCTTCTCCAGTTCAACTGCTATTTTTTCTAACTCTTGTTTCAAAGCGGAATCACCAACCTGCACAGTATAAACCGTTTTAAGGACACGGTCAGCGGGAACATCATGGGCTTTCTCAAATTCCTTTGCATCTTCCAGTGTGCTGAAATGACCTACGAACACCCTGTACCATTTACCCTTTTCACCCAAATCAACATGGCTCCAGTAAGGGGACAGTCCCATATTTTTAAGCATAGAAACTGCCTCCTCTGTTTTTTCAAGGCTTCTGAAAGATCCGGTACGCAGGGAATATGGATACTCAACCTCTTTTAGTACTTCCTGTTCCGCTGCCGCAGTACTAGAAACCGGTGGGGTCGTCTCTTTTATCTCAGCGTTTGTAGAATCAGACGGCTTGAGGGATTCCTGGGCCTGTTTTTCGGATATTCCTTCCCCACCTTTACCCGTCTTCTCGGTAAAGGCCACCGGTGGACGCACAACTGCGACGATCTCAGGGGCACCCTCTGAAGTCTTTGGTGAAACATTATCCGCTGATGGCTTAAGCGTTTCCATTTCCTGCTTGATAGCCTTTATCTCAGGAGAAATCTGCTCCGATTCTGCATCTCCAGACACATGTTCAGCAACCTTCATTGGCTTCCCTGGAGCGGTTTCAGGGAGGCTCTTTTTATCAATTTCGACCCTTTTGCCTTTAAAGAAGTCCGTACCAAAAGGCAGGATACCGGTCTGCCAGAGAACCCCGGCTACCAGAAATCCAAGGGCGACAAACAGAAGTACAAATCGCATAACGCCGGATTTCTTTTCTCTGCTTCCGCCCTTTCCCCGCACAAAGTTCTCAACTGGTTCTTGTTCACGTAAAATGCTCTTATCCCGTGCCCTTTTGGTCTTTCCAAAAAAACGGGAAAAGACACCCTTATTTTTTTCCTCGGTATGCGAATAATAATATTTATAGTACTTAAAGTCATGAAAATCAGGACTTACCTCAGCCTTCATTCCGTTTATGACTACTCCAAGGATGTTACACTTTACCTGGGTCAATTGGACCGTAGACCTCTTAAGGAGCCCTTTTGAAATACTGCCAACCATGTACACAAACAAAACTGCATCCACCTTGGTTCCCAATATTGCCGGGTCAGCAGTGGAAAGCACTGGAGGGGTATCGAATATGATCATGTCATATTCCTTTTTGACATCTTCTATAAAATCCACCAAACGCTTTGAATCAATCAGTTCCGAAGGGTTAGGGGGCATGGTCCCGCTTGTTATGATATTCAGATTGTCCAGTCCAGGTGTAGCCATCACCTCGTCCAGATCCATTTTCCCTACAATGATATCAGTGATGGTCTTGACCACATCCTCCCAGGAATAATTACCCAGAAGTACGTCCGTCAAACCTGGACTGATCTCAACACCGAATGCCTTGGATAAAGTGGGCTTTCTCAAATCAGATTCGACCAGGAGTGTTTTCATGCCTGCCTGGGCCATTGTAATTGCCAGGTTGGCTGCAACAACGGACTTGCCTTCCTGGGGAGAAGCGCTCGTAATGGCAAGAGACTTTATTTTTTTTTCTACATCCCGGAACTGTATATTCGTTCTGAGGGCCCTGAAGCTCTCCGCCATCATTGACTGGGGCACAAAATGAGCTACGAGACGCATTCTACGTCTCAGTGAGGAACCGGCGGATTCTCCTTTTAAATCCTTGTCCTTCATCCCTTCCTGGATTAATTTTTCGTCACCATGAGGAATCACTCCCAGGACCTGTGTTCCGAGGGTTTCCTCTACATCTTCGATAGCACCGAGAGAAGTATCAAATGTCTCCACTATAAAGGCCAGCACCATACCCAGAATAAGCCCTATGATTACGCCCATGGTACCAGTAGCTGCTGTTTTGGGTGGATTGATTGGAGAAGTCGGCAAGAGAGCCGGCCTGACTATGGTAACCTCTTCAGGTTTCTCAGCCTTTCTGATAGATGCCTCCTGGCTTTTCCGCTCCAGAAGTGCGGTCATCTCGTTAAATGAGTCAACTTTTCTTTTAAGGCGGTTGTACTCGAGCTTCTTCTCCATAAGCTCGTTGGTTTTTTTGACTACATTTGCTAATTCCTGATTCAGTTCTTTCTTTTTTCTTTCAATACTGTTTGTTTGCAGCCTCAAGATAATAGCCATCTTACGCGCGTTTTCCTCTATCTTGCGCTGAACCGTTATTACCTCAGGGTGCCTGGTTGTATAGTCCTTCAGCAGGGAGTCTCTCTTGAGCGAAAGCTCAACCAGGGTGTTGTTGGCATCCTGGTATTGTTTATTTGCATAAGAGGAATAGAAATCGTCGCTAGAGCCAGCCCCTTCCTCAATAAAAGATTCGAGTTTACCTAAGAGGCTGGTCAGGTCCGCCTTTGCTTCGTCCAGTTCACGCAGTTTATCCCTGATCTCCTTGGCGGTTGATAGAAGGGCCTCACTCTGGAGATCAATAGAAACAAGCTGATTTTCCTGGGTAAACCTGTTGAATTCATTTTCTGCTTCCCTGAGGTTTTCCCGCACGTCCTTGAGCTGCTGGGTTATATATTTCAGGGCCTCAGTGGTTCGAGCATTCTGGGCCTTGGTATGGACTTCTTTGTAAGTCGTTGCAATTTCCGCAGCCAGCTTTTGAGCGAATACAGGATCCCCGTCAGTTACTTCTATATTTATGATATTGGTGAATGTCTCCCTTGAAACCTTCACTTTGGACTGAAGGTCCTCAACTAGTGCAGCTGTCCTTGAACCTGGAGCTGCATCTTCGTCCGCCTTACCATGAGGTATCTTCCCCAGTCTTTCAGCCACCTTTCTCATAACAGAGTAGCTCTTGAGCAGTGAAATCTGGGTCTCTATATCATCCCCTCCCCCCCATGACAGGGTACGTGCATACAAACCCTCCACAGTGGTGTCCTTTTCAAATTTTATGCTGCACGTCGAGGTGTATAGAGGAGTGGGAGCCCTCAAAATCGCAAAAATAATGGTGAAAGCCCCCAGCAGAAAAGCGGTAAGAATTACGGTAAATTTACGTTTTTTGAGTATCCGCCAATATTCCCTTAGATTTATATCGTATTGCGCCAAATCAGCCCCTTTTGTATTCTAAAAAGTCTAACAGGGGATATATGTCTATATTTACTCACGGTAAGAACATCGGTCTAAGCGGTTAATTTAATTTCTTTACATCTATGAGACCTAAAAAATAATCCTGGTCTTATCTGGATAACCCCCTCGTAGCGACCCAACCCACCATCAGTGTCTTCTGTCAAAATGCAGATATTTCCTGAGAAAATACCTGGATTCAAACTCCTCCGGATAGAGAAGGAGGTTCAGCATGGGTTGTATATTGGTAATCCAGTCATTTATATCCCCTATGAGCATACGCGGCACATACACCAGATCTCCATCCTTCAAGCGTATATTCTGGCTCAAGTCGGCCTTTCTCAGCAGGGCATTTAGATCGGCCATCATGACCAAAGGCTTTTTCCCCGGTTCATATTCCCTGACAATAAGTGTATTTTCCTCCTTGGCCAGGGAGGTAAAACTGTCAGCCAGGGAGATAGCGGCCAGGAGGTCCTGGGCATCTTTAAGAGAATAGACGCCCTGCCTGTTCACCTCCCCCATCACATAAACGCGTTCGCCATATTCCGGAAGCTCAGGCACATCCACGACATCACCGTGGTCAATGACGACGTTCAGTCTCTCATCACCCTTTTCAATAATATCGTAAAGGTTTATTATCCAGCTCTTTCCACCCCTTATAAGCTTGACATTCTTTATATCCGCGTCAACCGTATACCCGCCTGCCATTGCAAGAAGGTCCATTAGAGTGGTCTTTCCCTGAAGATAGATTTTTCCGCTGGCGGCTTTTTGCGCGTAAATACTTCCCCTGATAGAAGATACTTCTCCGAGGATAAGGGCGCTCTTGCTATTGAAATCCTTTACCAGGACATCAATCCTAGGGTTTTTTATGTAACGGGATAAAGCCCTGGTCAGTTTTTCATCAAGCTGACTGGGAGTAAGTCCGGTCACTTTAATGTCGTCTATGAATGAGTAGGAGATCTCACCGCTGTTGCTGACTGTGACCTCGGTCTTGGTTCGTTCGTCACCCACATGGGAAATTATCTCCAGTTCATCTCCAGGTCCGATCTTATATTCGGGAACTCCGTCTACCACCTCAAAAACCTGATTTTCCTCCACCCTGCTCATACGCGCGATTTCTTTGAGGTCTGACTCTTTCAAGACCCTCTTCGAGGCTAAATCGCCCCTTTCTAGGGCCGTCTTTATAGGAGTACCTTTAACAGCGGTTGAGGAATAACATGACTGGAGTAATAAAGCCAAAGCAAGAATAGCCAGAAGCTCAAAAATGCATATGGATAATCTTGAATTATTCCTCGCCTTTTTCATTACAATCTTCAATCCTGGAACTCTAGGGAATATAAAAATCCCGCCATCTTAGAATTATCATGACTCATTCATAAGGAAGGTCATCTTCATTAATAGTGTCTACAATATGGAGCAAAGGAGAATCAGACAACTGGATCGTCATGGGTTTTTCCATTTCCCGTCCCAATCCGTCATACAAAATCTCGATCTTGGGCCTTAGAGGCTGTTTTTTGTCGGTCGAGACGACACGCCCAATAGATTTGTTGTTGAGCCTCACATATGTATTGACAGGAAACAGGGAAATCTGGTTTAGAAACTCTTTGACGACTCGTGGAGGGAATTTATCTTTGCCCAATTCTATCACGGACTTAACCGCCTCTGTCTGCATATATTTATTGCGATAGGGCCTGTTCTTTATCATGGCCATATAGGTATCCACGAGCCCTATAACTGATGCTAAGGGAGAAATTTCCTCACCTTTCAACCCCAGGGGATAGCCTGATCCATCCGCCCTTTCATGTATCTGCGCGGCCACCTTTGCGAGCCAGTCATATGCCCTGCCCATACGACCCAGAATCTGAGAGCTCACATCAGGGTGTTCCCTTATTGCAGCTACCTCATCCGGGCTAAGTATCCCTTTTTTATCCAAAACATGCTCTGGAATCTTGTACATGCCTACATTTTCCAGAAACGCTGCAAGCCCGAGTTTCAACAGCTTTTTTGTATCAAAACCTAAACCCTTGCCAAGCTTCAAAGAGCCAAGGGTTACGGCTATACTGTGCCATCTCCAGCCGCTGCCTCCAGAAACAGTAAGCACATAATCATACAGTTCATCTACAATGTCCTCTTCTATTATGCTGTGAAGGAGTGAAAGAATGGGAGAGGGAGTTATTCCCCCGTCTTTCTTTACCCGGTCCCTTACCTCGGTCGCCTTTTCAAAAAGCTGACCGTATAACTTTCCTGTCTTATCTGCGTCATGATCCAGAGGAGGCAGATTAAAAGAAGTATCCGTGCCTTTAGTCGCCAGAATCTGGGAATCGCTCATCCACAGCTTTCCCCCTGTCCTCACCTCCTTTTTCTGAGAGGGCTGTTTTTCCGTACGTTTACGGCCCGAACCGAGGATTTCAGAAAACCGCACCATCTTCCAGAATTTCCTCTATAATTTCCGACGTGATTGACTTCTGTTTTTCTCCGAAACCGATCAAAAGGGCGAGATCACATATATTGTTGATAGTTCTGGCTAGCCCGTTGGAATGACCATATATTGCTTCAATTGCCTGCCTGCTGAACACATTCTTGCTACCGCCTGCCACCTTCTGTCTAAAAAGGATATAATGTGTGGCTTCTTCAAGATCAAATGGCCGCAGAAAATATCGGATGGCAATCCTCTGCTCCAGCTGCCTTATCTTTTTTATCTTTTCTATCAGTTCCGGTTGACCAAGGAGGAAAATGGTAATCAGAAAACGGTTCGACACCTGAAAATTGAGGAGAAGCCTTATTTCTTCAAGCGCGGCTTCAGTTAAAAGCTGGGCCTCATCAATTATCAGGAGCGTCTCCCTGTTCTCCTTCATATTTTCCAGGAGCCTGTCATTCAAAATACGGAGAATTTCGACCTTAGTATCCGGGACCGGCTTAACCTGAAACTCATACAGCATATCCTGTAAAAGCTCTTTGGGTTCCAGACACGGATTGGATATGAGGGCTAGATCAAATTTCTCTTCTGCTATCCTTTGGATAAAAACCCTGCTCAAAGTGGTCTTGCCACAGCCGATGTCCCCGGACAACAGCGCACAGCCCTTCCTCATTTGAGCGGCGTATAAAAGGCGCGTAAGCGCCTCTTCATGAGGCCTTGACAGGTAAAAAAAGTCAGGATCAGGCACATTTTCAAACGGGAGTTTTTTGAAGCCCCAATATTCCAGATACATTTAAGGCCCCGTATTAAGGGTTATCTGCAGAATCGCAAACATCAGGAAAGCCGGAAAATGTGTGTCTCATGGAAAATGCATCAGCCGCTGGATTTTTCCCATATTCCAGAGCATGACACTTCATATTCTTCCTTTATTACTATAACTTAAAGATAGATTTCAAGACAAAACCCTTCCTGAAGGCAGCCCCCGGTATCTGGTGAATTTTGACAGCATATAAACATGTTTTAATGCCAGCAACAGCCTTTCCTGTTATATCAGTTGCGATTAGTTAAATATAATTAAATGATATTTATTTAAATGTCAAGCTAATTAAATGCTATTTGTGCCAATATATGCAAAACGGTGCAAAAAAGCTTGACATGTATTCAGGCTTCAAAACCAGTACAAAATGGCCTTTTTCTATAAAGACCTTTCACGAAAAAAAGCCTCCTTGTCAGGATCACCGAGAGCTCTGTAACATTCGGCTATATAATAAGACACCTCCTTTGAATCCTTGAATTTCAATAAGTATAAAAGGGCCCTTTCATATTCTCCCATATTCATGTGGCTGATCCCCCGGCACATATTCAGATCAAGGCTTTCAGGGAAATACTCCAGCCCTCGAGACAGTATGTTAATCGCCTCTTTGTGTTTTCCTGCCTTCTGTTTAAGAATCCCCAGCCCCAGATAGGCTCGGTGGTCCGGGTAGTAAGTCAGTGAACGCAGGTAGAGCCTTTCTGCAACAGCCTCTTTTCCCTTTATTCCCTCTATTCCAGCGTAATCCCCATGGCTGAACGTCATAGCGAGCCTGGAAAAAAAATCGCTGTGGTTATGGTAGAGCTCTTTTTTGTCAATAACAACAATAGAATCCGCAAAGCCTGGAAGCTTTGCATAATATTCGCCCCTCAGCCTTTCACCAAAGGCAAGTACCTTTTCCCTGGACAAATTCGGATCAGTCTCGAAGTACATTATATCTTCGACCTTATTGAGCCAAATTTCATCATTAACTTTGCACCTTCTCTGAAAATCAGAATATAGAGCGGTCCCGGGAAAAATATCCAGTATGTAAAAGATCGTGCTGAGGGGTTTTATTTCATTAATGAGGTCAAGGGTTTCCTGAATGGTCTCCCAGCTCTCTCCGGGACAGCCGTATATAAAATAAGCCCTTGCCAAAATGCCGAATTGAGTGGTCAGCGCAAATGCCTTTAGTATCTGATCCTGCTTTATCCCTTTGTTTAACCGCCTTCTTATACTTTCAGATCCACTTTCCACCCCGTAGCTGATCTGGATACACCCAGCCTTTCTCATCCAGAACAACATGTCTTCGTTCACATAATTGACACGGGAAATTGCAGCCCAGTTGATATTCAGATTCCTCTCAATTATTTTTTTACAGATCTCTATAACCCGTTTCTCCTTTATCGTAAATGTGTCGTCAGAAAAGAAAAAAAACTTAACTCCCTTCCTGTATAATAGTTCCAGCTGCTGAACAAAATAATCAGGGGAGTGATATTTGACTCCCCTCCCCCAGAAAAATGGCGAACCGCAAAAATAGCAATTGCCAGGACACCCTCGGGTTGAGGAAACATGCTGATAGGTAAAATACTTTGCTGGAACCGGAAGTTCGTCAAGGTTTTTAATTTGCTCACGATCTTTGGTTCTTACGGCTTTGCCTCGTCGTCTATAGGCGATTCCACTGATATTTTCTATTTTTTCATGTTCTTCATGATCCAGAAGGGTGACCAGCTCAAGAAAAGTGCGTTCACCTTCCCCCAAAACTATAAAATCTATTTCACTGAAATTGTTCAAAAGGTGTTCCCATAAAAAAGTGGCGCCGACTCCGCCAAAAACCACCTTTACCTCGGGATTAAGCCGTTTGGCAATCCTGGCCACTTCTATGCCACCCCATCGGTTAGCGTGTAGCACGGAAACACCTATAATGTCCGGCCTCTTTTCCCTTAATACATCCTGTATTTTTTCAGGAGTCCGGTTTGTATCGTACCAGTTCAATATCTCTACGTCATATGAGTTTTCCTTCAACAGTGCGCCAACATAATACACACCCATAGGGACTGCCGAAACATCTTCAGGGCTGATCCTCTCATCGATGAAATAGGGATATATTAGCAGCACCTTCATTTTCTAAAGTTATGACCCCTTAAACGCTATCGGCTAGGGACACCGATCCTGCTTTTTGTGATATTCGGCCTCAGCCCCAATAAAAGAGCGACGGGTTAATTTCCCCTATCCGAATAAAGCCCTATTGTCAATTATGCCTTGCCTGAAAAGACATGTAAACCCCAGGTAGAATCACAAAAAAAAGCTTGACAGACTAAATCTTTCCATTTAAAAGGAGTAATTTGATTGTATACATGCGTATTACGTACCAGGAGATTTCTTGAAACAGGACAATTATGGGTCGAGTTAATAACATTATCGTCATTATCAGGGCAACAGGGCTAATACTGCCCCTGTTGCTTCTCCTCTTAGTGGTCAGACTCAAACGACCCGGCCTGATAATGAAATAACGACCCAATTAAATCTCTTAAAAATCCGTTATCAGGCAAACTGATAACGGATTTTTTTTTAACATTAGCGGAGACGACTCATGTCCAGAGAAATAACACTGTATGACACCACGTTGAGGGATGGTACGCAGGGAGAGCAAATTAATCTTTCAGCAGAGGATAAACTTCGTATCACCCAAAAGCTTGATGACTTTGGGGTTCAATACGTGGAGGGAGGCTGGCCCGGTTCAAATCCTAAAGACGCCCGGTTCTTTAAAATGGCCCGGAAGATCAATTTCCACTCCACTCGCCTGACTGCGTTCGGTAGTACACGCCGGGCCGACAGCCATGCGGAAACTGACCGCAATATAGCCGCACTCCTCAGGACTGAACTCGAGACGGTTACGGTCTTTGGGAAAACATGGGGCCTTCACACATCTGAGATTCTCAGGGTATCGCTGGATGAGAACCTGGCGATGATTGAAGATACCGTGGCCTATCTTAAAAACAAGGGCCGTGAAGTAATATACGATGCAGAACACTTTTTCGACGGGTACAAGCATGATCCTGTTTACACATTCAAGACACTCGAGGCAGTCATTAACGGTGGAGCTGACATAATAGTGCTCTGTGATACAAACGGAGGCGCCATGCCTCACGAAATACAGACGATTATGGAACAGGTTACAAAGCGCATAAAGACTCCTATTGGTATCCACGCACACAACGATTGCGGCCTAGCCCTTGCCAACTCCCTTACCGCCGTTCAATACGGAGCATCAATGGTCCAGGGAACCATAAATGGATATGGAGAACGCTGTGGAAATGCAGACCTGATATCAGTCATAGGTAATCTCCAGATTAAGATGGGCTATGAATGCGTCGGGAAGGAACGACTCAGGCAACTGACAGAACTGTCCCGGTTTGTCAGCGAGGTGGCCAACGTCCCACCGTTGAATCAACGTCCTTTCGTGGGTAAAAGCGCCTTCACTCACAAAGGCGGAGTCCACGTGAGCGCTATTATGAAGAGGCCTGAGGCATACGAACATATGGATCCGGGCGCGGTAGGAAACCGCAGACGAGTTCTTGTTTCGGATCTATCAGGGAAGAGTAATATCGATTATAAATCCAAGGAGATGGGCATCAAACTTGGAGGAAACGGATACGACAGCGAAAAAATCGTCAATGAAATTAAAAGACTTGAAGACGAGGGATATCAGTTCGATGCCGCAGAGGGATCGCTGGAACTCCTGATCAAAAAAGTAACAGGTCAGTTTGAAGATCCATTCACTCTGGAGTCATTCCGGGTGACTATTGAGAAAAATCTATCGGGCCCAAGCACATCTCAAGCTACTATAAAAATCTCAGTGGGAGATGACCAGGAAATTACAGCGGCCGAAGGAGACGGACCCGTTAATGCCCTTGACAATGCTTTAAGAAAAGCCCTGGTCAAGTTTTTTCCTCAGATTGAGGAGATGGGGCTCGTGGACTTCAGGGTGCGTGTAATTGACGGTAAGGACGGAACCGGAGCAAAAGTCCGGGTCCAGATTGAATCAAGGGACAGCCGAGAGATCTGGTCGACCATCGGAGTTTCCACAAATGTAATCGAGGCCAGTTGGCAGGCCCTTGCTGACAGTGTTCAATATAAGCTTTCCAAAGAACTTAATGGAGATTGAGGAATGGTTAAAGGAATACATCGTAATGCGAGGGATCACGCCGCAGAGCCCCAATGGCATGGGAATCTGCGGCGGGTACTTGCGGGATAACCTCCATAACCGCATGACAGAAATATTCTTAAAAACATTTTAAGGACTTGAGGAGAAGTTATCCCATGGAAAACCGAGTAATTATTTTCGATACGACACTTAGAGACGGTGAACAGTCGCCCGGGGCAAGCATGAATCCCGCTGAAAAACTTCGAATAGCCAGACAGTTAGAAAAACTGGGTGTGGATGTGATGGAGGCTGGTTTTCCAGCGTCATCCACCGGAGACTTCGAAGCGGTTCAGCTTATCGCCAACAAAATTCAAAATGCCCAGGTTGCAGCCCTTGCCAGAACATCAAAAGAAGACATCGATCGTGCCTGGGAAGCAGTCAAGGATGCAGTCAATCCGAGGATACACACATTTATTGCCACTTCCGATATACACCTGAAACACAAGTTAAGAATGACCAGGGAGCAGGTGGTCAAGGAGGCTGTGGAGGCCGTAAGGTATGCCAAGAAATTTACAGACAACGTAGAATTTTCAACTGAAGATGGGACCAGAAGTGACAAGGATTTCCTCTGTAAAGTATTTGAAGCAGTCATAGAGGCAGGGGCAACCACTGTAAATCTGCCTGATACCGTAGGATACTCAATTCCCAGCGAGTTCGCCCAATTGGTTGCCTATGTAAGAGAACACACTCCTAATATTGATAAGGCCGTAATAAGTCTTCATTGTCATAACGACCTCGGTCTGGCTACAGCTAATACCCTTGCGGGACTCCAGGCAGGGGCCCGCCAGGTGGAAGTGACCATAAACGGCATTGGTGAACGGGCCGGTAATACATCGCTGGAAGAGGTGGTGATGACACTTTATACCCGCAAAGACCTGACAGGTCTTTTCACAGGTATCAAAACGGATGAGATTCATCCTGCAAGCCGACTTGTTTCAATGATAACCGGTATCGTAGTGCAGCCGAACAAGGCTATAGTCGGTGCTAATGCATTTGCCCACGAGGCTGGTATCCATCAGGATGGAGTCCTTAAAAACCCCATGACCTACGAAATTATGGAACCATCGGTGGTAGGTCTTGCATCCAATAAGCTTGTCATGGGGAAGCACTCGGGGAGACACGCTTTCAGACAGAGGCTGGCCGATCTGGGTTATGAACTCAGCAAAGAAGACCTTAGTCGCCTTTTTGAAAAATTCAAGGACCTTGCGGACAAAAGAAAAGAAATTCTTGACGAGGATATTGAGGTCCTTGTAGCCGAAGAAATCTTTAGGGTCCCTGACGTTTACTGCCTCGAATACCTTAATGTGGTCAGCGGAACCACTGCGGTACCTACAGCAACCGTAAGGATGAAAATTAAAGGCAACGATATACAGAAAGCAGGATTCGGGGTAGGCCCTATTGATGCAGCATTTAACACCATCGCCAAGATGACTGGAACCCGATCAGAACTGGTGAGGTTTTCTGTCAATTCCATCAGTGGAGGAATGGATGCCCAGGGCGAAGTAACCGTGAGACTCAAAGAGAACGGTATGGTTACCTTAGGCAAAGGCGCTGATCCTGATATAATTACGGCCAGTGCCAAGGCCTATATAAACGGTTTGAACCGTCTTGAATATATGAAGGAAAACCCTTCCCTATTGCCTGAGGCGAGTTCACTTTAATGAGGGTGATATAAATGACAATGACAATTACTGAAAAAATTCTTGCCGCTCATTCGGACAAGAATTCCGTATCCCCGGGGGATCTGATTGAAGTTGATGTTGACATGGCTCTGGCAAATGACATAACAGCACCCCTGGCCATCAAGGTTTTTGAAGAATTAGGACGTGACCAGGTCTTTGACACAGAAAAGATTGCGCTGGTACCTGATCATTTTGTTCCCAATAAAGATATTGAATCCGCCCAGCAAGTCAAAATAATGACGGAATTCGCCCGGCGGCATCACATTAAATACTATTTTGAATTGGGAGAATCAGGCATTGAGCATGTTATCCTCCCTGAAAAGGGACTGGTCGTTCCTGGAGATCTGGTAATCGGAGCAGACAGTCATACCTGTACGTATGGAGCTCTGGGAGCCTTTTCCGCGGGTGTAGGGAGCACTGATCTCGGGGTGATAATGGCGACAGGCCGGACATGGCTCAAGGTGCCCGAGACCATAAAGCTGGTCTTCGACGGTCAACTGCGTCGATGGGTCGGGGGAAAAGATCTCATACTCTTCACGCTGGGTCTACTGGGAGTTGAAGGGGCCGTTTACAAGGCCCTGGAATTCTCCGGAGACACGATCAGCAGGCTTTCAATGGACCAGAGGTTCACGATGGCTAACATGGCCGTGGAGGCTGGCGCCAAAAACGGTATTTTTGAACCGGACAGCGTCACACGCAGTTATATGGAAGGCCGATCTGTAAAAAAGGCCTCTTACCTGAGAAGTGATCCTGATGCGCGGTACGAAAAAATTATCAATATAGACACAACCCTGATCGAACCCCAGGTAGCGCTTCCTCATTCACCTGACAACGTTTATCCTTTATCCGAAATCGAGCCAGTGAAACTGGACCAGGTCTTTATCGGCTCATGCACTAATGGAAGACTGGAAGACCTGCGTGAAGCTTCCAGAATCCTCAAGGGTCGATCAGTATCAAGGGGCACGCGGCTTATAATCATTCCCGGTTCACCCGGTATTTATAAAAGAGCCATCCAGGAAGGCATCATAGAGACGTTCCTGGACTCCGGAGCGGTTATAGGCCCTCCCTGTTGCGGACCCTGCCTGGGAGGACATATGGGTATTCTGGCTGAAGGGGAAAAGGCGTTATCAACGACAAACAGGAATTTCCTGGGCAGGATGGGACACCCTAAAAGCGAGGTTTATCTCGCAAGCCCCGCCTTGTGCGCGGCCTCCGCAGTGCTGGGAAGAATAGGAGATCCTGATCAGCTATAAACAAACAGGCATTCGGTATGTGTTTTAAGCCTATTACTAAAACGACAAGAGTGCGGCAGGAGGTCTTAAACCATGAAATTCAAAGGTAGGGTATGGAAATTCGGGGACCATGTGGACACTGACCTTATTATCCCGGCAAGGTTCCTGAATGTTTCAGAACTGGGTGTACTTGCAAAAAACTGTTTTGCTGATTCGAGACCCAACTTTGCTAAAGATGTAGAACCAGGAGATATCATCGTTGCCGGAACCAATTTCGGCTGCGGCTCTTCACGAGAACACGCACCCCTTGCAATAAAGGCTGCCGGTATAAGCCTTATAATTGCAGACAGTTTTGCCAGAATTTTTTATAGGAACGCTTTCAACATCGGCCTGCCAATCCTGGAAATGGAAAATGCAGGAGATTCTTTTAAAGAGGGTGACCTCTTAAAAGTTGACCTTATGACAGGGGAAATCCAGTGTCTGAATGATAAAAAGAAATTCTTAGCAAAACCAATCCCTCCGTTCATGCAGGAAATTATAAGCGCCGGAGGAGTAGTCAATCACATCAGGGGAAAAGAAGCCCGCTAGAAGATGTGGAAGAGAGGTGAAAAGTGAGAAGTGACAGCACAAAAAAGGGTATTGAGCGTGCACCGCATAGATCCCTATTTAAGGCAATGGGATACACGGATGATGAACTGTCACGGCCGTTTGTCGGAATCGCAAGTTCCGCCAATGAAATTATTCCGGGTCATGTGCACCTGGACAAGGTTGTGGAAGCAGTGAAAGCCGGTGTTTATATGGGGGGGGGCACGCCGATGGTTTTCGGCACAATAGGAGTCTGCGACGGCATCGCCATGAACCATACAGGAATGAAATACTCCCTGGCCAGTCGCGAATTGATCGCTGATTCAGTAGAAGTAACTTCAATGGCTCATTCCTTTGACGCCCTGGTGCTTGTACCAAATTGTGATAAAATAGTGCCGGGAATGCTCATGGCGGCCGCGAGATTGGATATACCTGCCATAATATTAAGTGGAGGACCAATGTTAGCCGGGATACACCCGGACGGAAATCCTCTTAATAAAATCGATCTAATAACCGTATTTGAATCGGTGGGTGCTGTAAAATCCGGAAGGATGGATCAGGAGGAACTGTCACTTCTTGAGGACGCGGCTTGTCCCACATGCGGATCTTGTTCTGGTATGTTTACGGCCAACTCTATGAATTGTCTCACAGAAGCCCTGGGTATGGGCTTGCCAGGCAACGGCACCATTCCGGCGGTAATGGCCGCCCGTATTAGACTTGCCAAAACTGCCGGGGTTAAGGTTATGGAGCTTCTTAGGAATGAAATAACTCCGAGGCAAATTATGACAGAGGACGCCTTTATTAACGCCTTTACTCTTGACATGGCCCTGGGCTGCTCTACCAATACGGTACTTCACCTTTGTGCAATCGCCAGGGAGGCCGGGATCCAGGTGGATCTAAAAGATATCAACGCAATCAGCAGGCGCACCCCGCACATCTGCTCTCTCAGCCCTGGAGGCAAAGATCATGTGGAAGACTTACATAGAGCAGGTGGAATAAGCGCGGTCATCAAAGAGCTTTCCGGTTTGGGGCTTATCCGCGAAAACTGTATGACCGTAACAGGCAAGACGCTGGCCGATAACATAAAAAATTCCGGCATCATTGATCCAGCAGTTATCAGAAAGGCCGATAATCCTTACCACGCGGAAGGAGGGCTGGCCGTCCTTTTCGGAAACCTGGCGCCCTCGGGCTGTGTTGTAAAACAATCTGCAGTATCCGAGGAAATGCTCTTCAACCAGGGCCCTGCGCGGATATTTGATTCCGAGGAAGAGGCCACCAGTGCCATACTGGAGGGCAGGATAAAAAAAGGAGAAATAATTGTAATCAGGTACGAAGGGCCTAAGGGCGGTCCAGGAATGCGTGAGATGCTTACCCCGACTTCTGCGATAGCGGGAATGGGTCTGGATGGCGACGTAGCGCTTATTACAGACGGCCGTTTTTCCGGGGGAACCAGGGGGGCCTGTATCGGCCATATATCTCCAGAGGCAATGGAAGGCGGGCCAATAGCAGTCCTGCAGGAGGGTGATATTATAGAGATCGACATTCCTGGCAAAAAAATAAATGTCAAGCTGTCAGATACCGAGATACAACAACGCCGCTCTTCTTGGAATCCTCCGAGTCTAAAGATAGACCACGGTTATATGTATAGATATGCTCAGGGAGTCTCTTCGGCAAGTGAAGGGGCTGTCTTTAAACAGAAAGGGGGTGTGAGTTATTAAGCAAACAGGAGCCAAAATACTGATACAATCCTTGATCGATGAAGGTGTTAAAACAATCTTCGGATATCCCGGGGGTGCAGTCATAGACATATATGATGAACTGGTGAAAACCGATATTCAGCACATCCTGGTAAGACATGAGCAGGGAGCTGTTCATGCCGCAGACGGTTACGCCCGCGCCTCAGGAGGTGTAGGTGTATGCCTGGTAACCTCCGGGCCCGGCGCTACTAACACGGTAACTGGAATAGCCTCTGCCTTTACAGACTCTATACCGCTGGTAGTTTTAACCGGTCAGGTGCCTACCCAGCTGATAGGAAACGACGCCTTTCAGGAAGTGGATATAGTGGGGATTACGAGACCTTGCACAAAACACAATTATCTTGTCACTCGTATTGAAGATATCGCCAGAATAATCAAGGAAGCCTTTCATATAGCAAGATCGGGACGGCCGGGTCCGGTTCTGGTAGATCTTCCTAAGGATCTCATGAGTTTGACGACTAGATATAAATCCCCTCAGGATGTAAAGCTGAAGTCCTATCAGCCCACCTATACTCCCCACGCCAAGCAGCTGCAAAAGGTTGTCTGGCTCATTAAGAAAGCCAAAAGACCTATGGTTCTTGCCGGAGGCGGGGTAGTGTTATCAAAATCATCCCGAGAGCTTACAGAATTCGTCAAGAAAATCAAGGCCCCGGTAGCAACAACACTGATGGGCCTGGGTGTCTTTCCAACAAAGAGTCGGCTTTGGCTTGGCATGATAGGAATGCACGGGACCTACCGGGCCAACATGTCGTCTGCAGAATGTGACCTTTTAATTGCCATAGGAGTCCGTTTTGATGACCGTGTTACAGGAAAAACAGACGAGTTTGCGCCTAATGCAAAAATAGTTCATGTGGATATAGATCCAACGTCTATCCGCAAAAACGTACCGGTTTCGATTCCGGTCGTTGGAGACTGCAAAATAACGCTTGAGCTGTTGAATAAGCTCCTCGAAAAAGAAAATTTTCATGATCTAGAAGAGTCAAGAGAGCCCTGGCTGGCGCAGATCGACGAATGGAAAAGTTCAAAGCGCCTAGCCTATAAACAGGATAAGGTGATTAAGCCTCAATATGTCATTGAAAAGCTATATGAACTGACCGGCGGCAAAGCCATTATAACCACAGAAGTAGGTCAGAATCAGATGTGGGCCGCCCAGTATTATCATTTTGACAGCCCAAATTGTTTTATCACCTCTGGCGGGCTAGGGTGTATGGGATTCGGACTGCCTGCAGCTATCGGAGCACAGATAGCTCGGCCCGACAAAGTGGTGGTTGATATTGCAGGCGACGGCAGTATTCAGATGAATATTCAAGAGATGGCTACCGCTGTTCAATACAATCTTCCGGTAAAGGTGGTCATATTAAACAATAGATATCTAGGCATGGTCAGGCAGTGGCAGGAACTGTTTTATGACAAGCACTATTCATGTACCAGTATGGAGCATGCCCCAGACTTTCTTAAGCTGGCTGAGGCTTATGGCGCAATTGGGTTAAGGGCTACTCTTCCGGAACAAGTTGAACCCGTATTAAAAGAGGGGCTTTCAATCCCGAAGACTGTGATTATGGAATTTGTTGTTGAGCGGGAAGAAAACGTCTATCCAATGGTACCAGCAGGGGCCCCCATAAGCCAGATGCTGCTGGTCTGATAATAGAACCGGACCGACTGCCCCTGAAAATAGGGCCTCGGCTTCATCACATGTGAATTTATAAAATGCAGGCGGATAATACCATGAACATGAAAAATACGGGAGAAAAACGAATCCTTTCTCTTATGGTAGACAACCAGCCAGGTGTGTTGTCACGCATCGTTGGGCTTTTCAGCGGCAGGGGATTTAATATTGAAAGTCTTTGTGTGGCTGAGACAACCGATCCCCTGGTCTCGAGAATAACTCTTGTGACCACTGGAGACATGGCCATTTTAGAGCAGATTAAGAAACAGCTGAATAAACTTATAAATGTGATCAAAGTATTTGATTTTACAGACACGGCATTTGTTCGAAGGGATATGGCTCTTATAAAAGTAAGGGCTAGACCTGAAAATCGTGCAGAAATTCTCAGAATGGTTGATATCTTCAGGAGCAGGATTGTTGATGTTAGTATGGACTTTTATACAGTGGAAGTAACTGGTGATGAAGATAAAATCGCGGCTTTCTTGAGTCTTCTCAAGCCAATGGGCATAAAAGAAATCGCGAGAACAGGCGCCATCGCACTGGCGAGAGAGAAACAATAGAGGAGGCATTCGTAATGGCAAAAATAGATTTTGGTGGTGTTTTAGAAAATGTAGTAACTTCCGAAGAACTGACCCTCGAAAAGGCAAAAAAAATTCTGCAAGATGAAACTGTTGCAGTGCTGGGGTACGGTGTCCAGGGGCCTGGACAAGCCCTGAACCTCAGGGATAATGGCATAAAGGTCATAGTTGGACAGCGCGAGGGAGGAAGTTCCTGGCGAAAAGCGGTTGATGACGGTTTTATTCCCGGTAAAACCCTTTTCCCGCTTGAGGAAGCAGCCGAAAGAGGGACCATAATTCAGTTTTTGGTCTCTGACGCAGGCCAGGTCGCAACATGGCCGGTTATAAAACCATGTCTGAAGGAGGGGAATGCGCTATATTTCTCACATGGATTTTCCATAGTCTACAAAGACCAGACAGGAGTAGTACCCCCTAAAGACGTTGATGTGATACTGGTCGCTCCTAAAGGGTCGGGCAGGACTGTAAGGACCAATTTTCTAGCGGGCAGTGGCATCAACTCCAGCTATGCAGTCTTTCAGGATTATACAGGCCGAGCCGAAGAAAGGACTCTGGCACTTGGGATTGCAATCGGGTCTGGCTATCTGTTTCAAACAACTTTTGAAAATGAAGTCTACAGTGATCTCACAGGTGAAAGAGGTGTACTAATGGGCTGTCTGGCCGGAGTTATGGAGGCACAGTACGAACTTTTGAGAAAAAACGGACACAGCCCAAGTGAGGCATTTAACGAAACAGTTGAAGAGCTTACACAGAGCCTGATAAGGCTGGTTGCTGAAAACGGAATGGACTGGATGTTTGGAAATTGTAGTACTACTGCTCAAAGAGGAGCGCTCGATTGGCGAAAGAAATTTAAACAGGCAGTTATCCCTGTTTTCGACGATCTTTATGAAAGCGTAAAATCAGGTGAACAGACGAAAATAGTCCTTGAAGCTAACAGCGCCCCGGATTACAGGGAAAGGCTTCAGCAGGAGCTTGACGGGATCAAGAATTCAGAGATGTGGCGCGCCGGAGCTGCAGTCCGCGATTTAAGACCTGAAAACAGAGGAAAAAATAGAGCTTAAGAAAGGAAACAAAATGACAAACAGGTATAACATAGCCGTTGTACCGGGAGATGGTACAGGACCGGAAGTGGTGAGGGAAGGTGTGAAGGCCCTGGAAGCTGTCGCTCGGAAATGCGGGATTGATTTCAGATTCAAGGAATTCGGGCTGGGAGGAGAACAGTATATTAAAAGCGGGCAACTCCTTTCCGATGAAGTCATAGAAGAACTGAAAGATATGGACGCAATATTCCTCGGAGCTATAGGGCACCCGGATATCAAGCCTGGAATACTGGAGAAGGGTATTCTCCTCAAGATGCGTTTTGCCTTGGATCTCTATATCAATCTCAGGCCGGTGGTTCTTTTGCCCGGCGTTGAAACCCCGCTTAAAGAAAAAGGGCCTGGAGATATCGATTTTTTGGTGGTCAGAGAGAACAGTGAAGGGGTATATGCAGGAGGAGGAGGATTTTTTAAAAAGGGGACACCCGACGAGATTGCCCTGCAGGAATCTATAAATACCAGAAAAGGTGTGGAGAGATGTATTCGCTATGCTTTTGAATGTTGTAGAAAAAGATCCAAGACTAAACACCTGACTCTCTGTGCAAAAAACAATGTCCTAATCTATGAATCCGATCTTTGGTACAGGGTTTTTCAGGAGGTACACAAAGAATACCCGGATATTAATACCGGATACCAGCATGTGGATGCCCTGTGTATGTGGATGATCAAAAATCCTGAACAGTTCGATGTTATCGTAACCAACAATATGTTCGGAGATATAATAACCGATATCGGTGCTATTATTCAGGGAGGTCTCGGTATCGCGGCAGGGGGAAATATCAACCCGCAAGGTACCGCCATGTTTGAACCCATAGGAGGTTCAGCCCCCAAATATCAAGGCCTTGATAAAATCAATCCCATAGCCGCCATATCTGCGGCCCAGATGATGCTGGACTATCTGGGAGAGGCTCAAGCTGCTGAAATTCTACTCAAAGCCATAAAAAAAGTGGTAAAAGATGACCTTCAAAGCCTGGAAGCCGGCAAAATGGGGTGCGGCACAAGAGAGGTTGGAGACCTAGTGGCAAACGCGATATAAAGAAAAAAATCACTCTCTGACCTTATTATTCTGGATTTTTTTATGTCAAACCAGATAGGAAGCTGGGCACACTGTACTATCCACAAGCATTCCTGCCAGTGTGGGCAAAACAAACATGAGAGACTTAAAAATCGCCGCCGTCTGCATGCATTCTGAGCCGGGCGATATAGAGAGAAATCTTGACCGGACCCAGTCTTTTGTCTTCGAGGCGGCTGAAAATAGGGTTGATCTGGTCTGTTTTCCCGAACTTTCTCTAACAGGATATACACTTAAAAACACTGCTGACCTTTGTACAAGTCGAGACTGGAGCCATGCCGTGAACAGAATTGTCAGCATGGCCCAGCAAGCCGACCTGATTATCATCGCCGGCCTGGCAGAGCCTTCGAATGGAACACTCCCATACATTACCCAGTTAGTCGCCGGACCGGATGGTCTGTTGGGAATTCATCGAAAAACTCATCTTTCCCCTCACGAAAATAATATTTACAAGGCCGGCCAGGAGATCGAAGTAATTCTCTGCGGACAAAACAAGCTGGGGATCCAGCTCTGTTATGAAGTCCATTTTCCCGAAGTCAGCACCATTATGTCTATCAAGGGTGCCGATATCATAATAGTTCCCCATGCGTCACCTCGAGGGAGTCCAGAACAAAAACTCAGAAGCTGGCTTAGACATCTGACGGCAAGAGCTTTTGATAACGGTGTGTTTCTGGTAGCTTGCAATCAGGTGGGAGAAACCCTGGAGGGCTATTCATTTCCTGGAATATCCCTGGTTCTGGGGCCTGACGGTATGGTGCTTGATCAATACACAGGCGGCAAAGAACATATTCTTTATTCGAAGCTTACAAATGCTTTACTGAAAGAGGTCAGGCAAAATAAGATGAAATACTTTTTTCCCATGAGGAGGCCTGAGCTCTATAAGGATATCGCAGGAACTTCGACAGGTTTTACTGAAAAAGACCCCGAAGAGGTACCTTTATAATTGGAATGACCAAAGAGCTATCCATGAAACAAAAAGCGCATAGCAACCCTTTTTTTGAATTGCCATGCACTTTTTTACGAGCTAATAAAGCTATTATAAATATTGCTAATCCCAGGCCCGGTTATACACAGCCGGTAGGCTTTGGCAGGCCTGCCATCTTACATGCCCCTTTGCCCGGTCCGGATGGAAACAGCTCATATATGTATTTGAGTTTGAAGCCGGTTACCTTTGAAAGTATACGGACCATCGGGGCTATACCATTCTTTTTGTAATAATCTTGAAGAACACTTATGACCTTCCAATGCTCATCTGTCAGCTCTTCAATGCCTTCAGAGGCTTTCACGTGTCTCACCCAAGCCTCGTTCCAATTATTGAAGTCATCAATGAAACCGTCTTCATCAACATTGTAAGTATTGCCTTCAAATTCTACGGTTGGCATATTAAAAGACCTCCTAGATTTTTAATAATTCTAAACTTTTCCCGGAATGTTCACTAATTATATTTTCATTTAAGCTAATAAAAATAATCTGATTTTTTTCTATTGTCAATTATTCTTTTTCAGCTTTTTAAAAAATATTCATTTCCTTCTTCTGCCGAACTTCGTCGCATTTATAAAACCCCTGGCCCAGGGGCAATTCCCCCCAGCATGCACATGCGTATAAGTAGCAAGCAGGTTCTTTACACAAACGCCATCCCTGAGTCCATTTACGCCGTGCCCCCTCTTTACCTTGAAAACCATATCAAGTTCCTCATTCCCGGTAAAAACTGGCTGCGAATAATGGAATTCATGTCCCTTTAATGTATCTCCCACCTGATAGTACGGGTTTTCCTGTTCCACGTCCAGTATTGTATAGCCGTGTCCCTGGGGCTTCGCATGCAGAATGAATTCTATGGGAAGTGCTCCTACCATGGGATACGCCTTACCATGGACGATCAGCTTTTCTCCTAGATACATAAAACCCCCGCACTCCGCGTAAACAGGCAGGCCTAATTTGATTTCTTCTCTCAGCGACTCCCTGAAGCCTGTGTTCTCGGCAAGGGCCTCGGCCTGAGTTTCAGGGAAGCCTCCTCCAATATAAAGGGCATCAACATCAGGCAGGCGACTCTGGCACAATGCGTCGATTTCCACGAGCTCGGCACCAAGCTTTTCGAGACGCTCGAGGTTTTCAGGATAATAAAACCAGAAGGACTTGTCTCTTATAAAACCGATCCGTGGAGCGTCTTGACCGAAGGGCACTTCTGTTTCCAATCCCACGCCTTGAACTTCAGTGAACATGGCGCCAGCCCTTGAGGCGATTAATCGAATTTCGTCCAGCTGCAGGTTTTCACGAACAGTATCCCTGGCCCAAGAAATTGCCTTCTCTGCATGATTGCTTTCCTGGTAAGGCACAAGCCCCATATGCCTTTCCGGAAAGATGCCGTCTTTTAGCTTAGGAATAGACCCAAGTACAGGAATGCCACAGTATTTTTCAATAGATTTCCTTACTAGATTTTCTTGCCTCGAGCCAGCAACTCTGTTAAGAATCACCCCTGCGATATCAAGTTGGGGGTCAAAAACCTGACACCCCTTGAGGACCGCTGCTAGGGTCCTTGTAGCCATAGTCACATCCAGGATGAGAATAACCGGCGAACTAATAAGCCTTGCCAGCTCTGCAGTGCTGCATTGACCCTCTAAATCGAGACCATCAAAAATTCCCCTATTTCCTTCCACAATAGACAGGTCAACATCCCCCGAGTGCGAAAGAAAGGAATCCAGAAGCTGCTCCTGTCTCATCAAAAAAGGATCCAGATTATGACATGATCGCCCTGCCGCAAAGGCCATCCAGCCCGCGTCTATAAAATCAGGCCCTTTTTTAAAGGGTGCAATCTCCAGCCCCTGCTCCCTCCAGGCCGCTATAAGGCCTAGAGACAGGATTGTCTTTCCCGAGCCTCCCCTTAATCCTGCAATGACAATTCGTGGTCGTTTAAAGTACATCTCTTGTAAAAATCGGCTGAAAGGCCTCAGCCCATCAATGTTCTAGTTAGGTTTCGTACAAGATAAGGACCACGGGCCTGAGTTATTGTCAACAAAAAAAAGGGATTTTTTTATTGACAATCAAGAGGCACTTTGATTATAAAATTCAGGATAACTATTTGAAAAATAAACTAATTCCAATATTCACAAATAGTTAAGCAAAGTTGCCGAATAAAACTCTAGGCAAAAAGCAAGCCACCCCTTTAAAAATCGCCTTTCGGGGCAGGCACTAGTCTTGATATCTTCAGGAGGGAGGTGAACGAAACCGGGCTATATTTCCAGGGATACTTCTCGGAAATATAATTTATCATCACAACAAAAGGAGGCATCAATAATGGCTTTTGAACCAAAAGAAGAACAAAAAGAACTGAAATATGAAGAGCTCCGCATATATTCTGATGAAGAGTTAAACAATTACACCGAAGAAGAGCTTAAAAACTATAAGTGCAAGCACGATATTCACGATTTGGATGAACTGGAAAAAGGTCCCTGGCCAAGCTTTGTTGCTGATGCCAAGCGCGAGGCTCTGCACCGTAGAAAGTTGGCTGACGACCGTATGCTCATAGAAAGAGATGTTGTAGACGATATGCTGGGTCAGCTTCAAGTCTCTTTTGATGATGGAGAAACCCATTGGAAACACGGAGGTATTGTAGGCGTCTTCGGTTATGGAGGCGGTGTTATCGGTCGGTATTCCGATCTGCAGGAAAAATTTCCTTCAATAGCCCATTTCCACACCTTGCGGGTAAACCAGCCCTCCAGCAAGTTTTACAGCACCGACTATCTCAGGTCCATATGCGATCTATGGGAATACCGGGGCAGCGGTATGATGAACTTGCATGGTTCAACCGGTGATATCATATTCCTCGGCACCTTCACCGAACAGCTTGAGCCAATATTTTATGAATTGGGTCACGTACTGCAGCAGGACCTGGGCGGATCAGGCTCAAACCTGAGGTCCCCTTCTTGTTGTCTTGGCAAGGCACGGTGCGAATGGGCCTGCATAGACACTCAGGAAATGTGCTATGAACTGACTCATTTTTATCAGGATGAGCTCCACCGACCGGCTTTTCCCTATAAATTCAAGTTTAAATTCGATGGCTGTCCAAATGGTTGTGTTGCTTCTATAGCCAGATCTGACATGTCTTTTATAGGTACGTGGAGAGACGATATCCGTATTGATCAGGATGTAGTTAAAGCATATATTGCAGGAGAAATACCCCCAAATGGCGGTGCTCATAAAGGGAGAGACTGGGGTAAGTTTGACATACAAAAAGAAGTCATTGGCCTCTGTCCGACGAAATGCATGTGGATGGAAGGCGATACTTTAAAGATCGACAACAGCGAATGTACCCGCTGCATGCACTGCATTAACGTTATGCCCAGAGCCTTGAGACCTGGAGTTGACACAGGTGTGTCAATTCTGTTCGGAGCAAAGGCCCCTATTCTGGAAGGTGCGCAGATGTCCACGCTGACGATTCCTTTTATGAAATGTGAGCCGCCCTATGACAACATCAAGGAAATTATTGAAAAGGTCTGGGACTGGTGGATGGAAGAGGGCAAGAATCGTGAGCGTCTGGGCGAACTGATCCAGCGAATGGGTCTGCCCAAGTTCCTTGAAATCCTTGAACTGCCTCCCATGCCTCAAAACGTAAAAGAACCAAGAAGCAATCCTTACATCTTCTGGAAAGAGGAAGACGTACCAGGAGGATGGGACCGAGACATAAAAGACTACCGAGCCAAACACAAGAGATAGGAGGTAATAACGATGCCATTGTCTACCGAAAAACTAGGATTATATAACCCTGCTAAACCGATGGAAAACAGGCTTACGGATCTCGGGCCCAGGCACTACTGGCAGTATTTTCCACCCGTCATCCAGAAAAACTATGGAAAATGGAAATACCATGAAATCCTTGAGCCCGGCGTGTTGGTTCATGTAGCTGAAAACGGCGATAAGGTATTCACCGTGAGGTGCGGTGGATGCAGATTTATGACAGTAGAAAATGTAAGAGAGTTATGCGAGATTGCTGATAAACATTGTGGTGGTTTTCTGCGCTTTACGACACGTAACAACATAGAGTTTATGGTGGAAACATTAGATAAGGCCGAAGCCTTAAAAAAAGATCTAATGAGCCGTAAACATGTTACTGGAAGTTACAAGTTTCCTATTGGCGGAACAGGCGCAGGCGTCACCAATATAATACACACACAGGGATATCTTCACTGCCACACACCAGCTACTGATGCATCTTCCATGGTAAAGGCCCTTATGGACGAGTTGTTCGATTATTTTCAGGGTATGACTCTTCCCGCCCAGGTAAGAGTTTCTATGGCCTGCTGTTTAAACATGTGCGGTGCAGTTCACTGTTCAGATATCGCCTTGCTGGGGTATCACAGGAAACCACCTGTGATTGACCACGAAGTTATCGACTCCTTGTGTGAGATACCACTGGTAATTGCAGCCTGCCCGACCGGGGCAATTTCACCAGCCAAAACAGAAGACGGCAAAAAAACAGTCAAGATCAAAAACGAACGTTGCATGTTCTGCGGTAACTGCTATACAATGTGTCTTGCGGTTCCTCTGTCGGACAAGGAAGGCGATGGCGTAACTATTCTGGCTGGAGGGAAAATTTCAAACAGGATAACCCCTCCCAAGTTTTCCAAGGTGGTAGTACCCTTCCTGCCCAACACCTTCCCCAGATACCCGGAAGTTTGCGACCATGTCAAGAGGATCATTGAGGCCTACGCATCTAGTGCAAATAAGTATGAGAGGCTCGGCGACTGGGCAGAGCGGATCGGATGGGAAAAATTCTTTGAAAAATGCGATATTCCTTTTTCCGAACACCTCATAGATGACTATCGACTGGCTTACGATACCTATAGAACCACGACCCAGTTTAAATTTACGGAAGCAGCATGGGCCGTATCAAGGGCAGCAGGTGGCATTGATTAACAATCCTTTACATGCCAGTACAAAAGGAGAACCATATGGAAGACCTAAAAAAGGCGATTCTGGATTTCGCAGAAAACAGTAAAAAAACCAAATTCTATTTTAAAGACCTCGAGAAGGGTGTTCAGAAAGACATTCCCGACGCCAAATCCAGGATAATAAAAAAGGCAGCTACCGAATTGATTAATGAAGGGAAATTAATTTATTTTTCAACTGGTAGCAGCACTATGTACGGATTAAAAGGTAAAGGGCAGACAGAAGACCACTAAAGCTTGTCCTTGAATCAAGTCTGATCAAGCAGGAAAAGAGGTCGCTTTCCTATAAAGGTGTGGATTGCGACCTCTTTTCATATCGGCCAGGCTTAACTTTTAACACAAACCTCTAAATACAATGAATCAGCAGGAGAAATGAATGAAAAAAACACCGCAAGATGCTGAAGCCTTTATAGCCGAGCAGAAAAAAATTCTGGCGGAACAACCCCAATGTGCAAGTACCAGTTATAATATGGGAGTCGCCCTGATGGAAGAGGGCAGATTTGAGGAAGCCATTGAGGCATTTAACAATGCCATTGAAAACAGCGCCAGGATGTTTGAGGCGTATGTAAACCTGGGTTACATCTATTTCAAGCAGGGGGACCTGCACAGGGTAGTGGATTCCAACCTCAAAGCAGTTGAAATAGAGCCGAGATATGCACGCGGATATGCAAACTTGGGCTTTGCATACCTGCAGCTATCCAGGACCGATGATGCGATTGATGCTTTGAAAAAGGCAATAGAGCTGAACCCTGATATCGTCCAGGCATGGAGCAATCTAATAAATGCCTACCTCCAAAAAGACGATGTGGAAAAGGCCATTGAAACCGGAGAACAACTGGTGGAAAAGGCACCAGATTTTGGCCTCGGCCATAATAACCTTGCTGCTGCATATTATACAAAAGAGGACTATAAAAGAGCTATAGAGCATGTGGACAAGGCATCTTCTCTGGGCTTTGAGGTCCATCCCCAACTCATAGAAAGGCTTGAAGCCCATCGCAAAAAATGAATTCTATCCTGCTCAGGGAAGTTGCAAAGCTTCTTAAAGAAAGGACTCTCAGAACAGCAACCGAACAGCCCCGAAGACTGACAGAGATGGAACCGGAACATCTACTAAGATGATGTTAGAACAGATTGAAATTCTGGATAACCCGATACAGGGCATCAACGTGGTCATTAAGGTTTGTCTCTATGGCCTTAAAATCCGCTGGATCCCACATTTCGTAAAAGCCTAACTGAGAAGAAAACAGCCGCGCAAGCTCATCCTTGCTGAATGCCTTAAAAAGGCCCAGGAAATCCTCAACTCTACCGAGATGGTATCTCCCCTCCCCTTCCATAAGGCACAAGGACTCGAAGAAACCCCTGACAGCAGCTTCCAGGGAGAAATCACCGGCCCATGCAACCTCCCCAATACCATCTACCTTATCAAGCCGTATTTTTATGGTCAAAGTAAGAAAAAAATATAACAGAGAAACCACGGGATTGATCTCGTTGTCATTTGTAAAATACATCACTCTTTCGTATCTCCTGGCGGTTGTGAGCTTAACATCAGTTATTCCATGCTCCGTCTTTACAATAAAATCTCCTGCGGCATGGTGCCAGGGCCAGATCTGTTCAAATGTCCGTGTATCATAAAAAAGAGTAAGTATTCTTGCCGCCAGCCTTATTATTTCATTAGATTCCAGTTTGGTGGCATTTCTATAACCATTTTCCAGGTCCCATATACAGATCTGCTGATTCCCCTGTTCATCAAAGGTAAAGTGCCACTCATGATAATCCTGGAACCATTCTGAAAGGAACATGGAAAAAGAGCCTTCTGATGAACCTATCTGAAGCGTCACCTCTCCTTTAAAAAAAGCTCGTGGAATATACGTGGCGCCAAATAGGTTTTCCAGCGAAACAAGCATCTCAAATTCATCATGCAACCAGGATTTGCCTATTTCAGAAACAGCAGAACTCACTGAATATCGTATAGGTGGGCCTTGAGACAACACTTCAACACTTGCCAGATGGTAAAATGCACCGCTCTTTTCCGATCGGATCACAATATTCAGAATGTCATCAATTCCTACGTGTTTATTTAATGACTCTCTTAGAAGGGAAATAAATGGCAGAAATTTACTCTCAAGAAGAAAGAATCTAATGGAATCGAAATAATCCCCAAGTGTAAAGAAAGGATGGTTTTCTGCAGGAGTTACCTTAAGAGGCATAGCCATTTCTTCAGGGCCTACCGGTATATCCATTTTTTCTGCGGAAAAGCAGTATGTTACCCTCATATTTTACCAAGTGCCTCTGTCGCGACCTGGCCTACGGTTTTAACCAGCAGTTTGCCATCCTCGTATATACGTATTTCAGTGGATTCATTCTTTAACTTTTCCAGGTCCTCAGACAGCTCGTAAGCTCCCAGATTTCCCATAAGCCAGGCGCAATAACCCCTAACCTGGGGGTCGGGATCGCTGAGAAAAGGTATGAAATGAAAGGTCTGCCTTCGCAAAAGATCAGGTCTGGACATTGCTATTCTTCCCAATGTCTGAATTACCTGGGCCCGGCGGGTCTCATCAGGCAAATATTGATAGAGCTGTGGTATGTACCCGCCGAAATATTCCGTCTTATGGCTGATTATCTCTCCAATACCCTCAAAGGCCCCCCAGGTAAAGGCGGCAGTATCAGTAATGGAGTAGAACAATCCCTTAAGAAGCTTTGAAACAACGCCGGAATCCGTCTCTGAAATTATAGCCGCGGCTCTTCCAAGTGTCTCTGCAGCCCTTTTCCTGAAAAGCTCATCTCCTGAATAGAGAAGACGCTGAAGATTCCTCAGGATTCTACTATCTTGGGCCGCGGCAACCAGAATTGGTTCAATTTCAAAAGCTCTTACCAGTTCCTCAATTTCCTTTTTTGACAGTAGCTCTTTTGAGCGGCGCGCATACGATGGCGAAGTAGGGGGTTTTACGGAAGCGGCCATTTCCAGCCTTTTTCTGACACCTTCGAGGGTCACCTCCTGGACATCCTCGTGTAACCTTATAAAAAACAGTATCCCCGTGATCCGCCTACTTTGATAAAAACCCCCCGGTACAATAAGGTGGTTCGCATAGTCATATTGTTCTACGATCTCCTGCCTGTAATCTTCCTCAGGCAGTAGATTCCAGGCCAAGTCCCAATCCATGTTGCATCCGAAAACAAGGGCCTCTATCATTGCATTTCCAACATTATGACCGGTTTCATCACATGCATACACGGCTCCACAAGAGCAAGAGCCTACCGGCATTTCTCCCAGCCTTCTTGTCGTCAACTCTAGCGGCCTTTCTATAATTAAACCGCAAAAAGGGCAGGTTGGCTTTTTGACTATTTCCCTTCCCATAAACCTGCTTTCAATCATCATTATCCATCCACCTTCCGAGGATCCAGGCTGAAACTGCGCGAGTTCTCGTCATATTCAAAATCTATAATCTCAAATCCGGGCCCCGCAGACCTGAAAAGGAGATTCCAATTCCTGTATTGCTCCCCGGCAAAATCACAGTTGAGTACTCCGATCCTTGCCTGCATCCTAATGAGCTTTGGCATAATTTCATTGAAAAAAATATCCCTTATCAGGGCCTTATCCTCATCATCGATATCTCTCTTGGGTATATTAGAGATGGCTTCTTGCTGCATGTCTCTATTCCAAACATCCAAACTTTAACCGACCTCCTGTTGAAAAAGCACTCAATAGCTCTTTCGGACCGGGCACCCAACAACCTCTTAAAAAAATTAGGCACAGCAGGATTGGTTTATGGGCTCCGCTGAGGTGGAGTGAAATAGTTAGCACATTTTATTTATTTAGACGGCCCGGGCAGATCAAGGGTCATGCATTGATTTGATGGCCCGCAGGACCTGGATGTTAATTTGGGCTGCTTACCATTTGGACCTACGCCCATTGAATAATTAGACCTGCTTACCACCCTCTCTAAGGATTGGGACTTGCATTCAGGACAAACCATCTCTATTTTTTCCTCAGAACTTATAAAAAGTTTTTCAAATATGTGACCGCAGTCCACGCACCTGAACTCGAATATAGGCATTGTACTAGTCCTCACTCATAAAGTATTATTTTGAAGATTATAGTCACCATAACAGGCAAAGTCAAACCGCTTCGGATTAAAAGACAATGATACTTTCATTTCATCCATGTTTTGATGCGGACAAACAGGTGATCCTGGGAAATCGTTCCCTGGATTGCCAGGATCTGGAATTGATAAAAAAGGCTAAAGCCGTAGTTCTTCCCCAGTCATGCGGTCTTCCTCTGTATGAAGCCTGTTCAAAATCACGTGTGCCAATGTTTCCAAGCTATGAAATGCGTTTTAAGTACCCCGGAAAAACAGGGCAAAAATGTCTATTTCAAGATTTCAAGTTCAATCAACCTTTTACCCTCTGCTGGAGGAGTACAAATGAGTACTTAGAAAAATTAGTATCCAGGCGAGGAGGCTTCTTTCATGAATTCCCCTTTTTGATAAAAGACGACAAAAGCCACGAGGCAGAAGGTGTTTTCTTCATTAAAGACAAGAGTTCCCATTTGAAGGCAATAAATATCCTGGCTCTTCGAGAGCAGTCTGGTCTTTGGGGATTTGTCACCCAGGATTTCATTAATTCAGAAGGCAATGTATTAAGGGCTGTGATAATAGGGAAATCAGTGGAGGCTTACTGGAAAAAACCCAACAATGACGGACAGGTAGTGACCACGCTCAGCACAGGGGCCTCCATAGACTATGACTGGAGGCCCGACCTTCAGGAAAAAGGCAAGCTCATAACGCTCACACTGGCACAAAAAACAGGTATAAACATGGCTGCCGTGGATCTTGTATTCCATATTAATACAAAAGACCCAGAGCCGTTTTTCCTGGAAATCAATTATTATTTCGGTAGACGGGGTTTGGGAGGATCTGAAAATTACTACAGGTTATTTCATAAGGCTGCACAGGACTGGCTGCGGGATAGGAGTCTTAATCCAGATTCATTGAAGCTCATCTGACAAGCACCTAAACTCACACTCTTATGTATACCTTCCGATGTCTGGGCCCGTCAAACTCACAGAAAAAGACTTTTTGCCAGGTCCCGAGCACCAGGCGCCCTTTTTCAACCAGCACGGTTATGGAGCTACCCATAATCGATGCCTTAATATGGCCGTCGGAATTACCTTCTGCATGGTGATAATGGGGGTTCTGCGGCACTAACTCACCTAGTTTTTCTATAATGTCCCGGCATACTGCTGGATCTGCTCCCTCGTTAATGGTTATACCTGCTGTGGTATGCGGAACATAGGCCACACACATACCATCGGTCACGCCTGCCTTTGAGACCTCATCTTGAATCAAGGAAGTAATATCCACCATCTCGGCTCTGGAAGAAGTCTTTACTAGAACAGTATGCATATCACCCTCCAAAAATAAACTGGAACCCCACTTCAAGCAATAAGCCGGGCTTCAGTGTAATTTATTGCTAAAAATATCCATTGTTCATGGTATTATTATTTTTTTCGGCTGAGACTCCTTTTTCTTAGCCCCTGTTTCAGAATTTTCCCTTACCGAGTTCATGTAAAAAGCAATGCTGCGATCAAAAAGAAACTCGATGACCTGGCTCTTTTGTACAGGGCCCTCTTCGCCCAGGGATAGAGAGGCAGCAAATGACAGGCCGGCGTACTCCTCCTGGCTGGTCCTCAAAAAATAATATGCCATCTCCTCCAGTCTGTTCTTAAGCAAGCCCTGTCTAGAGAGAGGAAAAAGGCTCAAGAGGCCCTTTTCTTTGATTTTAGCAGCTTGATCTGATTTTTGTGCCCGGGATAAAACAATAGGGCTTTCTTCCAAATTGACTATTTCTTCAATGAACGGTCTTAGTTCTTCTGGGTCAATCAGCCAGGATTCCATCAGACTGTGGTCAAAAAGTTTTTTTACCTGCGAATAGGTCAAAAGTCTATCGGGGGAGTTTTCTGTCATAAAATCGTAGATTATAGGCCGCTCGATAGGAGAGGTTTTTTCCAGCAATCTTGGTCTAAAATCTAGGTAATTGGATGCTGCATCTGATTTAAATTCCGGCTGACAACTGTATGCCTGCTCCAGGACAGACGCAGCATGTGACAGGGATGTCTCAATGAGCGGCCCAGCTTCCTTTGAGAGACCTTCTTTCATCTCCTTTATTCGTTTCTTGCTGAACTTACCGCTAACAAACTGATGAATTCCCTCTTCGTCTGATATTATACCTATTCCGATATCTTGACCATCAGCCCCCCGCGGCATAACAACTAAGAAGGAGCGATACCCTTTCATCCCTATCGGTCCCAGGTATGCAAATGGGTCCTCCCTGTAGGCCGTATTTAAAACAACAGGCCCCTTAATCTCTTGGCTTTGTTCATAAAATTCCCTTATCTCTACGCCTGCCTTATCGAGCCTGAAAAGGGCCCTCTTTATTGCTTTTTTTACACTTTTTTCCTTGAAATAACTGTCAAGAGCTACAAGCAAGGACAAGAAGGCTTTGCTTTCAAGAGGTAACCGCTCTATAAAAATTCGAGCTATATTTGGGCTGGATATTCTGGAGATAATTTCGGAAGGTGTTAAATTTTCCACCTCTTTGATGAGAGCATTTACAAAGGCAACCTCGGAAGGAGAATCAACTGTCTCCTTTTTCCTCTTAGCTTTTTTCTTTTGCGCCATGATTAGCAGTTATTAGGGGAGAGCAAAAATTCTTTTTAGGCAAAAAACCTGATTCGATCAAGGTCCCTTCTTTTCTTCAATGGCCACATGGTCATCGTAGCCTGACTCTTCAAGATAGACATTTATGGTCTCCTCCGGGGCAGTAGCCCAAACACCCCCGACATAATTTGCCATGATGGGCAGTTCCCGGTAACAATCCCCCCTGTCAACCAGTACAGCCAGTTCTATTTTGCTGGGCCTACCGTAATCTATAAGAGCATCCATAGCTGCCCTAACAGTCCTGCCCGTAAAAAGCACATCATCCACCAGTATAATAGTCTTGTCATCAATAGAGAAAGGCAGGTCTGTTTTCCCTACAACCGGCGTACGCGCGATCCTCGTCCAGTCATCACGATAAAGAGCTATGTCCACGACCCCTATTGGCGGTTCACAGGCGGAACAGAAAGAAGAAAGCGCTTTCTGAAGACGAGCGGCCAGGAATGCTCCGCCAGTACGAATTCCTACAAGCACTACATTCTCCATTGTCCTGTTTTTCTCCGCTATCTGTCGGGCTATAGCCTGGATATTCAGAGAAATCTCATCAGCTTTTAGAATAACCTTTTTTTTCATACCTAAAAGTATCCCAGCAGGGTAAAAATTGAATTTTTACCGAGTTCCCTCAAATAAGTCAAATAAATAGTTAAACCGGCCGGGTAGAAGCCGGGGGCCTTGTTTTATCACAGCCATAAATCCAATTAAGCCTCCAGACCATTTTTAAAAATCTATCTTGAATACGATGTTTGGTCAGCATACATCAGAGTTTCGCCATTTCAGGCATTGAGTTTCTTCACTTGAAAATGGACATAGGCTCGTATAAAATCAATGAAAAAAAGACTAGGAAAAAATATGACCTCTGATAAACCAATGGATGTGCTGATATATAAATCACGGCTCGAAGAATTTGGCAGGAAGCTTGGGCATAATTTTATTAGATATGATTTGCTGGAAACCGCATTCAGGCATGCGTCTTACGTAAATGAGCAGTTAAACCCGAATCTGGAAGATAATGAAAGGCTCGAATTCCTTGGAGATGCAGTGCTTGAGCTGGCAGTCAGTGATATACTCATGGATTTTTTTTATGATGCGAAAGAAGGCGATTTGTCTAAGTACAGGGCGATGTTAGTTGATGAAACAGGGCTTTACCATATTGCAATGAAGCTGGGACTGGGAGACCACCTCCTTCTTGGTAAAGGGGAAGAGCAAAGCAACGGAAGGCTAAAGCCTTCCATTCTTGCAAACACCATGGAAGCCCTTTTCGGAGCACTGTATCTGGATGCCGGGTTCGAAAAAACCTTGGGCATTATCAGAGGACTTTTTTTACCTTTGCTTGAAAAGTTGGGCACGAGAGAATTAGATAAAGATTTCAAAAGTATTCTCCAGGAATACACCCAGCAAACCTACAAAATACTGCCAAGATACAGTTTAATAAGAGCCAGCGGACCCGCACATGACAGGACCTTCCAGGTAGAACTGCACCTCAATGGAAAAACTATTGCATGGGGAGAAGGGAAAAGCAAAAAGGAGGCTGAACAAAAGGCGGCCAAAGAGGCCTTTTTTTGTCTGAAAGAAAATTGAGGCAGTTGATTGTACCCATTTTTATACCTAACCAGGGATGTCCTCATCGTTGTGTATTTTGTGAGCAGGAGCGAATAACATCTACCTCGGTAAAGTCACTTAATACAGGACGGATTACATCAATTCTGGACACGGCAATCGCCTCAACCAAATTCGATCCAAAACTGAAGCCTGAAGTCGCCTTTTACGGAGGTACATTTACCGGTCTTCCCCCTGAAACCGTCAAAACGTATCTCTCCGCTGTCCAACCTTACCTCATGAAAGGACTTTTCCACTCTATTCGAGTGTCAACTCGTCCAGATGCCATAGATAAGGAACGGCTACAAATATTGAAGGATCACGGCGTTCGCACTGTGGAATTGGGAGCTCAATCCATGGACGATTCAGTCCTGGCTCTGTCAAAGCGTGGTCATACTGCGGATGATACTGTCAGGGCCGTTCAAATTTTAAAAGAAATGGGCTTCCGGGTGGGGATACAGTTAATGCCCGGGCTTCCGGGTGATACAAAAAAAAGTTTTCAGGCGACAATTAGTAGCGTGATAGGCCTACACCCTGATATGGTGAGGCTCTATCCGGCCTTGGTCATCAGAGGGACGGTCCTTGAACAATGGTATAAAGAAGGCAGGTATTCGCCGCTGAAAACCAGAGAAGCAGTAGATTTCTGTATTGAAAGCTGCATTAATTTGGAGTCTGAAGGCATACCTGTTATACGCATCGGGCTTATGAGTTCCCCTTCTTTACTGGAAAAGGGCCAGATCCTTGACGGTCCATGGCACCCTGCTTTCGGATTCCTGGTGCGTTCGGGCATATACCACATAAAAATAGAGCCAGACCTCCCAGCGCCTGGAGAATTCACACAGATAAAAATTAAAGCGCCTGAAAAAGAAATCTCCCTGCTCAGGGGATATAAAAATGAAGGCCTCGAGCTGATAGAGGCCAAAACAAAGACAAAAATCCTGAAGATTAAACCTGATGAAACCATTTCCTCAGGCCGAATCAAGGTAGAAGAAGTATGAATTTTTTGTCAGGTTTCATAGCCATCATAGGGCCTCCCAACGTCGGCAAGTCCACCCTCCTGAATCGTATTCTGAAAAAAAAGGTCGCCATTGTATCCCCAAAACCACAGACCACCAGGAATCGCATCATAGGTATACTTCACGATGAAAACTATCAAATGGTTTTTATGGATACGCCCGGTATCCACAGAACAAAAACATACCTCCATAAGAGCATGGTTGGATCCGCTTTTGCTGCTTTTCATGAAGTTGACATCGTGCTTCTTATAATAGATATCGATCGCCCAGATGACCCGGAAATCCCCTCAATTATAAGAGATCTAAAGCGAACAAAAAAATCTTGTATTCTTGCCATTAACAAGATTGACAAGCGGGCGAAAGATCGGCTGCTCCCGATTATGGACAGTTTTAGAGACCTCTACTCTTTTGGGGCAATTATTCCTATCTCAGCCCTGAAGGGCGATGGTGTAGGCCTGCTAATTGACGAACTGAAAAGAGGATTGTTGCCCGGACCGCCTTTCTTTCCGGAATATATGGATACCGATCAGACCGAATTCCATTTAGCCTCAGAAATTATTCGGGAAAAAATATATCTCCATACTACTGGAGAAATACCCTATTCATCAGCCGTAACAGTGGATACAATAAAAGAGGACCCCCGTGGAAATCTGATATCAATTTCAGCCTGGATTCATGTAGAAACGGACTCACAAAAAAAAATCCTAATTGGAAAGAGTGGGCGAATGATAAAAACTATAGGGCGTTCAGCCAGGCTGGAGTTGGAAGAACTCTTCGGTGTTAAGGTATACCTCAACCTTATGGTGAGAGTTCATAAAAACTGGAGCAAAGACGCAAAGGCCTTGAGGCGTTTGGGTTATTAGAAATAAAAAAACAAAAACCAACCGCCTGGCGAAGCGGTTGGTTTTTTTAGGACGAAAGAGTATTTACTGTAATAGCACTGCAAAAGTCCTGCCAATAAACTAACAAATGCTATTTCTAAGACTAACATATTGATTTTACTACCTTATTATTTTTTGCCGTCAAAATTACGCTCTATTTTGATGAAATTTTGTTGAATTTTTTTAACAAAATTTTCAAGCCTTGAGGGGTGTAAGGGCTAACCTGTTGAAATAAAATCAAATATTGCTGTTAAATAATTTTAACGATCACTTTAACATTCCATATTTTTTCATCTTATAATGCATGACGTGCCTGCTTATGCCCAGCATTTCCGCCGCCCTGGACTGGACATCGTCCGAGTACTTTAAAGCTCTTTTAATAAGCTTCTCTTCTAGTTGTTCAAAAGCCTCCGGAAGAGTCACATTCAACGGAATAAGCTTGTTCAAATCGATCTCCTCTTCCTCCTTTTCAGCCAGGTACTCTGGTAGATCCTGTAGTGTTACAATATCGCATGAACTAAGAATTAGAGCTCTCTCGATTATGTTTTCCAGTTCCCTGACATTTCCAGGCCAGCTATAGTTAAAGAATTTTTTCTTTACTTCAGGATCCAGTCCTATATTTTTTACTGGCTCAGTCTTAAATTTATTTATGAAATGCTCAACAAGCAACGGAATATCCTCTATTCTCTCCTTAAGAGAAGGAACCTCTATCTGCATAACATTGAGCCGGTAATAGAGATCCTCTCGAAATTTCCCTTCCGTCACATCTTCCTTAATATTCCTATTGGATGCTGAAAGAACCCTGACATCCACCTTAATGGTTCTGGTCCCACCTACTCGCTCAAACTCCATTTCCTGAAGCACCCGCAGGAGTTTTACCTGAAGAGGAGGCGGCATCTCACCTACTTCATCCAGGAAGAGAGTGCCACCGTCCGCCAATTCAAACCTCCCTTTTCTCATGGCAACGGCCCCCGTGAAGGCGCCCTTCTCGTGGCCGAAAAGCTCACTCTCGAGCAGGGTCTCAGTCAGAGCCCCGCAATTTATTGTTATAAAAGGCTTATCTTTTCGAGGGCTGTTATAGTGAATAGCTTTTGCAATGAGTTCCTTTCCTGTACCCGAGGGCCCTGTAATCAGTACAGATGCCTTTGATTGAGCCACCTTGTCTACCAAATCGTAGATTTTGAGCATAGCGCTGCTCTTGCCGATTATGTTACCATATTTGTACCGCTCTAAAAGTGCATCACTCAATCGCCGGTTTTCCCTTGTGAGGCGGTGAATCTCCAGGGCCTTTTTGACCGTCAGCTTCAGTTCCTCGTTCTTAAATGGCTTTGTAATATAATCATACGCCTGTTTTTTCATGGCCTCCACGGCCATTTCAATTGTCCCAAAAGCAGTCATCATGATGACCGGGATTTCTTCCTTGATTTTTTTGCATTCTTCAAGAAGCTCCATCCCGCTCATGCATGGCATCTTCATATCCGTGATGATAAGATCGAGATCAGCTTCGCGCACAAGTTTTAAAGCATCCTGAGCATTATCGGCCGTGACGATCTCATAGCCCTCGCCCTCCAGCATTGCCTCAAGGACCACCAGATAATTTTTTTCATCATCTACGATCAAAATAGTTTCCATAGAAGAATATCCTCAATACTTAAGCTCGCACAAAATCAGGTATGAATTTGGAAAGTTAATATAAAATAATTCCCTGATAATTTTTTTTCAGAAACACAGAAATTCTTTGCTGTTTAACGGCCTATCTATCGCCTTTAGGAAGTTTAATAATGATCTTCGTACCCTTTCCCTGACTACTTTCTATCTTTATGGAGCCTTTATGTCCTTCAATTATATTCCTCACTATTGACAGGCCAAGGCCGCTTCCCTTGTCCTTTGTGCTGAAAAATGGATCAAAAATCCTATTATAGTCTTCTTCCTTTATTCCACTACCCTCATCCTGGATACCCACTAAAAAAATATCCTTTTCTTCTACTACGTTAACCTCAATAATGCCTCCCTTTTTCATAGATTGAATACTATTCATAAAAATATTGAGAAAAGCCCTATAAAGCAAATGAGGATCTGCATTGATTTTTAATGAGCGGCCGTTCAGATTGTCAGCCAAAGATATCCCCTCGCGATCGAGTTCCGGCCGAAGAAACTGAATATTTTTATTTAAGATCTCATCCAGATAACATTCTTGAAAATTCGGTTCCTGTGGCCTAGCAAAATCCAGAAACTCCGTAACGATATTGTTCAAACGAATCGATTCCTCAGTAATCAAACCGGAAAGTTTTTTTTGAGTATCATTGGCATCCGGCATACCACCAAGGAGCTCCGCAGTACTCTGAATAATCCCCAAGGGATTTCTTATCTCATGTGAAACCCCGGCGACCATTTGGCCAAGAGCGGCAAGCCTTTCAGCCTGGTTTAATTGGGATTCGAGTTCCCTTTGTTCAGAAGCCCTTTCATCAATGATCCTTTCGGCCCTGCGCACAATCAGCAGCAGGGCAATAAATATCATTCCCATTATCAGAATCACGAGTCCGAATATAATATACTGGAATTTGACAATAGACTGATATTCTCTGGTTAGATCCTGAATCAGTTCAAACACCCCGATTACATATTTTTTGCCTGCGAACGTATCCACGCCTATAAAAGGTATATAGGTTCTCAGTTTCTTCTTACCGCCTATCTTCTCAATTCCCAACCCCCAGAGGTCATCCCCCCCGGATATTATTCGGGATGAGTTTTCACCTTTAACCGCGTCCAGGTATCCAGTAGTTTTTTCAACCTTTTCTCCCAACAGCTTTGAATCGGTACTGTAGGCTATCACCTCATTACGAATGTCATATATATTGACCCTGTCTATATTAAAGCTGTGAATCGTGCTTCTGACGATCTGGTCCATCCATTCATACTGCTCCTTTTCTCTAAGCCTTATCTGACCATAACGCCTGCTAACCGGCAGAACAAAATTCTGGAAAACCTGGTGATTCAAATTCTCGCCTAGTAAAAGTGCGTAATTCTCGTAGCTTTTCATCAGGATGTCTTTAGCCTGCTGAGAAATTACCACTGAAAAGGGGAAGCTGAATATAATAAAGACGATAAAACTGGCATATGCAAAAAATTTGGGCAGCCTAAACTGCTTCTCCTCCACCTGGAGACCTTGACTAGGAGGTGCCATTCTGCGATTTCCTTTCAAAACTTAAATTAAGGATTCAACTAGTGCCATTCGAGATTTTTCAAAAGCCTGCACCAAAACCCCGCCACCTTACCGGTAAAAGCCTACTTTTGTAAGGGATAATCACAACCAGAAGGCAAGTCAAACAAATTCCGTTGACTGCATAAAATTCAAATGTAAATATTCAGCATATATTTTAACCGGGAAAACATATGATTACAAAGCCTGAATTACATGAACTTCCATGTATGCTTTACGCCGATCAAAAAGGGCGTGTCTTTGAACATCCATACATGAAAATGGCAGGGTTCTCCGGAGCCAACCCTTCGACTCTGAACCCGCGGCATCTAATACCGATGTCCGAATACAGCAAGCTCTTTTTCATTCCTGAATGCCCCCCAATAGGCCTGGATCCTTATTCAGGCAAATATAAAATAGTTCCGGAAATAAAAATTAACGGCCGGGTTAAAAAATGCCAGGCAGTTGCAGCATTTCTGGAGCCGGGCCTGGTAAGAACGCATCTTCCTGCAGCGGATTATTCTTCTAAAACCTATATACTCCCTCTGTGGGCCTATACTGCAGTAGGGTTCAAAAATGACAGTTACTGGACCGCCGGATTCAGAATAGAATACAATATTAAATGGCATCCAATGAGTTTCGATGATAGAAAGCTTGTCCCAGCCATAAAAAAATTCAAGATCAAAAATCAAACCGGGCCTCTGGTCAATCATCTGATCAATTGTGCGACCAAGAACCACTGTTTTGCCGCAAAAAACCTGTTTCTAGAAAGATGGGAAGCGCCCCTTCCTATAAGCCAGACATGCAACGCAGCCTGTCTCGGCTGTCTCTCGCTTCAAAATGATCCTTTATGTAAAGCCTCGCACCAGCGGATATCTTTCAAACCCTCTATCGAAGAGATTGTACCCCTCGCAGCAGGCCATCTGGAACGGGCGCCAGAGGCTATCATAAGCTTCGGCCAAGGATGCGAGGGAGAACCGCTTGCCGAATACAGGCTCATGGCTGATAGCATAGAGAAAGTCAGGAACAGGACCGGTAAAGGAACTATTAATCTCAACACAAATGGAAGTTGGCCTGATAGGGTTCGCCTGGTAGCCTTGAGCGGTCTGGATTCGATCAGGATAAGTCTGAATAGTGCAAGGCCCGATTTCTACAGGGCTTATTATCGCCCAAAAGGCTATGATTTTGAAGATGTGGTCTCCTCAATAAGACTAGCTAGAAAAATGGGTCTTTATACTATGATAAACTACCTCGTTTTCCCAGGTATAAACGACAATGAGGAAGAAATCGAGGCTATGGCGAATCTTATTGACACTACGGGTGTCCAGTTCATCCACATGAAGAATCTAAACATAGATCCACAACTCTACATCGAAAAAATGCCGGAGAACAGGTGCCCTTCCTTGGGGATGAGGGAAATGCCAGATATCCTGAAAGAGCGCTTTCCTCAGGTAGAGTTCGGCTATTTCAACAAGCCAGTACGCTGAAGAGGCTTGCCACAAAAAAAATGGGGCTGGATATCACTTTTGTATCGTTTCTCGTTCTATAGCACGGTATCCAATATCAGTGCGGTAATATAGCGAATCCCAGCTTATAAGCCCCGCTAATTCATAAGCTTTGTCCCTAGCCTTGCTTACAGAAGACCCTAATGCCGTTGCACAAAGTACCCGCCCCCCGTTTGTGACCACTAGGCCATTTTCCAGCCTGGTGCCAGCATGAAAAACTTTACAACCCTCGCGTTCTCTCTCGGGTAAGCCTGAGATAATTTCTCCCTTGCGGTAACTTGCCGGGTAACCTTTAGAAGCCATTACAACACCGAGTGCGGCACGACTATCCCATTCCACCGTGGCCTGATCCAGACGACTATAAAGAGATGCAAGGCAGAGCTCCACCAGGTCTGATTTGAGCCTCATCATAATAGGCTGTGTTTCGGGATCTCCCAAACGGCAGTTGTATTCCAGAACCTTTGGAATACCCTCTTCTGTAATCATCAGGCCCGCATATAAAAACCCCGTGTACCGGTTACCCTCGGCCGCCATTCCAAGGACAGTCGGTTCGATAACTTCTTTCATGATCCTCTCGTATATTTCAGGAGTAACTACTGGAGCAGGAGAATATGCGCCCATGCCACCGGTATTGGGACCTGTATCCCCATTATCCCTGGCCTTATGGTCTTGAGACGTAGCCAAGGGCAGTATGTTGCTGCCGTCAACCATCACGATAAAGCTTGCCTCTTCACCAGCAAGACACTCTTCTATTACCACACAACGGCCAGCTTTGCCGAAAGAATCTTTATAGAGCATATCTTCAACAGCAGCCAGAGCCTCGTGCTCAGACTTGGCAATAATTACGCCCTTACCCGCCGCTAGGCCGTCAGCTTTAACAACATAAGGAGTATCCTGTCTTCTAATATAGGCTTTTGCTGACTCGAAATCTGTAAATTTTCTATACATGGCCGTGGGGATATTATGCCGGGCCAGGAAATCCTTGCAGAACGCCTTTGAGCCTTCCAATTGAGCCGCCCCCTTGGTAGGCCCAAAACAACGAAGCCCGGCACTATTAAAAGCATCGGTAATTCCTGCCACCAGAGGGACCTCCGGGCCTACTATTGTCAGACCGATATCTTCCTGCACTGCAAACCTGACCGATGCATCTATATTGCCAGCATCAAGGGAAATGTTTTCCAGCTTTTCTTCCAGTGCCGTCCCTGCGTTACCAGGGGCCACAAATACTTTTTTCACCTGGCTGGACTGTGCAACCTTCCAGGCAATGGCATGCTCTCGACCGCCGCTTCCTATAACCAGTACTTTCATCATTAACCATCCTTACCCGGCTCGGTAACCTGTCTTGCAAAACAAAAAAATAAACTTACACTCCCTAAAATTTTTTGGCACAATGTTACATTGCTATCCGCTTGTTAGTCAAGTTTCCAAAAATTCTGGACCAGTCCGCAGTCTGACTTCCTCTAACTATGATATCCGCCATACCTCTTTCCCGGTTTCAAATATTCACCTGCTGACCTGCAGCAGTATGGACCACGGCCTAAACTAAAGATATCTAACCAATTGGTTTCTAAAACAGTATGAAACATGCATAGGGAAGAGAATTGTTTAGATCCCTGCTAGGACAAATTGATGCCTCTCTCGATATTTCAGATAATTTTAATGCTCCTGCTCTTGTTTTATACATGGACAGAAACGGGGAAGAAGAGTCCCTTCGGGAACAAAATAAAAATGGGGTAAGAGCCTGTTACACCAAGAAAATATAACGGAGCAGGAAAAAAACAGCGCACAAGTGCAAGGGCCAGGAGGCCTCCCTCGCCTTGCCGCGGATAATAGCCAGGGCGCTGTAGGAAATAAGTCCAAAAGAAATACCTTCGGTAATACTAACCGTGAGAGGCATAATCGTCATAGTGAGAAATGCCGGCAGGGCTTCGGCAAAATCAAACCAGGGGATTTTTGCCGCTGCCTTCATCATGAAAACACCTATAATTATCAAGGCGGGCGCTGTTACCGGGTAAAGCGTAAGCGACTGATTAACCTGCACCCCGCCGCCGATCATCTTGATCATTGGATAGAAAAACGGGGTTAGAAAGAGCATCATTCCTGTCACAACAGAAGCTAAGCCGGTTCGCGCGCCGCTCTGTATGCCGGCCGCACTCTCTACGTAACAGGTGATAGTTGAGGTGCCCAGAAGTGAGCCCACTACCGTACCCGTGGCATCCGCAACAAGGGCACGCCTACCGTTAACCAGGTGTCCTTGTTTCATTAGCCCGGCCTCCGGGGCTATTCCCACGAGAGTTCCTAGGGTATCGAAAATATCCAGAAACAGAAAAACAAGGGTCGCAACCACCAGATTCCAAGAAAGAAGAGAGCCCAGTTCCAATTTAAACGCGGTGGGGGAAAGTGAGGGCGGCTCAGACATAATCCCCTGGTATACAAAGAGACCTGTTAACATACCAGCCGCCGCGGTACAAAATATGCCAACAAGAATAGCCCCGGGCACGTTAAGAACCAAAAGCACGGAGATAACTCCCAGGCCAAAGAGTGACAGGAGCACAGGCGCACTCCCGAGATCCCCCAAGCCTACCAGTGTGCCCGCATGATCCACTATGATTCCGGACCACTCGAGACCTACCAGCGCTATCATCAAGCCGATACCTGATGCCATAGCGTTCATGAGCGAAGAGGGTAGAGAACTGATGACCTTTTCCCTCAGACCTGTGAGAGATAATGCAAGAAAAAGTATCCCCGCCACAAACGTCGCTCCCAGCACTTCCGGCCAATCGATTTTCATTCCCACTATTACAGTGAAGGCAAAATAGAAATTGGTCCCCATAGCCGGGGCCAAGGCTACAGGATAGTTGGCATAAATGCCCATTATCAGGCACGCAACCGCGGAGGCCACGCATGTGGCCACCATTACAGCCCCAAAATCCATACCGGCCGACGAAAGTACCACCGGCTGCACGAACACGATATAAATCATGGTCATATAGGTGGTTGCGCCACCGGTCACTTCACGCCGTATGTTCGAGCCACGCTCGGATATCTTGAACACCTTGTTCAACATTTATCTATCCAGGTCGGCTTTATAAATCTAGCGTCAAAATTCTTATCAGAGCATAGGGGGCTTTTAAGCACAGCCTGTTCGTAGAAAACAGGTTTTCAAGCAGAAACAGAAAATATATTTACAGAAAATTCTCCATGCGCATAAAAAAACTTATGTCTAGACTGACAGGGTAAGCCACTTACAGGTTAAGATTCAGGAACCAGGCCTTCACGTTCCGAATAATACGTCTCGCCAGGTGACGGTACCTCCCTTCGAACAAGGCAAATCATAAGTACAGTCTGCAGTGCTGAAAGTCCCACAAAATATCCCATCCACAAAGGTAGACCGGCCCACTGAGGCTTGGACCTCCCCCATGCCCAAAAATCGAGGGAAAGGATAAACACTAATGTAAGTGCCCAGAAATAAGGATCATAAAGCCATTGCGGTATCTTAATATAAAGCGATTTTTCGCGCCACATCAGAACAACATGCACAAAAATATAGATAGAGAATGTAACAGCCATTACAGAGACCACGGGAAGAAAACCGCCCGTGGGAATAAGCTTAAAGTAATGAAGCGCTACCATAGTCTCCCCAAAAAATATAGACAGAATCGCGGACAGCGGCTTTACCTTCTTAAGATACAGTCCGAATATGACTGTAGGGAACAAAACCGCAAGCCCGGTAAAAGTCTGCGTTGCGATTTGCAGAATCGTTGAAGGAGGCCTATAAGCAAGGACAAGCCCTGCTATGCTCAAAAAAACCACGAATATTCGGCCTGTCATAGGGCCCTGGAGACGTCTTCCGCCTGTTAAATCAAGTATGTCCTTGGTAAAAATTGAACTAAGGGTGAGAAGCTGGGAATCCATAGTGGACATGAGTGCAGCCAGACCGCATGCTATTACAAGTGCAGACATGATATTGCCGGAAACGAGGGTTATCACCATGGGGAGAATCCTGTCCGCCTCTTTCCCGGCGAGGTCTGGAATCGAGAGATGACCCAGTACCCCAATGGCAATAGGCATGAAAAAAACAAGTGTACAGATCAAAGGATAAAAAAGCATCATCCTTGAAATGGTCTTATCACTCTTTGCTGAAAAAAAACGCTGGAACAGCTGAGGAAACATCGGATCACAAAAAAACCAGAGCATCATATAGCTGAACCATATTGAAACGGTATATTTTCCGAGCGCCCCCGGCCTCGAAAAAAGTTCAGGAGTTGAGGCCATAACTTTCTGATTTGCAATCCCGAAACCACCATGATAACTGGCAATAAGCACCAGGGAGACAGCCAGCAGGACAACCATAAGCACGCCCTGGAACAGATCGGTCCATGCCACCGCCCTCAAGCCTCCCCTCAGGGTGTACAGAACTATAATGCCGGTTACCAGCAGACAACCTTTGAAATAGGGAAGGCCTACAAGTTCCTCAAGTGCGTAACCAGCGGCCATAGGCTGAAGCGCCAGATATGGGACTGTGAAAATAATCATTACCACCGCAAACAAAAAGGAAAGGAAAGGACTGCCATATATCGCACGTATCATCTCAGGTGGCGTCACCACCCCGTGTTCCAGTCCAATCTTCCAGATCCTTCTTCCAAGCACCCAGAATGTCAGGGCCATGAATCCGGTTCCAAAGCCCATTATGGGAAAAAAGGCATACCCGTCACGATAGCCTGCACCCGAGGTTCCAAACACTGTGAAGGCGGAAAAATTTGTGGCTACCATTGTGGCTAACAGCACCCAAGTGCCAAGCTTTCTATCGGCCAAAAAATAGGTTTCCGGTGAGGACTTCCAGCGCGTCCGGGCTAAAAAGCCTATTGTCAGTACGATCAAAAAATACGTGACAAGCACAACTACCTTAACAGTCATATCCCTTAAACCTCCTTTTGCCCTTCGACATAAAAAAAAGAGCCACCCAAAGTCGGGATGGCTCTCGCCTGGCATAACTTTGTTCATGAAAAATATTTCAGCAGATGCTACAGAGATACATTCAGCTTGTCAACAGGAAAGGGCTCAATCTGATTTCAAAAGATACTGCCAGGAAAGTTTACACCAAACCCTGTGTTATGGGCCAAGCAGGCCGGTAAATCTGATTAAAACCTGTTGACATAACGCTCATTAAACGTTAAAATTTTTTATATACGCACGAAGCCTGAACATTAACCAGTAAACTGGTAAGGAAACACAGGTCACGAAGGCCGATAGGTTTCACACCCTGTTGGCGATTTGTGGCCTTTTTTTGTTGTGATACAGAAAGGAAGTCTTCTTATGCATATTTCAGAGGGAGTGTTGTCCGGGCCTGTCCTCGTTTCAGGCATGGTAATCGCAGCGGCGGGCACGATAATCGGCATGAAAAAGATGGGTTATGATAGTATCCCCAGAGCTGGAATCCTATCAGCATCCTTTTTTGTGGCCTCATTAATTCATGTGCCAATTGGCCCTTCCAGTGTTCATCTCGTTCTAAACGGAATAGTAGGCCTCTTGCTAGGCTGGGGGGCATTTCCAGCCATACTTGTGGCCCTGACTCTCCAGGCCCTTTTTTTCCAGTTCGGCGGTATTACAACTCTAGGAATCAATACGTTAATAATGGCCTTGCCTGCTCTTTTGTGTTATTTCATATTCACACCGTTGATAGGCAAAAAATCCTCAATCGCTCTTCCCGCCGCATTTGGCTGCGGTTGCGTTTCCGTATTTCTCGGAGCCGTTCTTGTAGGGCTTGCGCTGTTCTTTACAGAAAAGGATTTCTTAAAGGTGTCCGGGATGATAGCTTTTGCGCATCTTCCCGTGATGATCATAGAGGGGATAATCACCGCTTTCTGTGTGGCCTTCCTGAAAAAGGTGGATCCGGATATGCTGTCCAGGCTAAAGGAATAAAAACGGAGGAGCTTTAAAGCTTTGATACGGGAACCCTTCGCGTACGGCAACTCCACGGTACACCAGATCGATCCCAGAGCGAGGATCCTTCTGGCTACAGCATATGCCTTTGTGGTTGCACTCAGCTCCAAGTTCCCTGTCCTCTTTGCGGCCCTTTTTGTCTCTTTTCTGACTACGGGTCTGGCCCGGCTGGACATGCGTGAAGTGGCTAAAAGGGTTGTCCTCGTAAACGGTCTTATCCTATTTTTCTGGCTGGTATTGCCGTTCACCTTTAGCGGGGAAGAACTTTTCCGCCTCGGTCCCCTGGTGGCCACAAAACCTGGAATATTGGTTGCGGCCCGAATAACGCTTAAGTCCAATGCCATTCTCCTGGTATTCATATCCCTTGTTGCTTCAATGTCAATCGCTACCACAGGACACTCTCTCCACCGCCTTAAAATTCCTTCCAAAATGGTACATCTCCTGCTGCTAACTTACAGGTACGTCTTTGTGATAGAACAGGAATATCAGCGGCTGGCAAGGGCTGCCAAAATCAGGGGCTTCCAACCTGGAACAAATATACATACATATAAAACATACGCATATCTTTTGGGGATGCTTTTTGTCAGGGCATCGGCCCGGGCTGAGAGAGTTTATCAGGCAATGCTTTGCAGGGGTTTCAAAGGTGAATTTTATTGTCTTAAAACATTTTCTATGTCGCGAATCGATTGGATCTGGACTATTTTAATGGCAACCCTTATCTTTTTGCTGGCAGTATTGCAATGGACAGAAATAATCTACTGATAAATCTTAATGAAATTTGCTTTTCCTACCCAGGGAGCCCGCTGGTACTTGATAAGCTTGACTTCCGCTTTTACCGTGGGGACAGGCTGGGACTTATCGGCCCCAATGGGAGCGGCAAAACAACTTTGTTTCATATTATAATGGGGCTTCTAAAGCCCTCTTCCGGTACCATCCAAATCTTCGGCCGGCCTGTTACTGGAGAAAAAGATTACAGACAAATCAGACAAAAGATAGGCCTTTTGTTCCAGGATGCCGACGACCAGCTGTTCAGTCCCACCGTGCTGGAAGATGTGGCATTCGGACCTTTGAACGCAGGCAAATCCCAGAGAGAAGCTATCGATATATCCTTGAATGTACTGGAAAAACTGGGCCTGGCAGGGTTTGAAGAGAGGATAACCCATAAACTTTCTGGGGGGGAGAAAAAACTGGTTTCTCTGGCCACTGTACTTGCTATGGAGCCGGAAATACTGGTCCTTGATGAACCCACGACAGGGCTCGATGAAAGGACAAAAAGAAAAATCATTGATGTGCTCTCCGACCAGGACCTCTCCTGCATTATGATATCGCATGAAATTGATTTTTTGGCCGAAACGACATCTTTTATTTATACTATGGAAAAAGGGAGGATACGAATGGACGAGGAATTGCATGCACATATGCATTTTCATGCCCATCTTCATGGAACTGCTCCTCACGAACACAAATAGAGCAGCTGTAAAAACAGTCTCTTGTTAGGTATTTAAACAGGAAAATCTCAGGGCAAGAATTTTTAGCAAGCCAAAAGCTACATTAACCGTGTCAAGTCAATTCAAATACAATGGTCAATTCCAGGGGTACAGGTCCCTTAAACATATTCGGGGGAGGTTTGGGGAAGGGAGCCGATTTTTTTATGGCATTTACTGCAGCTCGATCGAGGATGGCGCTCCTGGAATGTTTTATGACCTTAAGATCCAAAATCCCGCCCTCGGGCGTTATTACAAACCGTACCGTAGTCCTGCCTTCGATCTGTCTTGTTCTGGCTGACAGAGGATATTGCTTATAGCGTTCTATCCTCAGCCGGACCATTTCAAAGTAATCAATTGAGGTCTGGTAATTTCCTGTTGCTTCTACGGGGGCAGCAGGAACCCATTCAGAGGTCTTAGGACCTGAATCCGGTATCTCAGGAGGGCTGATTCGCTCCATAAGGCCTTCAGATAGATTGCTCTCCATAGGCTCTATGTCCAAGGGCTTGAACTGCGGTATGTGTGCTTTTTTTACTTCATGCCTCCTGAGATCACTAGGTACGATCCTTGGTTTGGGCCTGAGGCGGGGCCTCGGAATATCCCTTGCAGGAGGTTTGGACACGTCCCTCAGTGTAAGCTCTATAACGCTCAGAACATTTGTTCTGTATATCCCGGCTATATGGAGGAATATTACTGTGTGAATTCCAAAAGAAACCGCAATCAGAATCTGGAGGAGCCGATTGGGGCCTTGTTTTTTCCGGACCACTTGTTTTGTCACCTGATCAGAATTCCTTTTCCGTAGCCAGGCAAAGCCTTCCGGCACCAGCGGCCTTGACCACATCCATTACCTTGACCGCCCTGTTCAGGATTACAGCGCGATCCGCCCTCACCACCACGAGTTTATCCTTCTGATCTCCTATCATCTCCCTGAGTCGTTCAAAAAGACGGGAAATATCCATCTCCTGGTCACCCAAAAAGGCTTTTCCATGTTGATCAACATAAACTGTTATTGTCTCTTCCACCTGCGGAGCAGAGGCCTTTGCCTGAGGAAGTTTGATCTTGATACCCTCATCCACCATAAAATTGGTGGTCAGGAGAAAATAGACCAGTAGAAGAAAGACAATATCTATAAGGGGTGTAAGAGGCATCTGTACCTCGTAACGCGCCCTCTTGCTTTTATGAACGAGCATACCGGGCCTCCTTTTTATGAACTCTTAGCCAAGGCCTTGATGAAGGTGACAGCACCACCCTGAAGCTGGGCCTCATATGTATCAACACGCGCAAGCAGATAACTGTGTGCTACAATAGTGGGCAGTGCAACTGCCAGCCCCAGGGCAGTCGTAAGCATGGCTTCCCATATCCCTCCGGCGAGGACAGCTGCGTTCACTTTGCCACCCATCTGCTGGATCACCATAAATGCTTTGATCATACCTATTACAGTTCCCAGGAGACCCAGAAGAGGTGCAATATTCCCGATGGTGGCCAGCGCCTGCAGATAACGGGATAATCCTCTTACCTCTTCTTCTGTCGCGTTTACCATTACAGTTTCAATAATCTCCTGATCCTGATCTTTTACTTCCATGGCCTGGGCCAAAACACGCCCCATGGGAGAGTCGCTTGATTCGGCAAGTTCGTAAGCACGATGGTCTTCGCCGTTCTTGATATGCCGAGCTATATTCTCCACAAGGCCGGACCCTCGTATTTTTATACGGCTCAGTCTGATAATTCGTTCCAAAAAAATAGCCATTGCGATAACGGAACAAAACAGGATAGGAGCAACAAGGACCCCACCCTTAGCAAGAAAATCCATCATCTCGTAAACCCTCCTTCCATATGCCTTATAAACCCCTTAAAACTTCAAAACCCTCACTCTCCTGATTCCTTCTGTACATCCGGCTTACCATCAAAATTGAGATCTTTGGAACGCTTTACAAGGGCCTCGGATGAATCATACTCTTCCCAAAGGTCAGGGCGTCCATCACCGTTTGTATCTTCCTCTATCTTTTTTAACCGGCCTTTTTCGTAATAGTACCAGATATCTGTACAGCCATCCCCATCTTTATCTTTTTCAGCAAGTATCGCTTCTTGGTTATCTCCATAAAACCAGGTGATATTAAAGCGGCCTTCCTTTCCAGCTTCCTCACTCTTAAAAAGTCGCCCCTTCTCATTAAAATATTCTACAAAATCTATTTTACCGTCTCCGGTTTCATCCACATCCTTGCGCCTCAACACATCCTCGGTGTAGTATCGAAGCTCATCAGCCTGACCGTCATTATCCAGGTCTATCTCCATTACAACGGTCCATCCGGGTCTATTGAACCACTCTGTTATCTCGAAATTGCCGTCTCCGTCCTGATCCCTAAGCACTTTAACGCGGTTTCCATTGCTGTAAAAAGCCTTCAAATCGACCTTCCCATCACCCTTTTTATCTCTCTGCTCAGTGACAGGCCGGCCATTTTTGTGGTATTGCCAAAAATCTATTCTCCCATCCAAATCTGTATCACTTTCCACTTTTTCTCTTTCACCCTTTTCGTTAAAAAATATCTTTGTATCCGGTCTTTTGTCCTTATTGTCGTCCCTTGTCTGCAGATATAGATTTCCGTTTTTAAATAAAGATACAGTCTCCTTATAACCGTCTCCGTCTGTATCATTTTCCGCTTTTTTGGGTTTTCCCTTGGAATATATCTGCACGGAATCTATGAGCCCGTCATAATCCCTATCCTCCTCAACCTTTAGTATATGGCCCCGGGAATCAAACCAGTAGAAGACATCCATCTTTCCGTCAAAATTGCTGTCTTTTTCGCGCCTGTCCGGGCTCCCACTGCTGAAATGAGTCACAACGTCAAACAGCCCGTCTTCATTGGTGTCTTTACAATCTTTCACGGGGGTCCCCTCTTCAAAGGTAGTCACAACTTCAAACCGACCATCCTGATTCCCGTCTTTTTTCTGAGTTTTCAGCTCACCTTTTGAATAAAAGCGAAAGGTCTCCATTTTGCCATCCACGTCCATATCATGATGGCTCTCACGGGAAAGACCCTCTGAATCATATAAAAAAACCGCTTCTATTCTTCCGTCTCCATCGCTGTCGACCTTGCGCTCAAATGGCCTATCATTTTTGTATATCTGCCATATGTTGGCCCTGCCGTCTCCATCGGTGTCTTTAGTCGATTCCGAAACCTTACCCTCACGTAACCGGTGAATCGTGTCAAACAAGCCGTCCTTTGTAGAGTCCTTTCTTATCAGAAGAGGCCGCTCATGATCGTCAAAAATCACCACCTTATCGACTTTTCCTCTATTACCGGAATCTCTCTCCTGGCGAACTCTTTTTTCCGCCTCGAAATAATCCCATGTATCCATCCTTCCATCATGATCCGTATCTCTTTCAATTTTCACTACCTTGCCGTTGCTGTAATGCTGCACCCGATCTATTCCACCGTCTCCGTTGCTATCTATTTCCAGCCTCAGGGGCCTGCCATCCTCATCAAAAAAAGCAACCTGATCTATCTTCCCGTCCTTATTCGTATCCTGTTTGAGTGCCTCGCCCTCAGCACACACAGCAACACCGCCGAAAACCGGTAAAGCAAATACTGCCGAAAACAAAAACAGAGCCGGAAAAAGCCCAATGGATTTTATAATTCTCGCCAAGCAGGGAAAAAACATCATACCTCCCACCAAAAAAAACCACAACGGCATCACAGGATTCGTTGCTCCCGGCCTTCGTGGCTGACTGTAAAATCGCTCGCTAAATCCTAAAAAGAAAACATCTCTCTTCTGAACCTTCTTGGTGCAGCTGGTAAAAAATCTATAGAAAAAATGAGTACCTGTCAATATTTTTCAAGTTCCGGTACAGCACCAGGTTGGGCGCTCCTTTCTGGATTAACTTGATTAATTCATTCATGTCCCGTATATGTGACATAAAAAATCGACTTGATCCCGACCTAGAAAGCCGGGTGATAAGCCGTTCAATGTCGAGATATTCGGTTTGAGAAGGTTTAGAAATTGAAGTTATCAGATAAATATCCCCATTTTAAATTCCAAACAGGCAAACGTCTGACCTTGCTTATATTGAATGCCCTCCTTATTACATTTCTTTGGAATAACCCAGCCCTGTTTGCAGCTAAAAAGACTTATCCTTTTTCACCGGGTGAGCAACTGACATTTGAAGTTAGATGGAGCTTTATACCTGCCGGCCGGGCCGTTCTGGAAATGCTCCCCGTCGAGGAAGTCAACGGTGAAAATGCTTTTCATTTTGTTATGACCGCTGAAACCTACCCCTTAATAGACATCTTCTACAAGGTACGTGACAGGATAGACTCATATACCGACACATGCATGACCCGCTCATTTAAATACAAAAAAAGTAAGAGGGGAACGTCAAAAAAGGAGGTTGAGGTTTTTTTCAATTGGAAGAAAGGTACAGCCAGGTATTCAGAATCCGATCAAACAGGGCAGGAAATTTCCATAATGCCGGGATCATTTGATCCCCTGTCTGTATTCTACGCCTTCCGTCTTCACTCCCTGCACCAGGGAAAAGAGATCGAAACTCCTGTTACGGATGGAAAAAAATGCGTCATAGGAAAGGCGACGGTCATAAAGAAAGAGAAAATAAAAATAAACGGCAAGTTATATGACACATATCTTGTTGAGCCAGAATTAAAACATCTTGGGGGAGTATTTGAAAAAACCGAGGATGCAAAACTCAGAATATGGGTTTCAGCCGATGATAAAAGAATACCCCTTCGAATAGAAAGCAGTTTGATAGTGGGAAGCTTTATAGCTGAACTGACCTCTTTTAAAAAGGCAACCCCCTGATTACTCATCCCAACCGGAAATTTGCCTGGCACCATCTCAAACAAAAATAAAATAAAGCAGGGATCAGCGAACAGGTTTCTGCCATTCCTTGGCAAAAATCTCAGCTATCCTGCTGGTCTGGCCTGGATCTATATTCAGCGCCTTTGCAATTTCTTTGTAAAGAACCTTTCTGTCACTGTTTTCCGCATCCACAAGATTTTTCAAGTCACGCTTTTCCTTTAGGCTCAAGTCATCTGTATCAACAATAGAAACGAAACCACCATCACCTTCTTTAAGTACACCTTTCAGGTAGTATGGCTTCATCTGTGTATACCTCTCCTTCATTTTCTGTTTCAATGCCCTGATGGTAGGATTGGAGACTGTAGTTACTTCGTCCGCCTGAACAACGGGACATAAAAAAGCCATGAATGAATCCCTCTCCCTGTTCATGGACTCATTTTTTTCTCCCTTCTCCCTTCCCCTGATATCATTAACAATTTCACCGGCTACTGATTCTACCTTTTCAGCCGGAAAATATATATTGATTGTCACGCAGGCAAAAATCATCAACGAAAAGAACGCCATGGTCATCCAGAACATTTTTCGCCAGGAATTCATCTCCACCTCCCGAAAAACCTTTTAATTGATCACAGGCCCTTGGCTTCCACCTGTAACACGTTTTATTCTCTTTATCATGTCCTTGAAACTTGCACGGTTATCTGGATTTTGATTTACAATATTTACGCCCGAAAAGCCACCCCTTTTCACCATATACTCTTTACCCCCTTCACTGATAGTACCGTTTATGCGGAACAAATCATTTTCCAGGGATGCCCTTATACCTATCTTCTCGTAAGGGAACTCCTTAAATAGAGCGGCAAACCTTCCAGCCATCCCCATAAAAGGACTCTGACCACCACCAATTCTGGCTATATTATCAACCGCCTTTAGGCTTATCTTCTGGGGCACACCTTTTTTCTCAACAGTCTCAAGTAAAAGTTCAAATTTTTGAGGCTGGCCATAGGCTATCTCCAGTTCTTTAACATACCCTCTCAGTACCCCCTCGATTTTACCAAAGGTGGTATCAGTAGTGAGCTCAGCCAAACTAAAGCCATCAAAAAAGGCAGTCAGCTTGAAAACACTTGCAGGGCCAAAGATCCCTGTTACGCCAAGGTCTGAAATAAGAATCTCACCACCGAAAACCTCCCCCTTTATCTCTCCATGGCTAATAAGGGAGTCACCTTCTATGCGGATGAGATCCAGATTCCCTTCAATTGTTCCCTGAACACTTTTCGGCCAGAATTCCGAAAGGAGGGGGTTTAAATTAACAGATCCTGACGAAACGCTGGTCTCCAGAGAGCGTGAGCTGCTGAAGATATTTGTTGCAGTCAGCGGACCAATCCTGACCCTCCCCCCTGGTACCTGTAAAATAGTCGGTCTCGTAACAGATAATCTGTTCGGGCCCGCTACCAGCTTCAATTCCAGGTCCTGTTCCGGAAGCAGGGGAAGACTCATTTTATTGACGGCCAGGGACCCTTCCAGGACCTCTCCTCTGCGGGAACCGGCGGTCTCTTTCCACACAGGCAATTTGAGCTCGATCCCTTTAAGCATAAGCCCTTTGTCACCCCATGAGAAAACACCTTCATTCCACCTGCAACTTCCCCGTATCCTCAAATCACCCGGATAACCGGTGAACAACATGTCTGCAGAAACCATTCCATCAACATTTAACCTTGTAAGGAAGGGCTTCACCGTCTGAAAAGGCTCGCGTATAAAATAGCGAAAAACGGGCCTCAAAGAGGTCTCGGGCACTTTGACAAAGAGGTTTAATTCCCGTTTTCCGCTGTTATTAATAATATCCCCCCTGGTTTCAACCTGTAAAATATTCTTCAATCCCAGAATCAGACTGGATAGATGTATGGTTCCCGGTAATCTGGTATATTCAAAATCACAAGAGGAAAAAAAACCATTTTTTTCCATATTCGAATAAAATCTGTCACACAGTATCTCTCCCCTGTATATGTCAACAGCCGTATTTGCGGTTAACGACACGCCAGGATCGAACCTCCCTGACATTTGTAGGTTGACATCAATGCCTTCAGCAATAGCGCTTGAATCTGCATTTTCAAAAGCAAGATCCTTTAAAACAATACTGGAATCGAAGGACCAGTTTCCTTTTTTCCTTAGCCCTGTGCTCAATTTTATACTATCATGGGCTTCCATACGCCACCCCGCTGGAAACAATCCCAGCGAACAGAAAGACTTTATCAAACCAGTGTTCTCACCCCGCAGGTGAATAGCAATATTTCCTTTACCAACATCTAGAGACGCTCGAATATTTTTCAGGTCAGATGAATCCATCGTGATTTTGGGGAAAAACAGAGTAACTTTCCCGGCATCCAGCAGACCCTTGGAAGCCCGTATTTTTATATCCCTAAACCGTAGCTTTTTCTCTCCGACATGCATACCGGCTTCGGGGATATCCACAAAAAATTCCTTCATCTGAAAAGCTGGGCTTTCCCCGGACAGAGAAACGCCTGCATTAAAAGGCGCCAGGTCGAGTCCCGCTCCTGAGACCACTGTGCTGAAAGTCTTCACAGCAATAGATATATTGGCTTTGGGAAAGTTTCCATGGGCCAGAATATCTCCTGTGATACTGCCCTGTACGCCCAACGACGCATGGCGATATTCAAAAAAATTTTTTCTCAGGACTCCCTCGACACGGTAATTCCAGTCCCATTCACCGGTCTCTTTATATCCATTTAGGTATCCTTTCAAACTAACGGGGCCCGAAAAGGTCACATCTCCTGTCTTTTCTTTCACTCCCTCTGGCAATAAAGCCAAAATTTTTTTCGGCACAAGGCTTCCTTGGAGTATATCAACCCGAACCCTGGCTTTTGCCCTCCACTGAATCTCCATCTTACCTTTCAAAAAAAGCTGGTCATCTGCGGCAAGATGAAACCGGGAAATGTTAAGACGCCTTTCAGCCAGGCTTATAAAACCAGAGGTCTTGAGGCTTAATTCTATAGGCCCGACAGCGCTAAAATGGTCATGGCGCAATAATAGAGACTTCAAATCAAGAGCTGCACTCTCAAAGGCCAGGGACTGGTTGTTCAGGTCATAAACCAGATCTGCCTGGACTTCTATTCCCTCAACATCCGCCCCGGGAGTATTCAACACCGCACCTGTAACCCTAAATAATCCTCTTACATCAGGTTCAGCTAGCGAAAAGGTATCCTCCATAATGATACTGAGGTGAGGTGCTAAAAATCTCATATTCTGGGACGAACAACTGAGACCCGAATTGCAGGAGATTTCAATTTGCCTGTTTTGCTCAAAGCGGCCCCTAACTCCTTCCATCCTGATATCCCAGCCTTCTAATCGAACCCTGAAATCGCTATCCGTCACTTCCGCTGACCTGAATCTGATATCCCTGAACAAGAGTAACCCGGCAGCCTTTTTTAACATTAGCCCGAAGGGTGTGGATGGGCTCGGACTATCTGAAAACCAGGCCGGCCTAATTCCATGAAGCAGTCGTAAATCAAAGCTACTGATCCTCAATCTATTGAATATTAGTGTTTTTTCCCCAAATTCGCCTTCCAGAGCCATTTCTGCTTCGATATCGTCGATATTCAGATGAAACCCGGGAATATTCTCCTGGTTCCTGAAGGTAACACCCTCTACCTGTAATTTAAGAGGCGAAATAGAATATGAGAGATGTCTGATCTCAAGCCGTGTCCCTGTGTAGCTGGAAACGGCGCTCTCTATAAGGGTCTTGACTGCATTCGGGTGATAGTAATAATAAAAAAACGCTCCGCACATTAACGTCGGCAAAAGAAAAAAAATGGTACAAGCTATCAGGATAATTTTTTTCTTTAATTTCATCCCACTTCCATATTAAAAGCATGCCTGCCAAGTAATTATGACAGAAATTGGCCTTCGTACTTTGAACAGCTCAAATGCCTTTTAATCACATCCAGCATGTCCTTTTCGCCTTCAGCCATTTTTTGAAAAAATGCCAGCACCGACCTGACAGAATTTCCTTTTCGCATCAAAAAAGATTCAAACATATTGAAATGCCTGTGATAGAGTCCTACGCTCATAAGATACGCATTGTTCAACCCGCCACAACCGAAATGAACAAACCGGTTGGTTTTAAAAGTAACCTTATGGCTTTCAAAAAACTTGAGCCAGTTTTCAAACACCTTTTCCCTTTTAAAAACTTTTTCTTTATACGTTAGGCGGGAATTATAAAGGTGTTCCAGATCCTGAAGTAGACGGTTCAGGAGAGAACAGAAAAGGCGTTCATCTTCCAGAACTTTTTTTGCCTCCACAGTAAAAGGATGGCAAGGGCCATATGCATTCAAAAGGAACCGGTAAGCTCCTGTTTTTCCAACGAGGACCGCAAGCCCCTCATTAAATTCCGCCTGCCCTTTTAGGTAAAGAGTCGAATGGGTCATCTCGTGTAATATTGTTTCCACAAGCGCGGGTGTGTCATCATTTATCAAGTTCAGAGTCACCGGGTCTTTGAACCACCCTAGAGTGCTGTAGGAATCAGCAGTGCCAACAACCACATCAAGATCTTTTCTGACAAGTTTCTCTTTTTCTGACTTAGCGTCTTCCAGATTAAAAAAACCCAGATAAGGCATATCCCCCACTACTGGGAACCACCAGGTTACCCTTTCCAAACGATCTTTCGGGGAAGCGCAGACAAAGAAGATCGGACTGGTGGCGGACTTCAGGTAAACGGTTTCATAATTTTCTGTTTTTTTGAGTCCCAGCTCTACTTCCCCGAACTTCTTTATACAAGCTACAAGCCGAAGACGGGCCTTCTGGTCAGGTCCAATGGAATCACCTTTCAGCGCGTTTTCCACAGGAACAGAGTTATATAGGAGACGAAATTGCCCCTCGGCCGCCTTAAAGAGATATGCTAATCGGCACCCTGCGGAAGAAAATACCAAGAACATGGAGACCCCTATTATTACTCTTTTTGTCATATGCGGTCTTCCCTTTATATAAATAGAACCAGCTTTTCAGGCATCCTGAATCCAGCCAGCGCAAGTATTTGCTAAAACTTATCTGCAGGTGTTACCTGTGAATATTAACACCTTATTCAAAACCGAAAATCGCCTACCCTGAAATTAACGCATATTTCCCGGACAGCTAGTCAGTTTATATTATAAGCCTAACTGAAAGACATCTAAGAGAATTCTAGCTCAATGACTCCGAATTGTAAACGAACGCAAGTCCCTGGCAAATACAGGTATGTCCTTTTCCCTTAAATGAAAAACAGCCTTAAATTACAAGTAATTTTCTTTGACAACGGGAAAATCAGAGTTCTTTAGGAAGCCTGAAATTCCGAAGAAAAATATTATTGAAATTGAATAAAACCAAAAAGTATTGCTTTCTCCGGCAGACCGCGCAATTAAAGCAGGGTCTTAGTTTTTTATTGTCAAGTAATTCTTTTTAGGCTTTAATAATATAATATTTTAAATATATTCATATTGTTGTTGGGCCAAGAACTAGTGTTTTCTGTATATCATACTCTATTTTTCCGGGAGGAATTCATGTGTCCTGAGGGCGTGGGTTTGCCGGTAACAATATCGCACCATATCGGACTGAAAATTATAATTTTTTCCATATTCCTAAGTCTAATCCTGTCAGGTGCCTGTAAAAACGAAGAGCATGAAAAATTCCAGACGCAAAAGGTGACTGGGCAAATAAAAATGCCTGCAGACAAAAAATCTCCAGCCCTTACAAAAAACCCTCCAGCCAGTTCGGAAAACACGCCATATAAGGCTGAAACAGAGGCATCACTTAAACAAAGCAATCATGCGAAAGAGCCGGAAAAAAAGGAACCTGGTTTTTACACAACCAAAAAAGGGGACAGCCTCTACAAAATTTCTGGTTTGCCGGAAGTTTACGACGATCCACTAAAATGGCCCAGTCTTTTACGGCTGAATATGGCGAAACTGGCGGAGTGGCCGGTGTATGAAGATTTTGAGCATAAAAGTCTTCCTGAACGCATTAAAATTAAATTTGTTACCCCGGAAGAGGCTGAAAGAAATCTGAGCCAGGTGCCCAAGGAACCCTGGGTGGTAAATGTAGTTTCCTCGCAGACTTCACAAAAAATTGCTCCAGCGGCAATCCAGCTTATAAGAAAAGGATATCGAGTATATATCACCAAAGCAATAGTAAAAGAAGAGGCCTGGATGAGGCTTCGAGCGGGTTTCTATAAAGATAAAAAAGATGCATTAGCAGCTGGCCAGGATATAAAGGCACTGCTGGATGCAAGAGATGCATGGGTAGCGCAAATCGGAAAGGAAGAGCGGGAATCCGCTGGTAGCTACTAAGTGAGAGAACACGTTTAGGTAATTAACGAGGTGTTATGAAGGGCAAAAAAATCATACTGGGAATATCAGGAGGAATTTCAGCCTATAAAGCCGCTGAGCTGGTAAGGCTTCTGGTGAAGGCAGAAGCCACGGTTCATGTGGCAATGACATTAAATGCCACGCGTTTTGTAACGCCACTGACATTTGAGGCCCTCTCAGGCCATAAAGTGATATATGACATGTGGGCTCAGGATGGGAGCAGTATTGATCACATAACCTGGGGGCAAGATGCCGACCTGATAGTAATAGCTCCAGCCTCAGCCAATTTAATTGGAAAAATGGCACAAGGAATCGGCGATGATTTCCTGTCTACAATGCTTATTGCGGCTACTGTCAGGGTCCTGGTGTGTCCTTCGATGAACTCTGCGATGTTAATGAATCCAGCGGTTCAAAACAATCTCAGACTCCTTAAAGAGAGAAAAATAACGGTTATGACTCCTGGGGAAGGCGAATTGGCCTGCCGAAGCTGCGGACCCGGCCGCCTGCCGGAACCTGCGGACATTCTCGAACAAGCGCACATACTCCTGTCACGGCAGGATTTACCAGGACTCAGGATAATGGTCACTGCAGGGGCCACTGTAGAACCGATCGACCCGGTGCGTTATATCACAAACAGGTCCTCCGGCAAAATGGGCTATGCCATTGCCAGGGCGGCAAGCATCAGAGGAGCTTCAGTTACCCTTATAAGTGGGCCTACCAGTCTTCCTCCACCTTATGGGGTCAATTTCAAGGGTGTAAAAAACGCGGAAGAGATGCGAAAAGCGGTTTTTGAAAGCTCAGGCGATTGCGATATAGTTATAAAAGCAGCAGCCGTATCAGACTACAGGCCAAAAGAAGAGGCAATCCAGAAAATTAAAAAGGGGGCTCAATCTTTGGCCATCAAATTGGTCAAAAATCCAGATATCCTTGCAGAACTAGGTAAAGCAAAAAAAAATACCAATTATACCCTTGTAGGATTCGCAGCGGAAACAGAGGATCTTATAAAAAATGCCAGTGAAAAGTTAAAGGCGAAAAATCTAGACATGATTGTAGCCAACGATGTCTCACGAAATGATGCGGGCTTTGAAACCGACACAAATATCGTAAAGATCATATATGGGGACGGACATATCGAAGATTCACCTCTTTTAAAAAAAGAAGAAATTGCTGACCTTATCCTGGATAGGGTTAAGGCACTGCGTGAAGGCTATCTTGGGACAAGAAAAGGAAATTAGAGAAATCTTTAGTCATATAAAGGCTCTTATCTCCGCCCAGCAGGAAGCAGGATTTGATCCCCCGCCCCTTTCTGATAAGGGCAGGGAGATATTCAGAGGGGAAAAGGAGAGCGGGGGTCTCGAGACTCTTGAAGACCTGCAGGAGTTTATAGGAGATTGCCGGAAATGCAGGCTGTGTAGAAGCAGGAGGCATTTGGTCTTTGGAGAAGGAGACCCACATGCACGACTGGTCTTTGTAGGAGAAGCACCGGGCCGTGATGAAGATTTGGCAGGCAGACCTTTTGTGGGAGATTCGGGAAAACAGCTGACCAAGATTATTGAAAACGGTATGCGACTCACAAGGCAAGAAGTTTATATCTGTAACGTAGTAAAATGCCACCCACCCGGGAACCGGGACCCTGAAAGAGACGAAATAGAGGCCTGTCTACCCTTTCTTAAAAATCAGCTGAGAATTATTCGTCCCGAAGTAATTTGTGTTCTCGGCCGGATTGCTGGTCAGGCTCTTCTGGGACATGATTTCAAAATCACAACAGAAAGAGGTAAATGGCATTCATATGAGGATATCCCGCTTATAGCCACTTTTCACCCGGCCTATCTTTTGAGAAACCCTTCGGCAAAACGCCAGGTATGGGAGGATATCCAGAAAATCATGGAGTTTCTGGCGCTGGAGGTCTGAAAAAATGCCCAGACAGGCAAAATCACTTGTTTTCTCTCCTATCCTGATAACTATTTTTATCCTCGCCTTCACTACATTTGCGACAGCAAATAAAGTCTCAGCAGACAAAAAAGTAATCATAATCGAGCTTGAAGGCCCTATCAATCCAGGGACGGCCATGTATGTTACTAGAGGCCTTGAGCAGGCGGAAAAACAGGGAGCCTCACTTTCAATTATCCGACTTGATACACCGGGAGGTCTCGGATCTTCCATGAGGTCTATTGTCAAGGCCATTTTAAATTGCCATGTCCCGGTGGTTGTGTACGTGGGGCCTAAGGGGGCTGGAGCCGCCTCCGCCGGCGTTATGATAACAGTAGCGGGACACGTAGCTGCCATGGCACCCGGTACCAACATAGGAGCCGCCCATCCCGTGACCGCCGGTGGTCAAGATATCCAGAAAACCATGTCTGACAAAGTGGTCAATGACATGGCGTCTTATGGAAGAGGTATAGCTGAAGATAAGGGAAGGAACGGCGAGTGGGTGGAAAAGGCCATCCGGGAGAGCGTTTCCATCACCGCAGATGAAGCCCTGAAAAAGAATGTTATTGATCTGGTTGCCAATGACATAGACCATCTCCTGGAACTTATTGAAGGAAGAGAGATATTACTGCCGAGTGGCAAAACTATTATTAGTACCAGAGGGCTGAAAAGGACATATTACCATCCGGGTTTTCGTGACAAGGTTTTGGAGACCATAAGCAACCCTAACATTGCTTACATCCTTATGATGATAGGACTCGCAGGCCTGTATTTTGAACTGGCCCATCCTGGAGCTATTTTTCCAGGAGTAATAGGAGGCATCTCCCTGATTCTTGCTTTCTTTTCCTTCCAGACCCTCCCAGTCAACTATGCCGGGCTCCTGCTCATTGCGCTGGCAATAATATTTTTTATTGCAGAGATAAAAGTTGCCAGTTACGGTATTTTGTCTATCGGAGGCCTGATTTCACTGGTTATCGGCTCGATTATGCTCTTTGAAGACGTGGGGGTATCAATAAAATTAATGATGCCGACAATCCTCCTGGTAGGGGGCTTCTTTATAGTCGTTGCTTCGCTGGCTTTCAGGGCTTACCGCACCGTTCCAATGGGAGGGATGGAGGGCCTCATTGGAGAGACAGGTGTGGTTGAAAAAAATATAGACCCGGAGGGAATAATCTTTGTTCATGGGGAGTACTGGAAAGCTGAAGCCGACGAAAGGCTTGAAAAGGGAGAAAAAGTTGTAGTCGAGGGTATCGAGGGGCTGACCCTAAAGGTCAGAAAAGCTGCTAACCGAAAAGACTACCCAAGGGAGGGATGAAATGTTCTATATACTGGCTTTGGTGCTGGTCGTACTTTTTTTGGTGTCCGCCGTTAAAATCCTTAAAGAATATGAAAGGGGGGTAATCTTTCGACTCGGCCGAGTAATAAAAACCAAAGGTCCGGGATTAATTATTCTGATACCGTTAATCGATAAAATGGTCAAAGTGAGTCTGCGTCTGGTTACAATGGACGTACCGTCTCAGGATGTAATTACCAGAGACAATGTTTCAGTTAAGGTCAATGCAGTTGTTTACTTCCGGGTCATGGATTCTACCAAAGCTACCATAGAAGTGGAAAATTACCTGTTCGCCACTTCACAGCTTGCTCAGACTACTCTGAGGAGCGTCTGCGGGCAGGTCGAGCTGGATGAGCTACTGGCGGAAAGAGAGAAGATAAATTCCCAACTGCAGACAATTTTGGACAAACACACCGATCCCTGGGGCATAAAAGTTACCACGGTTGAGGTAAAACATATTGACCTCCCGCAGGAAATGCAGCGCGCAATGGCCAGGCAGGCCGAGGCGGAGAGGGATCGGAGGGCCAAAGTAATAAATGCTGAGGCAGAATATCAGGCTGCAGACCGTCTATCACAGGCAGCAGGAATCATTCAGCGCTACCCGGAAGCCCTGCAATTGAGATACCTTCAGACCCTTAGAGAAATATCATCTGAGAGCAATTCAACCACAATATTTCCCATACCGCTTGATCTCTTGAAACCCTTCATTAAAAAGGATTGAACCACGATATTAAATATTTCAGAGATAAATTAAATAACATAACGTGGGGGATACACATGGAAGAGGAGAAAAAAGAAGAGAAGAAAATCGGTGAAAAGTCTTTTGATAAGATGACGGTCAAGGATTTGCGGGAAATTGCCAAGGACATCCCTGGTATTGAAGGCGTACATGCCATGAAAAAGGAAGAACTGCTCGCCATCATAGACAAAGAAGCAGGAGATAAAAAAGCCCCCTCAAAAAAGAGAGAAAAGAAAATAAAAGTTAACATGACCTTGAAAGATCTGAAAAAACAGATTACAGCTCTCAGAGAAAAAAAAGAGGCGGCCAGAGAGACGGGAGATAAAAAAACGGTGAGCCTCCTGCGGCAACGCATATCCAGACTCAAAAAGCAAACCAGAAAGGTTGCTCGAGGCTGAGACAATTTACATCATAAAGCAGGTCTCCGGATCTTGATCTGGCACCTGCTTTCTTAATATAAAAACAAATCCATATGAAAAACAGATAACAAAGGCCAATGACCGAAAACCCGGATCTTAAAAACATTGAAAAAGTAGCAGCCGTTGTCCCGGCTGCCGGATCAGGCCTTCGAATGGGAGGAAAACGCGCCAAGCAGTTTCTCGATCTAAACGGTACGCCCCTGCTGGCTGTGACCCTGAGACCTTTCGAAATCTGCCCGGCCATACAGGCTGTCATACTCGTGGTTCCACCGGATGCTATAGAATACTGCCGCAATGAAATAGTAAGAAAATTTAAGCTGAGAAAAATTAAGGACGTACTTCCGGGGGGCAAAAGGCGCCAGGATTCTGTGAGGCTTGGCCTTGAGGCCGTAGAGGAGGAATACAATCTTGTTCTGATTCATGATGGAGCCCGTCCCCTAATAGATGAAACCCTTATAAACCGTGTCATTAAAACCGCAAAAAAAAACAGGGCGGTCATCACGGGAATGCCGGCCAAAGAAACCGTCAAAGAGGTAAACCACCTGACAGAAGTAAAAAAAACCCATGACAGGAAAAAAATATGGCTGATTCAGACTCCTCAGATCTTTCGCCGTGCGGATATTATTGAGGGTCACCGGAGGGCATATGAAGAAAGCTGGGAGGAGATGACTGATGATTCAATCCTGATGGAACGGCTGGGGATCCCTGTTAAAGTAATCCAAGGTTCAGAAAAAAATATCAAAGTGACAACCCCGTATGATTTTAAAATGGCGCAGATCCTTCTGGGGCGGGGGTTCGTGTCCTAATTTGAATTCGAATCGAAAAGGCATTTATGATTCTAAAAATAGGTACTAGAGGAAGCAGGCTGGCTCTGGCACAGAGCCAGTGGGTAAAAGAGGAGATTGAAAAACAACATAAAGACATAAATGTCGAACTCATAAAAATAAGCACCACCGGGGATAAGTATTTGGAGGCCCCGCTTAGCAAAGTGGGAGGCAAAGGACTGTTTGTCAAAGAAATTGAGGACGCCCTGCTGAATAAAAGGATCCACATGGCTGTTCACAGTATGAAGGATGTGCCCGCGGAATTGCCGGAGGGTCTGATGCTTTCAGCCTTTCCTGAACGGGAAGACCCTCGCGATGCTCTCATATCCCGAGACAATCTGAATATCGACCAGCTTCCGCCCGGGTCAAAGGTAGGAACCAGCAGTCTCAGAAGAGCAGCTCAATTACTACATATACGTCCTGACCTTGAAATCGTTTCCCTTAGAGGAAATGTAGATACCCGTTTGCGAAAGCTTGAATCAGGAGATCTCCAGGCCATAGTTCTGGCTGCCGCTGGTCTCAAGCGGTTAGGACTTTCAAGTCTCATCAGCCATACCATTCCAGACGACAAAATACTGCCTGCAATCGGACAGGGAGCGCTGGGCCTGGAAGTGAGAAGTGATGACGTTGATACTGTCGAGATTCTTAATTTCCTGGACCATGAACAGACCAGATTGACAGTAAGTGCGGAAAGGTCTTTCCTGAAGGAACTGCAGGGAGGCTGCCAGGTGCCAATTGCAGGCTTTGCCCGTTTACTCGGAACTCAGCTTCGCCTCAAGGGTCTGGTGGCCGAACTGGACGGATCAGGTGCTATAATGGATGAAATTACGGGGCCTGAGAGCCAAGCTGTCGACTTGGGGACCGAACTGGCGAGGAAGTTGCTTACATCCGGTGCGGATAGGATACTGGAAAATGTATACGGAAAGGGACCACACGCCTCCTGATTGATTATACTAACATAACGGAAATGGGCTTAAGGTGACAATCAAAGATGGAACAGAAAAAGAAGGGTAAGGCATACCTTATTGGAGCAGGCCCCGGAGACCCTGGTCTGTTGACTCTAAAAGGGCGAGAGTGTATTTCACTCGCTGATGTAATCGTATACGATTATCTGGCGAACAGGGCACTCCTCGAATATGCAAGAGACGACGCTGAGCTGATTTATGTTGGGAAGAAGGGAGGATCCCATACTATGAACCAGGAAGAAATCAGCCCTCTGATTGTCGACAAAGCCCTGAGCGGAAAAACGGTTGTCAGGCTTAAAGGAGGCGATCCCTTTATTTTCGGCCGAGGGGGTGAGGAGGCCCAGGAGCTTTTTAGATCCGGTCTGAATTTTGAGGTAGTGCCAGGAATCTCTTCGGCTGTGGCAGTACCGGCATATGCCGGAATACCATTAACACACCGTGATTATACATCTACCGTAGCCTTCATTACAGGCCATGAAGACCCCCGTAAAAACAAATCCGGAATAGCATGGGATAAGCTTGCAACCGGTGCAGGAACCCTTGTATTTCTTATGGGGGTAGGCAACCTTGCACTAATAACTGAAAAGCTGATAGAACACGGGCGATCCCCGGAGACACCCGTCGCCGTCATCCACAGGGGTACAGTGGTTGAGCAGAGAGCTCTGGTAGGAACACTCGAAAATATAGTGCGACTAGTCAAAGAAAATCAATTGGGACCTCCAGCCGTCATCGTTGTTGGAGGTGTAGTCGGGCTCAGGAATGAACTCAACTGGTTTGAGAAGAGGCCACTTTTTGGCAGGCGGATTATGGTGACCAGGGCCAGGGAACAGGCCAGCCAATTCTTGCATGATCTAGACCAGCTGGGCGCAGATTGTATAGAATTCCCAACTATAAAAATCACTCCTCCACCAACCTGGAGACCTCTGGATCGGGCTATAAATTCTTTGGAAAGTTATCAATGGCTTCTTTTCACTTCTGTTAATGGTGTAAAATATTTTCTGAAGAGACTGGAAGCTTCTGGTAGAGATGTACGTGATCTAAAGGGGATCAAAATAGGGGCCATAGGCCCCAAGACTGCGGAATCATGGCTGAATCTGGGAATAAAACCGGATCTTCTGCCGGATGAGTATCGTGCGGAAGCAGTTGTGGAGTGCTTTGAAAAACTGGGGGTTGGAAAAATGAGGATACTGCTCCCCCGGGCGGCAAAGGCAAGAGAAATCCTTCCTGACCAGCTTAGAAAAATGGGCGCTGAGGTGGATGTTGTTCCGGCATATCAGACTGTCAAAGCAGATTCCGACATTAGCGGCGTGAAAGAAATGTTGAAACAGGGCAACGTACAAATGGTCACCTTTACCAGTTCATCAACAGTAACAAATTTTGTGGAAATGTTTCAGACAGAGCATGAACAACTTGGTAAATGGATGGCTGAAACAGCCATAGCATGCATAGGCCCCATAACAGCCAAAACAGCTCGGGAAAATGGGTTTAAAGTAGACCTGATCCCACCAAAATACACCATAGAATCCCTAACCGAGAGTATTGTTGAATATTTTGCTGGGATGTCTGCGCCATAGCCCGGTCTTTCTTTAGCACTAACGCGCCTACACCACCCTAAACTCATCATCAGAGTTTTATTGAGTCCCCGGATTAAATCGCTATTGTAACCCTTGGTCAGCTCATATGATCATTTCTGCGTGACCTGGCGCTTTGCCTTAACAGACGAGGCTTTTTATATTATGTCAGGAAAATTTATCAAAAGACATTAAGCAGATATGTTTTCATTTCAATGTTAGTATAAGATTCTATATCCGGAAGGGCCAGGGCGTCTTTTGCGAATGTGAATACGCGGTCATAATCAAAATAACCCCCCATTTTTTCATAGTACTTTTCCAGAATTCTCTTAGGCCTGAAGTCGCTGAATTCACAGGGAACTGAGAGTGTAGGAATAATCTCGCTCTCCAGGATTGCCTGGATGTCTCCGTTATTGTATCTCACCAAAGGCCTGAAAACCGTATAACCCTCTTTCATTTTAAATAGGGAGTAAAAGCGCTGAGATGTTTCTATGAACCTGTCACTTTTTTTCCCTTCCTTTTCAATATCTGAAAAGGAAACCAGGTCACTTAGAATATGTTCTATGGAATAGCTTACGATATCCCAAAGACTGTAACCGGTTATTAGCACCATATTTTCAAGATTATCAGCCACTTCAGCCACTACGTCGTTCAGCATCTGCTTTCTTATTGTCCGGCACATCAGGCAGGGGTCTTCCGCGCTCCGAAGTACTTCATCCGTTTCTTCAGATAAATGCCAAATGATATTAACACCTCGATCACGCCAATAGGATCCTATACGTTGCTTTTCAGTGTCTGCATACCGGTGAACTGGAAAAGCTCCGGCATGCACAGTGAAAACAAAACCGAAATCCTTTCCTGCTCTTAACAGAAAATCCATGGCGACAGATGAATCTGTTCCGCCTGAAAAGAACATGAAAATGTCTTTTCCCGGGAGAGATTCCAGAAGGGATCTGTTCTCTCTCTTCCAGCGGGAATAACTCAATCTTGATCTCAATGACACCCCCTTTTATGTTCATGGTTTACGTATTGACAAAATGGCGGTGTTATCACTCAGCCGTTTGAGACTTTTGCCACAAACCTTTACCCCCAGACCCGGACCACAAATAGGGCCCGCTTCGCCTCCCGGACCAAACCCTACATTTTCCTGAGTAAGATTATCACTTAACAGAAGTGCATCATAAGAACCGTCATAATATTGGGCATCGCTACACAGCAATCCCAAGGTCCTCCCGGCAGAAGAAAGAATTCCCGATTCCCCCAGTTGACAACCAATCTGAAACAAAACTCCGCTGTTGCGCAAAAGCTCAATTATCTTCAGCGATCTTCGATATCCACCGCACTTGGATAGTCTTACATTAACCATACCATAATATCCCTCCCTTATAATCATCTCCACATCATCAAGGGAGCAGGCTGACTCGTCAGCCATCAGAATTTTTTTATTTTCTCTGAGGGCGCTTGCAAAATAAGCTATGTCAGGGTCCATGGGCGCCATGGGTTGTTCAATGATCTTTATCCTGCATTCCTCTAACAGGGGTAGATGTTCCAGGGCAAGTTCATAGCTCCAGACCCCGTTGACGTCCGCTCGCAAGTCGCAATCATCGCCAAAAACAGACCTGACGGCATAAGCAGTACTTCTGTTTTCCTTCAGGTCTTTTCCCATTTTGATTCGCAGCTTGTCGATTCCCAGCTTTTTAATCAGTTTGCATATCTCGACTATCCGCTTACCATCCGATAAAGGAACTGCGGCACCATAGTAAATTCTGGAGCAGAGAAAATCATCAGTAGTTAAACAATCAATGACAGACTTGTCCAAACTTCTGGCAAGAGCATCCAGAAGAGACATCTCGAGGGCACACACAGCCGCATTATAATATTTTTCATTCGGCAGGTGATCGATGAAATCCCATATTTGGACCACGTCATCCAGCCGCCAGGGAAAATCCTCTTTCTTGAGAAAATTCTGAATGTTCTTTGCCGCAATATCCTGTGTTTCACCTGTAACATAAGGCCTGGGAGCTCCTTCCCCATAACCCCTTATCTCTCCTTGATCCGCCAGGACTTCGACAATGATGTTTTCGGCTGAAACTGCCTTTTTTCTGGAATGTGAAAAGTTTCGCGCAAAGGGAAGCGTGACATGATATATATTTACATGCTCTATCAGCATAATCTTTTTTATCCTCGGGAAAGAAATCAGGAGGAGGAAGGGCCCGCTGGCAAGGCCAGGGTAAACACAGTTCCCTCATTGGTGTCGCTTTTTACTTCAATAGCTCCTCCATGGTCCTGCATATTCTGATAGGCAATAAAAAGACCCAGGCCTGTCCCGTTATGAATATTACTTTTGTGCTTTGTTGTAAAATACGGATCAAAAACCTTATCAATCATGGAGGAGGGTATCCCTATCCCGTTGTCTTTAATTTCGATATTAACCTCTTTTATTCTTTCTCTCTCAAAAACGCTTCTGGTCATTATATTTATTTGGCCACCCTCGGGAGTGAATTCCACTGCATTTGATAAAAGATTTAGTATGACTTCCTTCATCTTTTCGTAATCCATTTTAACGAGTTCTACTGCAGGATCAAATTTTCTGGAAATTTTTATTTTCTTGGCGTTACTCTGAGGAGAAACCAGCAGGACCATTTTCTCAATCAGCTCGTGCAGGTCATTGTATTCAAAGATTGAATCTTTTGTTTTTACCAGGTCCAGAAGTTCCGCTATGAGATTGTTTACTCGCGCCGTCTCTTCCATTGCTATTGAATAAAATTCCTTCCTAAATCCTTCATCGTCAAATTTTCTGGGGAGCATCTGGATAAATGTGGCTATGGCCGTCATTGGATTCTTTATCTCATGAGCCAGTCTTGCGGCCAGGTTGCCCAGAAAGGAAAACCTTTCGGCCCTGCTCAACAGGGCGTGAGACCGTTTAAGTTCCTTCATCTGCTCCTGTAGGGTGCTGTATAGCTTCGCGTTTTCTATTGCTATAGCTATCTGAGGGCCAAATATATCCAATGACTCCCGGGTTTTATTTGGAACACCGCCTCCTTCCACGGCGTCTGTGGCAATTATTCCAATCACTTTTGATCTGGTTATCAATGGTACTACGTAAATTGATCCAGGTTTGACCCGGTTCAAAATTATATTGTCTTTTCGCAGCACAGAACTCTTTACCTCCGGGACATATTCTGGTCTGCCCGTGTTGGTGACCCTAACTAGGATATTGCTAACGCGATGTAAGGGTATTTTGTAATTTTTGATCTCCTCGGGCACGCCTCCAGGAAATCCTATACCATGTATATATTCAAGCTCTTCATTCTTTTCATTCACGAGCATTATTATGGCGCGGTTTATTCTGCATGTGCTGGAAAGGAGGTTCATTATTATAGTGAGAAGTTGCTCCAAATCCAGCACTGAGAGTATTGCCTTTCCAGTGTCCTGAATCGCGGTAAGCTGCCCGATTCTTTTGTTAAGTTCTACATTCAGGCGGTTCACCTCTTCATATTTTCTTTCAATCACCGCCTTATCTTCTTCCATCTCCTTGATGGTCTCTCTGAGGATCGACTTTGATGTGAAAAAACGCGAAAAAATCTCATAGAATCTATTTCTTGCAGGCCATCTCAAATGGTATTCACAATAACGGGCCCCTTCGAAATAGCAACACTTCTCCTTTAAGGACAGAGGGTTTCCTCCCCAGATTAGCGGCATGAATACATATACACCCTGATTATAAAGACAGACATCCTTTGTGACCTCCATTTTGGGATCCCAGTGCAGCCTTATAATCGCTTCATTGCCTTTTATTTGGAGCAGTTCAACCTTCTTGCTTCTGTTCCACTTATCATTCAATTTCTGGATATTTTTCAGAATCTGCTTATATGACCATAGTGACTTCACGATTATTCTCTGGGCGTAGCCAAGCGTAGTCTTTTGAACGGTATACTTGGCAATCTTATAGGCGGTCATCTCGTCTCCCAGAATATTTCTTGCCCTTTCGTAAAGCCTTGAAACGACTCTGCAGGAAATCCAGTTATTCGGGTCCCTCAGAAAGGCCTCGGGATCACCAAGGGAATCTATCTCCGGATCCAGGTCGTTCAAGAGGCCACTGAAATCACCGCCGTTGTACTCTTTAACATAATCAAGGATAGCACTGGAATTGATGCAGCTTGTTTCCTTTTTCATACGGGAAGGTCTCTCTGTGCCTAAAACGGAAGGCTTCTATTGATTCTCTCTTTTGACATCCACTCTCTATACTTACTAGTAAGCACAGGAATTAACCTCTTAAATTCTGCCAGGCTCTCTCCCTGGACCTTGAATACATCCCTTTGTGAATCCTCAAAACAGGTATCAGGTATTATTTCATCCTTAAGAGCCACCACAGGAAGCCTGAACAGGGGCATCATGTTTTGAAATGCACTCTGAAGCTTGGAAGTTACATTGGAAAAATTGAAAATCTCATTTATATAGGCGAGCACTGTATCGAAATCTAGGTTTCTTGACGGGCGCCTTACTACATTCTGGCCGAACACACCATCATCATCAAAGGTAACATCAGGCAGGGACCTCGCTAGGTTATAGATCTTAGTCTTGGGATACACATGACATTCTCCTATCTTGAATACATGCCCCCCCAAGCCGTTTTCTCTGGAAAGCTCTTCAGCAAATACTCGGCTCTCTTCAAGGTCCCTTTCACTATCACCGGGGTATCCTGCTATCATAAAAATCATTAGTGGTATCTCATTTCTTACTGCCTCTTTAAATATGGCTTTGGTGTTGGAGATATATCTCTGATAATGAGCTTCGTTCTTTACCTTGTTCATTCTCCTTAAGGTTTTGTAGCTGGCCGATTCAAAACCAAGGACCAGCATACTACAGACATCTGCTAACTCAGGCAGTAAAGCCGGATCAAGCTCGTCGCAGCGGGTTTCAAAGGTCACCTTTAAGCCCAACTCCCTTATTTGTTTAAACATATTAAATGATTTGAAGAGTGCGTCACTGATCAGCAAAGAACAGGCGTTACATTTGTAAGAGAGATTTACCAGGTCTTTCCGGATAATCTCGTCAGGAACAGCCTTTCTGTAAGGCCGGATGTATTCTTCCATGCAGAAATTGCAGTGGTATGGGCATCCCCTGCTGAAAGCATACGGCATTATGTCATATGCTCTTGGATGCCTCAGCAGATCTAGATTCAGCAATGCCTTTTTAGTGAGATCAAACCGCACGCCATTTTTGTTCAAGTGGACTCTATCACCATCCATCCAAGCGAGATTTGGGATGTGTTGCTGCTTAGGATTCATACCCTTTTCCAGCAGTTTCACTATTTCAAGAGAAGAAACTTCCCCCTCACCGATAACAATTACATCCACCGCCCTGGTGCGGGCAAATATTTCCTCGTAATAGATGGTGGGAAAATAACCTCCCAGAAAAATAAAGATATCAGGATAGGCAGCCTTGATCAATTCACATAAATGGATAGCCTCCTCTGCCTGTGCAATAGCTGTACAGGATACACCGATACCCTTAGGACTGATTTCGGCTATCTCTACCAGTAATGAATCGTATAAGCTATCTCTTGCCCTAATATTAAGAGGTATTCCATAATCCACTGGAAGAGATATAATGCCGATCTCTGTCTCAGGCAAATTCGACTTGATGAAACTAGCTATCTCAATGGAAGGCAAAGGGTATGCTGGGACGTACATGCCTATGTTCTTTGATATCGGCTCAACAAATATAATCAAGTTAATCTCCCTAGTCAGCAGAAAAAAAGGATTAAAAAAATAATCTCCGAAAGAAAATTATTTTACAGGTCTAAGTGCCTGCCGAACCTGATTTTCAACTCGAAAAACACTTAGACCGGCTCTTGGTTTGATACACTTTTTATATATCTCCGAATGCCGGTTTTAGTAAGGAAGGAGGTCTTGACTTTTCTGCGTTGATCCCGGGTTCACTAAGTGTCTTTATATCCGCATAATTTTTCCATTGATACCATTCTTCAGGATAGGAGTAAACAAATTGTTCAAACGATTTTAGAATTGTCTCACCTATTGAACAGACAGACTTGCCTTGCACTCCAGCCATTTCATAATAGGTCTTCATAATAAGTTTATAGTCCCTCATACTGCATCTGTGAAGAAGGCCAAATACTACCTCGGCGTCTGTTCTTCTTTGTATAAGGTTGATTGTCTTGTCTACTCCGATAAGCTTCCTCAAAAAATAAATCCTTTCGTGTGGAGAAGGCTTCCATTCTTCGATTTCGTCACATTCTATAAAAACAATCCGGTTCTCTTTCAATTCCCGTATTATTAAGGGAAGAACCTTACCTTCTTCAGCCGCATCAATCAATTTTATCCCCAGGTCTTTTGTTTTTAAATATGTTGATTCTTTTAGGTGTTTGGTAGCAAATTTTGCTACGACCGAAACAGGATAACAGTGCATACCGAGGAAGATGGGAATATATTCAACACCTCCATAGTGACCTGTAACAAAAAGAACTCCTTTGCCGGGTTTTAGTGCATTGTCCAGGGCGTCAAAGCTTTTTACCTTTATACTTCTTTGGAAAAACTTCTTAAGGATTTCAATGTCCGCATATGCATTGAAAAGCTTTTCATAATAGTGTGACAATATTCCCTGAAGAACATTTCTGATAATCTCTGATATTTCGGATTCCTGTTGTGACCATAAGGAGTTCTTCAGCGATTCTTCAATTTTTAGTCTCTCTTTTTTCTTGAAAAAGAAATATACTTTTCCCAGCATGGCAATATATGAAAAGGCCATGCTCCAGCCTAACCAGTTATAGATAAAAATATTGAATCGCCATTGCAGGAAAGAGCTCAAAGTCAATTTCATGGTATTACCTCCTTTCATATTTTGTTATCGCCTAATGAACCTAGAACCCATAAACGCACAGTGATCCCAAATATATTAATTGTATCAATATCCATGCCAATGTAACAAATCCTCCAAATGTATCATCTTAAAAGTCCTTATTGATATGGCAACCGTTAAAATATTCACGCCAAAACAATAGCTTAAGGCATTTTCCAACAGCTTAATCAGTTTAATCATGTTGGAAAATATCCTTAGTTTTGTGGCCTGGCTCAAACGATGCACAGAAAAATGTGCATGCATGCACATTTTTCTGTGCATAACTCAAATAAAAGCCTATCGTAGCTGTTACAGGTCCCTTGACGAGTTCAGTTTCATATGGTGATATAGCTCTAAAATAGGGATTATCACCCAAAGTTCATTATTTTTGTGTAGTACATTGTCCAATTTTGGCATTAAACCTGCATTTGATAACCGCTTAATCAAAGAAAAATTATTTAGGAAACAGGTGTACAAATGGAGATGGATAAAAGGGCCACTATTCTTGTTGTTGATGACGAACACGGAGTGCGGCAATCTTTTAACATAGTTCTGAAAGATGACTACAACGTGCTTTTGGCGGAAACAGGCGAAGAGGCGCTTGCGATACTCTCCAAAACCACGGTCGACATGATACTGCTGGACATACGCCTACCTGATATCGACGGCATAGAGTTGCTACAGAGACTTAAGGAAATGGATCCGAATACGGAAATCATAATGGTTACCGCTATAAAGGAAATTCAAACTGCGGTTAAAGCGATCAAACTAGGGGCCTACGAATATGTCATTAAACCCTTCTCAGTAGACGATGTCATAACCCTTATAGGTCGAGCTCTTGAAAAACGAAATCTGATGAGGGAAGTAACCTATCTTAGGAGCGAACTCGAAAGATATCAACCATTTGAAAAAATGGTTGGCAAGTCCAATAAAATGCAGCAGGTATTTAGGTTGATTTCGCAAATATCAGAAAGTGACAGTGCGGTTCTTATACAGGGAGAAAGTGGTACTGGCAAAGAACTCGTCGCCCGTGCCATACACAACCTGAGCCCCAGAAAAAGTCGCCCATTTGTGGTTGTTAATTGCGCGGCTATTCCATCTACACTGATGGAAAGCGAAATATTTGGTCACAACAGAGGGGCATATACAGGTGCAACTTCTACAAGTTTAGGAAAGCTGGAAATCGCTGATAAGGGTACGGTATTCTTGGATGATGTTGACACCTTAGATATTGGCATGCAGGCCAAGCTTCTTAGAGTAATTCAGGAAAAGGAGTTTGAAAGGTTAGGCAGCACGAAAGTGATAAGGTCGGATGTGCGCTTTGTAGCAGCTTGTAACAAGGATCTGCACGAACTAATTTCTCAGGGAAAATTTAGAGAAGATCTCTATTACCGCCTGAACGTGTTTCCCATAAACCTTCCACCTTTGAGAAACCGGCAGGAAGATATACCTCTGCTACTCGAACACTATCTGGATTTTAATGCCAAGATTACCGGGAAATCTCCCAGGAAATTTTCCAATAGTGCTATAAAACTCCTTATGGAATATGACTGGCCCGGGAACATCAGAGAACTTCAAAACCTTGTGGAGAGGCTGTTTACCATAACCAAGGGGCCTACAATATGTCTCAGAGACATAACCACTCTTGCTGTGAGCAAAAAGGAGATAAAGGGCCAATCCCTGAAAGAGGCTGTCAGCGGATTTGAGAAGAGATATATCAAAGAAGTGCTGGATGAAGTCGGGGGAAGCAGACAAAAGGCAGCAAAAATTCTCGGAATTCATAGAAACACACTTTTATCCAAGATGAATGATCTGGATCTAATGAAAACCTGACCTGTTTTTCATCAAATTCAGAGTGAATTTTACGTTATTTAAAAATGTTGTACTTCATATTAATGGTATTTCAGCATTCTGGTAGTTAGTATGCACAGAAAAATGTGCATACTATGACCAAAAAATGCCCCTTCCAGGAGGCCCCATACAGATAAATTCTTTTAAATCAACATATTGAATATACGGCACATTAGTTGCATTCCTTGAGAACAAGTGAGATTTAAGGCACTCGAGTTATTGAAAGGATTTATCATCCATGGAGAGTATCGACCCAGCAAAACTGCACGCAAAAATTTCTAGGCTTGAGGAAGAAGTACGCAGCCTTAAATCCAGGTTGGTTGAAAAAAACAAGCTGGAGGAACAACTTTACCAGGCACAGAAAATGGAAGCCCTTGCTAACCTGGCCGGTGGTGTTGCACATGACTTCAACAATATCCTTCAGACAGTTATGGGCTATACCCAAATTGCTTTAATGAAAGGAAATAATAATGATCCAAATTATCAGGATCTTGAACAGATTGAGATAATTGCAAAAAAAGGTAGCGAGCTTACCAAACAGCTCCTAACCTTTGGTCGCAGAATTCCATCAGGATCGACTCCCCTCGATCTCAACTCAAAGGTCAAAGAAATCAAGGATCTTCTGCACCGGACTATTCCGCGGATGATCGATATTGATCTTTGTCTGGCGGATGATCTCCGTATGGTAAACATTGATGAGAGTCAAATTGAACAGGTGCTCATGAATCTGAGTCTTAATGCCAGGGATTCGATGAGAGATGGAGGAAAACTTAAATTCAAGACAGCTAACGTCACGGTGGAAAACGTTCCAGTGCCCGGAAGCTTGAAATCCGGGAAAGGGGAATATGTCCTGCTTTCCGTCTCAGATACCGGTTGCGGCATGTCAACCAACACAATGAAAAATGCCTTTGAACCTTTTTTTACGACCAAGGGGAAAGAAAAAGGTACAGGACTCGGCCTGTCCATGGTTTATTCAATCGTAAAAAACCATGGCGGCTTTATTGATTGTTCTAGCCGGGTCGGAGAGGGTACAACCTTTGACATATATTTTCCCGCATGCACCATGCTGGAGGAAAACCTCAAGTTGTCACAAACTATAAATCAGGAGAGTCTTACTGGCGGTGATGAGAGCATATTGTTGGTGGATGATGATACAGATATTCTGAAAACAGCGAAAGATATGTTAAATGCTTACGGGTATAAGGTTACAACTGCAAAAAGCGGGGAAGAAGCAATTTATGAATATTCCAGTGGCACGAATAATCTTGTAATTTTGGATGTGGGAATGCCTGGAATGGGAGGTATCAAATGCCTCCAAAGCCTTCTCTCTATGGACAAAAATGCCAAAGTGCTGGTCAGCACCGGATATTTCCCTAAGGAACACCTGGAAAAAGCCTTAAAAATTGGAGCAAAAGGCCTCCTGGCAAAGCCCTACTCGCTTCTGGAGCTCCTGAAAAGCGTAAGGGCTGTATTGGATTCTGAACAGAAGCATAAATCCTTAGACGGCATGAAGGAAAAGAATTATGCCATCAAATAAAAAATATCCCGTAACCCAATAGGCAATGAACTGAGTCTCAACCATCAAGAGGCTAAAAAATTACTTCAAGGATAAAATCGACCCTAAAAGTCGGTCGCAAAATGAGACTATAATCCTCTACAGCCGCTGATGGCTAAAAGTTTAACACGAATTCGCCCTGAAGCCTATTTTCATGTTCCCGGGTCCTTTCATTTGCAAAGTTAGGCGAGTTTGGCTCCCACGGAGTAACCGGGTCCGTATAAAAAAAGGCTGTACCAAACATTAGTCGGTCTAAAATCATGTACCTGAACATAACTTTGTGTCCTTTACGATTTGCGCCGTAAAAGTCCTGATCATTCATTGAGCCAATAAGGGAATCCTTTTCTATGCGTGCATATTTGTAAAAAAGGGACCAGTCACCCCTTTTTTTCTCATTTCCGAGCTTGATGCCTGCAAAAAATGCATTATCCTGATTACCAGGTACCTTTTTCCCAATGTTCAATACATAATCAAACATGACTTTAACTGGAATAGTTCCAAACTTGAATTCAATAAAGGAGATAGCCTCCAAGAGATCATAGTCATATTTGTACTGCAGCTTTGTCGGATCCGTTGGGTCAAATATAAATGTATTTCCTCCTCCGCCTTTGTATTGTGCGAGATGGAGATAACGGCTGTTGTGCAAATTGGACCAGTCATAATAACTACCGGCCAGAGTCCATGTCACTTCATTTATATTCCAGATAAAACCCCCTTGATTGATATACAGAGCAGCATCATCTGTTTCTTTATTAATTTCATGAACCACCATTTGACCTAATTGAATAAAAGGGCGGAATCCCTGCCATAATTCGTGCTGGTAGCGTTCGTAAATTCCTTCGGGATTAACGTCCGGATCCCACATTATGTCTGTGTGAATAAATGTGTTCTTAAATTTACCTGCCGTAAACTCCAGCCCTTGCAGCCATTTCGGCCTGTAGGTTACATAGGCCCTGTGCAGATAGATTCCTTTGTCATTAAAGTCATTCTTAAAGCTTTGATTAGTAGTAGTTGCTTCCAGGTTTCCATCCTCATTTGTACATAACATTAAATGTGCCCCGACCTCATCCGAAATTCTTCCATCAAAAAAAAGACGGGCCCTTATCCTGTATCTGTCCCTGGTGGGTATTCCAACTGTGGAGAGATCCGCTTGCCGTTCCTCCCTGTCGTAGATTCCTTCATATCGAAGTCTAAGATCTCCAGACACTTTTATACGCTGAACCCATTCCGGCAACCATTCCTTCCATTTTTTTTCTATTTGATCTGCCTCAATCCTGACAGTCTTTTTTACTTCTTCAGATCTCGCCTCTCTGGAATCCAATATAGACTGTTTCTGCTTTTCCAATTCCTCTCTCAGCCTGTCTATCTCCTGCTGCTGCTTCTGTATAACAGTGCTCAGTTCGTTAAGCCGCTTCATGAGATCATCATTGCTCACGGCCGGGAATGCACTGTTTACACCAGAAAAAAAAACGTACAACAGTACAATAAAAAAACAAGACTTTCTTTGAATCATCCCTACCTCCCTACTCTACCTGTCGCGATGGCTCAAAAGCAAACACAGCTTCAACTTTATTTACACCTCTGCTTCGCACAGCAAAACACGACTGCGCAATCAATACAAGGAGTAAATCACAATTCTAACAGGCATCCGATTTTTATTTCCTTTTCTTCCTCTTTGAAAACATATCAAAAACCGAAGAAGGGGATTCTACAACCCTCTGAATCTTATCCTGCATATCTTTCTTCTCAGAATCATCCTTTTCAATCCATGCCTCTTCTATTTTTGTAACCAGCTCATTTATTTCACATGGTTTTGTTAGATAATCATATGCGCCATATCTGATAGCTTCCAGAGCTGTATCAATAGACCCGTGTCCCGTCAATATCAGGGTCTGGGTAAAAAGACCCAATCTTTTGATCTTCTTTAAAGTGGTGATCCCATCCGTACCCGGCATTTTCAGATCAAGGACAATCACATCAAAGCTGTTTTCCTCTAAGGTTTTGATAGCAGCATTACCACTGTTGACGGCGGTGACACGATAGCCCCTGTTGGTCAAAAGTTTGCTAATATTATCAGTGAATACAACCTCATCATCCACGAGTAAAATCTTTGCCCCTTTCATCTTCAGCCCTCCTTGTAATATAAATCCTGTCCTCAGGCCCTAATTTCATCCTCCATGCTTTCCCGTAACTGGGGAGGCAAAGAAAATGGGAGAGTCAAGGTGAATTCACTCCCTTTACCTGGCTCGCTTTTGACTTTAATATCGCCCCCAAGGTGTTTGATAATGCTGTAACATATCGACAGTCCCAGGCCTGTTCCCTTACCGACCGGCTTGGTAGTAAAAAATGGGTCGAAAATCTTGTCTGAATTTTCAGGAGATATACCCATTCCGGTATCTGATATTATGATATTGACAACTTTTTTTTGCAGTCTGCCATGGTGAATATCTTTATTGAACCATATGACTTTCCTTCATGGGCATCTATGGCATTTGTGATTAAATTAAGGAATACCTGCTGCAGTTGAGAGGGGTCTGAAAGTACTGGTGGCAAATCTTTGTCCATTTCTGCAAAAAACTTTATGCCGCTCGTCTCTACCTCTCTTTCCATGAGCTCAATCACTTCCCTGATAAAGGAATTAAGATCAACGGTCTCAATGACCGATCTGGTCCGGCGTGAAAACCTCAGCAGGTTATGAGTTATCCGCTTGCATCTTTGTACCTGGCCATCAACCTGGTCCAGAGAGTCCAACATCTGTCTGCGGAACCCTTCATCAAGATATTCTGTCTTGTCCGCTAAATCTAACAGAATCTGCTTCTCAGTGAGGATTATAGCCAGGGGGTTGTTGATCTCATGGGCCACTCCAGCCGAAAGCTCCCCTACAGATGCCAGTTTGCCCGCCTGCATGAGTTGTTTGTTAAGTTGGTCAGCCTCCTTATCCAGTCTCTTTATTGCTGAAATCATATATCTCGAAATAAAAATTGAAACCACCAAAATGGTCAGGGCGCTAAAATGTAAAAATATCAATGTAGCATAATTAGCATGGTTGACTGCGTCGAATGCTTCAGAATAATCTTGCTTAACAATCAATATCCAGCGAGGTTCCTCAAGCCAGGCCTGGGCAACAATCTGACGGGGATAGGCCTTGTTGTCAGCATCCGTCCACTTGTCCAGGATGCGGATCCTAATTCCCTCCTGAAAGAGCTTGATAGGCAAAGAGGTCTTTTGCATAATTTTTCCGCCAAAACGAGGACTGGTCTGGAAAACACCTTCATTGTTCAAAAGGTATACCTCTCCTGTCTTGCCCATAGTGACATTTTCTACAAGAGAACGGAAAACCTCTGTATCTATTGTGGCCCTTAAAATCCATTTCTCGCCTTTTTCCACACGAGTTACTGCTATTATAAAATGAGGCACCTTGCGAAAGCCCATAAACATATCGCTGATGTAAAGGCCCTTTTCCATTACCTGTTTGAACCAGATTGTTCGTGAGTAATTTTTATCCATAAGATCATAAGGGCCTATATAAGCAAGATGTCTACCCTGGTCATCTATTATGCCTAAGTCATTAATGGATCCATATTCCCTGTTTATAATTTCAAAAACATGACTTAGATTGGAGGCGTCAGCCAAATAATCTCTGGAATGTGTCTGGGCTATTATCTGTAATCTTGAGCACCGCTCTTTCAAAAAAAGGAGATATGATCTTACGGTGATGATCAATCTGCGCTTTGAAAGAATTCATCATTCGTGATTTCTCGAACCTCGTATAATGAATATTTATGCCCCATCCCACTAGCAAAAGAGGCACGAGAGAACAAATTACCGTCAGCAGAACAAATTTTCTAAACAGTCTGGAATGATAGGCCTTCCTCCAATGATGCTCATCCCCGATAAAATTGTCTTTGTTTCCTTCTATTGCTTCTCTCATTTGGTTTTCTGCCGGATAAGTACATAAAATATTTCTTAAGCGTCCGCAGCACTCTTACATACTTATATAAAGAATTTCAAGATATGTGCCAAAAATAACAAGCTAATCCTAGAAATTTCATTCAACCTAACCCTTTGTTTTTTTTCTTAATATTTTAGCAACTTTATTCAAAAAACAAGATAGTGTAATCGATTAGAGGACATGGATGGAAACTCCAGGTATCATGACCTTGCCGTACAGCGGATTAGCAAGAACCCGGATGAAATGAAAATAGATTTAATAAAAGCGACAAGATTCTTTTTGATGTTTGGAGATAAAGGCCCTATAATGCCAGCAATAATAGTATATAAGGCTTTAAAGGAGGTTGGAGTAAAATATGCCTTTTCTCTTTATAGGTGCCACAGGTAATCATGCAGGACAGACCCTCTTGACCTGGGCTATTGCCAAAAGGCTTGTCCAAAGAGGATTGCGCGTTGGTTTCCTGAAGCCCTTTGGGTCTAATCCAGTTTATGAAGGAGAGATCTGGACCGACCGGGACGCTTTGCTATTCAAAGAAGTCCTTGGCCTTCAGGAGTCTCTTGAACGAATTTGCCCCTTCCTGCTTTCGGAAGATGCTTGCAAACAAAAAAACCCCGAAGAAATTATTAATGAGATAAAACCTCTTGCCCGTGAGCTGTCTTTAGAAAAAGATATCCTGCTTATCATGGGTTCAAGGCATATCTTCTTTGATGATGTTACCCGCCCAGTTCCTGATATCTCTCTGGTCAAGGAACTAAATGCTGATTTCCTGATGGTTGACAGATTCCAAGAGGCATCCAAATCCATTTACTCCATACTTTCTATCAGTTCATTGCTTAAGGAAAGGGTAAAAGGAATAATAATTAACCGGGTACCCCCTGAAAGGCTTGAGGAGGTGAAAGAAAGCTTGATTCCATCTTTGACGGGTAGAGGTATCCCAATAACTACGGCACTTCCTGAAGACCCTGCAATTTCTTTCAGGAGTCTAGGTGATATAAAAGAGCTGTTAAAAGGCGAACTGCTTTGCGGTGAAGAAAGGCTCGGACAATCGGTCGCTGGGATGACTGTAGGTTCCACCTCACTACAGGGAGGGCTACGGGTCTTTAAAAGAGCCTACAACAAAATAACGCTTTTAGAATCCGCTCTTCATGACCCCTTAAAAGGTGAAGAATCAAAAGGGCAACCAAAAATAGCGGGTATACTGTTGACAGGGGGACAAAAGCCGACCCGCCTTCTCATACAGGCCGCGCAAGAGGCAGGGATAGCGCTTATAATTGTGCAACAGGACACTTTCTCTGTACTGGAGCAATTAGAAAAGACTCCGCCCACTCTCTCTTCAAGGGATCAGGCTAAAGTCGATCGTTTCACCGTGATGCTTGATCACGATCAATCTTTCGATGGATTGCTGCGATCCCTCGGCATCCCATTGTAAGGACAATTTCTCAGCCCACTGTATCCGCTACGATTTCCAGGAGTTTTTCCGGAGAGATCGGCTTAGAAAGAAAAAGGTTGGCTCCAGCATCAAGCCCTTCCACCCTGTCTGCATCCCGACTTTTGGCCGATAAAAAAACTATGGGCGTCTCTCGATAATTTTCCTTTTCCCTAATCCTCTTGCATAACTCATATCCATCCATCTCAGGCATGATGACATCAAGCATCAGAAGATCAAAGTCATCCCCCTGGTCCAGCTTTTTCAGGGCCTCGGCCCCGCTGGATACGGCATGAAGTTCATAACCTTCCGGCCTGAGTAATTCATTAAGAGCCATAAGGACCATTTCATCATCATCAACAATCAGGATACGTTTTCCCATTCTATTACTCCTTTTCTACCTTCTTAACTGGAAGGAGGACACTTATTTCTGTTCCACTGCCAGGTTTGCTTTTGATTTCAAACCTTCCCCCGTGGGCCTCTATAATACCAAAACATAGAGAAAGACCCAAGCCAGTACCTTTTCCTACCGGCTTGGTACTGAAAAAAGGTTCAAAGACCTTATCTGCATCTTCCTCTGAGATCCCTTCACCTGTATCCTTAAATGATACCACAACCAGAGGAGTCTCTTCATCTTCTAAAAGATAAGAAGAAATGGTTAGTTCTTTTGGTCCTGGAACTTCTTCCATAGCGTCCCGGGCATTCGAAATCAAGTTGAGAAAGACCTGTTCAAGCTGGTTGGGATCACCGACAATCTTTGGCAAACCCTCTGAAAAATTACGAACAACCGAAATGTTGTGGTTCAATAGTTGCTGTCCCGTAATCATAAGGGCCTTTTCTATCGGCATATTGATATTCATTTCCTGAAAATCGGTTTTGGTCTGCCTGGAAAACTCGCGTAGGTGGTCGACAATTTTTTCTATCCTCTCATTGCACTCACGAATTAGTTCCAACCGCTCTCTTTCAGGGAAATCCTCACCTACGTTCTTCAGAATCACATACAGTATAGTCTTTGATGCCATCAGCGGATTGTTCAATTCATGGGCAACACCGGCTACAAGTTCTCCAAGAGCCCTCATCTTTGAAGTCTCTACGAACCGGACCTGAGCCACCTTAAGTTTGGCCTCTAAAATCTTTTCCTCAGTAATATCCTTGAATATTCCTGCAGTGCCTATTATCTGGCCTTCTTCATCTCTTAGTAAAAACAGCGAGGTCATGATCGACAAAGTATCACCGTTTTTCTTTCTTGCCTCCATTTCATAGTTTTCCGCCCTCTCCCTTCTGCTCAGAAGGCTCATTACGTCTTTTGCCTGCTGGATCCCCCTGACATAAAGCACAGAGATATGTTGGCCCAGCAACTCTTCTTTGCTGAATTGTAGCATCTCCTCGATGGCCCGGTTCAGATAAGTAATTTTTCCTTTAAGGTCTGTGGTAACAATCCCATCAACCGAACTTTCCATGATATTCTCGAGAAACTCCTTTGTCTCCCGTAATTCCCTTTCCAGAATCTTTCTCTGAGAAATATCACGGACGATTTCCACAAAGCCGGTTACATTACCCGAGGCATCCTTGATGGCCGTCACTGTAGTATGAGCTGGAAAACTTTGACCGTTTTTTCTGACTCTAATCATTTCAAGTTCACATACTCCTTCAGTCCTGGACCGTTTTGACATTATCTCCTGGATGCAGCCCTCCCTGTCTTCAGAAGAAATAGTAATACCGATATTTTCCCTATTGAGGACATCTTCTTTCTTCCAGCCAAAAAGTTTTTCCGCTCCCTTGTTGTACTCGATCACCTTCCCATAGAAGTCAAGTGCTATGATAGCGTATTCGGTGGCGCTGTCTAATATGCTGTTTAGAAATCTTGAAGTGGAACGGTATTTCTCTCTTGACTCATTGAGTTCCTGAGTTCTCGCTTCCACCATTTTTTCAAGATTCGAAGTATAGTCCTGGAGCTGACTTATCATTCGGTTAAAGGATCTCCCCAGCACTCCGATCTCATCAGTACTATGCACGTCGACTCTCTGGGACAGATCCCCACCAACCATCTTGGTTGTCACCTCGGTTAGTTCCTGGATGGGACGAGTGAGCACTTTTGACAGAGTTATGGTCAAGAAAAAAACCAGACCGACTCCTATAAGGACTACCACAACGATAAATCTTTCAGTATTATATAAGGCCTGATAAATTTCCTCTTCGTAGGTGCCGGCTGCAATAATCCAGCCCCACGGCTCGAAGTATGCAAACTTGTTTATTTTCAGTCTGGCTCGTTTTTCTCCCAGTTCAGGATTGATCCAGGGATAACGGATAGTACCGATCTCGCCTTTTTCAAGACTTAGAGCCTCTTTTATCATTGCCCTGATATATGCAAAGCCCTCTGAATCCTTAGAATCAATTATATTCTCACCTTCCTTGGCTGGGTGAAGCTTAAGTGTACCGCTGGTATCCATGATGTAGACATAACCGGTCTCTCCCACCCTGATACTCTTTATCTCCTCCCTGAATGAAGGGACGCTTTGCTCCCTTACACCAGAGCATATAGCACCGATGACTGTTCCATCTTCCCCCCTGATTGGTTCATAGGCGGTTATGTACCAATCATCAACCACATACGCCCTTCCCCTGTAAGGTTTACCAGATAAAATCTCTTGTGCCACCTTACTGTCAGGAGGTATAAATGTTCCAATAGCCCGCTTCCCGTCTTTTCCAACAACGCTGGTGGATATACGAAGAAGCCGGTCTCCTTCAATCCTCTGAAAAATAGTGCAGGTTCCTCCAACGAGTTTCTGGATTGTATCAACAACTCGTGAATCCCGGCTAAGTGGAGTATCTCCTATTCTCCAGAGTGGTACAGAAACCATATGCCTCTCATATGTTTCCTGGTTCACCGCATTGAACCTAATCGTAACATCAGGTACCACTTCGATTGATTCACCATAACGACTTAGGACCTCACGTGCTACTTTCAGATCCGAACCAACCTCCACCTGAACCATCTCTTGCTGGATTTTACACATTGAGTAGATATTTTTTACCAAGTGCTCTAAATCTTCCTCGGCTGATTTCCTCAGGGCTTTGCCGAAATGATCTAAAGAGAGGTATGCCACGCATAGCAGAGGAAGCAATACCAGAAACAGAGTCACACTTATAAGCTTTACTCTTATCTTCCAATTGTGAAAAATCTTTATCATCCTAATCACCCATCTAAGTTATTCTCAAATATAACATACTGCCATTTTCTTGCTAATAGAAAACAAACTGTTTCTTTTTTTGTAAACGCTAGTAATTTATAAAAAGAGTTTCACTGTATCAAGTCAGGGTACGATCAAAAAATCTAAGGAAAGCAGTAAATCAATATATTGGATCCGGAAAAGTTATCATCCCCCTTGGTTTGTCTATCATTCGATACATTACGGGAGAGTCCCAACCCTCATTGAGTAAATCGTCATCGGTCTCCAGGAGGATTCCGTCGTGAATGGCCCAACTTCGCCCTCTCACAGTACCGGTGAATTCAGGCCTCCGGAAAGGCGTGCTATTGTCCATTCTTTTATAAAGCTCTTCGCCCGGTTGAAAAAGCTCATGTATCCTTTTCATCTGTGCATATCCTGAAAAATAGCTGAATCCGTATCTTTCATATGTAATTGCATTATGATAGAAAAGAGCCTCCAGGCGTATCGCTTTGATGTCAAATATCCTGCAGAAAATCTCGACTACGTATATAACTTCCTTAGTTAGACTTATTCCCTTCCTTACCTGTCCCGGAAAAAGGCCTGCTTCCATGGCCTTTTCTTCCTCGGCTATATTTCTTGAGGCCCACCCGAAGAGAGTATCCCTTCCTTCTTCATCCACATCTGTATCATACCTCTGAGACTCAGGGTCGTTAACAATAAGAAAATCCCAGTCGATCTGGGTCGGGTCCTCTGTGTCTGAGAGCTGTAAAGAGTAAAGAGCATCGTCCATCTCCGGCAGCTTGATCTCTACCAGACAAGTTCTGTCTCCTCTTGGGGAAAAAAATCTTGTAACTCTTTTCCCTTTGTCATTACAAAAAGACAAAGGATCAATACGAAATCGTGCGAAAAGCGACGGTGGTATTATTATCCGAAAAAGGCCCTCCTTTTCAAATCGGGAAAGGCGGCTGATTTTGCTAATCCACAGCATCTATCTCAATCTCCTGTATCTCCTTTCATTAGAACATTTCTATTGTCAAGTCAAAAAAAACGAGTTCCATTTTAATCTTTATCCTTAACGTTCAGGCGACGGTTGCGACTATCTCTTGACTCTTTTTCATTGACCCGGGCTATGGCTGTCTGGTAGGTTTTTTCAAGATTTAAATCTTCCTCTCTTGTCTGCCTGACTACCTGCAGCAGGGAACTGGAGGCTGATATTGAAGCATCCTGATATACAGAACCAGGGATCCATATTTGTCTATTCCCAGGAACTAGGGGAATTTAATTTCGGGCCGAAACATCCTTTTAAACCGGAAAGGGCCTCAAAAACCTTTGATCTGTGCAACCGATACGGGGTCCTTAATTATCCCTGGATGACCCTGCTCGATCCTGAGCCCATTGACCCGGCTCTTCTCTCCTTGTTCCACACCCCCTCTTACCTCAAAGTGCTTGAGAAAATCAGCAGGGGGGAAGTACCTCTGGAAATACTCGAATGCGGCCTAGGCACAGACGACAATCCAATCATCCTTGGAATATATGAGTGGTCTCTTCGAACGGCGGGAGGCACCCATGCGGCCATGCAAAGCCTCTTAAATGAAGATGCCCTGGCTGCCTTCAATCCCCTCGGTGGTTTTCACCATGCCCTTCCCGGTCATGCTGAGGGTTTTTGCTACATAAACGATATCGCAGTTGCAATTTTGCAATCCAGATTCAGCCACCCTGAATACAAGATCGCATTTGTCGATTTTGACGCACATCACGGAAACGGCGTTCAGCAGGCGTTTTATACCAACCCTGACGTGCTCTTCATTTCAGTCCATGAGACAGGAAAAACCCTGTACCCCTGGTCAGGCAATGAGACAGAAATAGGGGAAGGGCCAGGTAGGGGCTTCACTGTGAACATTCCTCTGGAGCCAGGGACCGATGACGAAGTGTACGCCTTTTTGCTCCAAACTCTGGTGTTCCCTATACTCGATTCATTTTCCCCTGATATTGTCGTGGCTGAATTGGGTGCAGATACTCTTGTCTCAGATCCTTTGACACATCTTAAACTTACAAACAATGGCTATCAGAGGGCGATAGAGGGCGTCAAAGGCATCTGTCCCAGGATACTTGGCCTGGGTGGAGGGGGCTACGATCTTTACAGGACAGCAAGGTGCTGGACACTGGCCTGGTCGATATTAAACAATGTTGAGCCGACGGATGAATTCGCCGGGCTCGTAGGAGGAATGATGTTCGGGCCTGAAATGGAGGTAGGGAGCCTTTATGATCATCCATATCAAAGTAAAGGAGCTGTAAAAGAAAATGCCTTTGGTGAAGCCCAGAGAGTGGCCGCCTATATTCGTGAAAATGTCTTCCCTATCCATGGAATCTAGGGGTATTTACACCGCATCATATCGATCTGTTCTTTCCAGCAGGATGTTTGCCAAATTAAAATCCCGAGTATTTTTCTTCCAAGGTTTCCGGTAATATTTTGCTGATTGCCGGTCTAGGGGTCAACAACCAAAGAGCATAATCTTATTGGGCTGCTCATTGTAAGTATAATCAGATTATAACGGGCAGGAGTATCCTGAAGGTTGTCCCTTTATCCTGGATACTTTTTACATCAATGGTGCCATGATGGGCCTCTACTATCCCCTTAACAATGGCTAGCCCCAGCCCGGTGCCCATGACCTGACGGGTCTTCGGGTGCTTCACACGATAGAACTTGTCAAAAATCCTGGAAAGTTCCTCAGGAGAGATCCCTACGCCGGTATCTTCCACACGAATTTCCATGTATTCTCCCAGGCCCTGAGCACTCACAGAAACCTGACCCCCCTCAGGTGAATAATTTATAGCGTTACTGATAGGATTATTGAATATCTCTTCTATGTTCTTGGGATCGGCCTGGACAAGTTTCAGATCCCGGGAGGAACAGGTAAGGTTAATACCCATTTCTTTAGCCCTGGGTTCCATGAGGGCGACCGTCTCTTCCATTATTCGTCCTATATCAGTGGGCACCTGGTGCTGTACAAATTTACCCGCTTCTATCTTGGCCACATCAAGCAGGTCATTTATAAGTTCCAGAAGTGAATCTATTTTCTTGATACCTCTGTTCACAAAGTCCTGCTGCTTGCCTTCCAGAGGTCCGGCCAGACCTTCCAAAAGAACGCTGTTCAACTGTCTTATGGAAACCAAGGGACTGCGAAGCTCGTGCGCCACCATATTCACAAAGTCCGATTTCATCTGATCCAGTTGCTTAAAGGCCGTAATATCCTCTAGAACCGTCACAGTGCCAGACAGGAGGGTACGACCTGGACCGATGACCGGCGCAGAGATCGCCCTGAGGACATTTCTTCCTATGTATATCTCCTGAGAAATAGATTCGCTTTCTGGAAATTCTCCTGCCTGGATACGCCTCAGAGATTCTATAAGGGCATTGTCATCAATTAGTTCTGTAATTGGCGCGGGTGGACTGATCTCTTTAGATATCTCAGCCAGTCTCATCAGGGCGGGATTATGAAGTACTACCTCCAGATTGCGGTTTGTTACCATTACGCCGTTGGCCATGCGGTTTATGATTGTCTTGAGGCGGCTTTTTTCAAGATTGAGGTCATAGAGATTCCTCATGTTTTCTTCTTCCAGTTTCCTGGCCTTTTGTGCAAGTTGACGTTTTTCAACTGCCCTAGTAATTGTCAGAATAAACTGGTCTAGCTGGAACGGCTTAGTAACAAAATCATAGGCTCCCTTCTTCATGCATTCCACGGCGTTGTCAACAGTGCCATGGCCGGTAATTATTATAACAGGGATATCTGGACACTTTGCTCCCGTTATCTCCAGGACCTCATCTCCGCTCATGCCAGGCATTTTCAAGTCAAGCAGAATAATATCCAGCGTATCCATGGCCAGGATATCAAGTGCCTGCCTGCCGTTTTCAGCAAGAACAACATCATAGCCCCTTTTGGTTAATAATCGACCGCATGTAACCCTAAGACGCTCTTCATCATCCACAATCAAGATCCGGGCCTTGCTGTCCATGATCCCATCCCGTATAAAAAGGGCTAAATTTACAGGCGACCCGCATGCAACTTCAGAGGGGGCTCACTTATCCCCCTGCCTTTTCAAATTAGGCATTAACCAATTAATTATGTATTTATCAAGAACCTCCTGCGGGCTCTGCATCCGCCTGAGCAAGAGCCGGAGCTGCCTCTACAAGATCACAACGGGCCTTTTCATCTTTCAAAAATAGTGTAAGCAGTGTTCCTAAAATCAACAAAATGCCAGCTGTCATAAATGAAGAAGTATAGCTCCCGCTTCCGGCGTGCAGCATTTGTGAAAGCCTTCCCATTACAAATCCACCTACGCCCCACGCTGTAAAGATAATACCATAGTTTGTACCAAAGTTTTTAAGTCCCCAGAAGTCCTTTGTAAAGGATGGAAAAAGCGACAGATTGGTACCGTAATTGAAACCGATAAGAGTCGCCAGAAATACCAGGATGACAGCGCTGGAGCCTTTTCCCCCTGCTATCGGTATGGCAACGAACATGAGAATCGCCTGAAAGATAAGCATGATACGCAGTGTAGCACGGCGACCAATCCTGTCCGATAGAATTCCGGCAATAATTCGGCCTCCGGCATTTCCTATAGCCATAATGGCCACAACCAGAAAGGCCATTTCGCCCATGCTTTGTTTTGCCATCCCGGCAACGCTACCGATCACCATCAATCCCGCCCCAGCACCAATAAAATATATAAACCAGAGGACATAAAAAGAAGATCTCCTCATCATTTCTGCGGCGCTGGCCTCATTTGGTACACTGAGCAATGTTTGAGACTGACCACCTCGAGGACCTGTGACCTGAGGGATATATTCAGCCGGTGGATTTACCAGCAGCATTGAAAGACCGCATACAACAATCAAAAAAGCTATCCCAAAAAAAAGCATGGCATTTTGTAACCCCCATACTCCCAGTATATATTGTGCTAACGGCGCAATATAGACCGATGCCAGACCGAAGCCGGACACAACAAGCCCTGCTATAAGACCGGTTTTTTGGGGAGGAAACCACTTCAGGGCAGGAGGAGTAACCGCAGAATACCCAAATCCTATACCCGTACCAGCTAGCACTCCAAAGCCGAGTACCCAGCTTATATAGCTTGTGGTCTGGGAGATCCAAATGAACCCCAAACCGACAAGAATGCCTCCCATCAGGGCGGTAATCCGGGGACCAAATTTATCCTGACACTTTCCGGCTAGAATCATTGAAAAGGCAAAGACTAGGCAACATACAGCGTAAGGATCATTCAGAGATGCAAGGTTCCAGTCAAAAGAGCCCTGCCCCCCGGTCTCTATCGATTTTTTAATGGCCCCCTTGAAAATACTCCAAGTATAGAGAATACCCAGTGCCAAATTAATCCCAGTCCCGGCGAACGTAACGCACCAGCCTTTGTTTTTACCAGGTGTTGACATAATTTTCTCCTTAAAAGAGCAGTCATAAGTTAGGTAACACTTTAAAATATAGGCTTCTCCCCAGGATGTTCGGTAGTCCACCCCGGGGAAAAGCCCGAGCAAAGGAGGTAATTGATCGGCCGACAGACACCTGATAAAGGCTGCCTGTGGCTCAATGAAAAGGTCAGTACTTTTTATTCCACATCCAAATAAATCATTGTCATAGTGCCGGATTTCCTACTGTCTTCCAGCTACCAGCTTGCCCACCACCTCTGGATCGGCCAGGGTAGAGGTATCACCCAGTTGATCAATCTGGCCTTCTGCTATCTTCCTGAGGATCCGTCGCATTATCTTTCCGCTGCGGGTCTTGGGAAGCGCCTCGGTGAAATGCAGTTTGTCTGGCGAGGCAATCGGACCGATCTCTTTTCTGACATGCTGAATCAGCTCTTTCTTAAGTTCGTCAGAAGGCTCCACACCCTCCTTGACAGTTACAAAGGCATAAATACCCTGCCCCTTGACCTCGTGGGGAAACCCAACAACTGCAGCTTCCGAAACTGCCTCATGTGCTACGAGAGCACTTTCTACCTCTGCGGTTCCCATGCGATGCCCGGAGACATTGATGACGTCATCCACACGTCCCATGAGCCAGTAAAAACCATCTTCGTCCTTTCTGGCACCATCCCCGCTGAAATAGTATCCGGGATAGTCCAGAAAATATTGCTTTTTGAATCGCTCCGGGTCGCCATAAACGGTTCGCATAAAACCGGGCCAGGATTTCCTCAAGCAGAGATATCCGCCTTCGTTGATATCAGCCTCTGTGCCATCCTGACGCAGTATTACCGGATCCACTCCGAAGAAGGGCATTGCCGCGGAACCTGGTTTCATGGGCATCGCCCCAGGGAGTGGAGTAATGAGGAACCCGCCCGTTTCTGTCTGCCACCAGGTATCTACAATCGGGCATCTTTCCTTTCCAATCACCTCGTAGTACCACATCCAGGCCTCAGGATTTATAGGCTCACCAACACTGCCAAGCAGGCGCAGGGAACTCAAGTCTCTCCCGTCTGGCCATTTTTCGCCGCTTCTCATTATCGCGCGGATGGCTGTGGGCGCGGTATAAAAAATATTCACGCCATATTTTTCCACGACTTCCCAAAAACGGTCCGGCTCGGGATAATTGGGAACACTTTCAAACATAAGAGAGGTCGCTCCCAGCGCCAGTGGACCGTAAACAATATAGCTGTGGCCAGTCACCCAGCCGATATCCGCGGTACACCACCATACATCATCATCATTGTAGTCAAAGGCGTAATCCAGCGTAATCTGGGTGTAAAGCAGATATCCTGCCGTGGTGTGAAGTACTCCTTTCGGCTTTCCCGTGCTGCCGCTGGTATACAGAATGAACAGAGGATCTTCAGATTCTATTTCTTCGGGCTCACATTCATGAGAGGCATCTTTTACCAATTCATGCCACCAGTAGTCCCGTCCCTCTTTCATAACGGTTTCCTTGTCTATCCTATTCACAACGATGCATGTCTTAACATCCGGGCAGGCTTCCAAGGCCGCGTCAGCGTTCTTCTTAGTATCAAGAACTCTTCCTGAGCGATATCCATAATTACACGTGATAAGAGTCTCACTTTCGCAATCCTGTATCCTGTCCCTTAGGGCATCAGCGCTAAAGCCTCCAAATACGACACTGTGGATGGCACCGATCCTGGCGCATGCGAGCATAGAAATGGCAAGCTCCGGAATCATAGGCAGGTAGATAGAAACCCGGTCCCCTTTTTTAACACCCATCTTTTTGAGAGCATTGGCAAATTTACAGACTTCGCGATGAAGCTGCTGGTAGGTGTAGGTCCTTGACTCTTCCAGTGGCTCTCCCTGCCAAATAAGTGCAGCCTTATTCTTTCTCCAGGTCTTCAAGTGCCTGTCAATGCAGTTATAAGAGACATTCAGCTTCCCTCCTACAAAATAGCGGAGATAGATATCATCTTTGAAGCTGTATTCCTCTACCGGGCCATCCCACTTTTTGAACCAGTCTATATACTTCTCCGCCATTTCCCCCCAAAAGCCTTCAGGGTCTTCTATGGACCTCCTGTAAAGGTTCTTATACTCATCCATAGTCTTTACGTGGGCTTTTTCCACAAAATCATTAGGTGGTTCAATAACCCTTTTTTCCATATAAACTGATTGGACTTGACTGTTTTTTTCTACCATTTCCTATTAATCCTCCTTTTTCAAAATCCTGGCTATATTTAGGGACTGATCACCATAATAACAGTCCAGATAGATTGTGCTACTTCCGCCCTCTAAAAGAGGCAGAGAAGCTGAAGCAGGACAAAGAGCATAACCGCTATGGTTTTGATGCTCTACCAGAATGAATAAATAGCAATCAGCCTAACGCTCCTTTAGATTAATAATTTCTTAAAATGATCAAATCATCAATAAATTTATATGCCCTCCTTTCTTAAGAATGATTCAAATTATATGCCAAAAAACGCTGTAAGGATACTTTTTTGTAACCAACTGACTTTCAAGTCTTTTTCTATTCTATACTTCAAATCTCGCCCAATGGGTGTAACCGTCCGGATGACAGCGAAACGAAATATTTTTTGTTGTGGCCGGGACCTCCTAACCCTTGCTCAGTGTTTCGGCTCATCCGCTTATTTAGGATTCAGAAAGAACATTTCCGAACACACTCTGACTGGCTGTCCTCAATTAACCCCATCACCAGCCATTTGCAGACACTTGCCCATCACCGCATATCACGGTTTCAGGCCTACCGGATCCCGAGTTCTTATGGAACCAGCTCAACCTGTACTTCATATGCAACCTTTAGGCATTCTTTGAGCGGCAGGGAATGTGGCCGTCAAGCAGACAGAATGGCTTTGTCCTTGGCCTGTGAGGGTGCTGACAGGATCTACAGGTTAGACGCTACGTTATAAAAAAAGCTTCAAATTCATATAGTTCCGTTGCTGGTTTTTAGAAAAAATACAATACTCAGTCTTCAAGCCTATTGAGGCCCTGCTGGCTCAAGACAAGCAGGACCGTTACTCATGCTAATTAAGTTTGTAAACATAACTAATTAGGAAAATTTTTTCCAGTACTTTTTATGTATCTCAACTGCTTTCTGTCCTCTAGGGAATTCCTTGTCGAAAAGCATTTCAGCTTAATATCCCCGGATCAAAGGCTTTAGCACAAAATCCCTAATGTTTTTACAATTTACAATACCTATACCAACGCCACCTGTATATAGAATGTTAAAAACACCCTTGCTATCCTGCCATGACTTCCATCTATTTTAATCTTTTAAATAATTTTTCAATTTCTACTGCCACAAAAACAATGGATGAAAATAGAATCGCCGCAATCAACTCTCCGGCAGAGAGTGGTTCGGTCTTGAAAATACGATTCATAAACGGCACGTAAATGGTTCCCATCTGAAGTCCAAAGGTCAACAGAACAGCTCCAAGTAATGGTTTATTGGATAATGCTCCCTGCCTGAAAAAAGATTCCTTTTCGGATCGAATAGCTAACACATGCCCCATCTGACTTAAACAGAGAACTGTAAAAACTATAGTTTGCCAGTGAGCCTGGCTGCTGTTAATAAATAAGACCTGTGTTAGGATAGAAACACCGCCCATAAGCAGTCCAACCCATATAATATGTACGCCGAGCCCACGTGCAAAAATGCTTTCTTTAGGGTGGCGGGGAGGACGGCTCATAATTCCTCGCTCTCCCGGCTCAGCGGTCAATGCCAGTCCCGGGACACCGTCGGTCACTAAGTTTATCCACAGGATGTGTATTGGTAACAGCGGAAGAGGCAGCCCCAGGAAAGGCGCCAAAAAAATCGTCCAGATCTCGCCAGAATTACTGGTCATTGTGTACTTGATGAATTTTCGAATATTATCGAAAATCCTCCTGCCTTCCCTGACTGTCTTAACAATAGTCGCAAAGTTGTCATCCAGCAGGATCATGTGGGAAGCCTCCTTGGACACATCGGTACCTGTGATACCCATGGCAACCCCTATGTCCGCTCGTTTCAAAGCCGGTGCGTCATTTACCCCGTCACCGGTCATGGCTACGAAATGTCCCTTATCCTGAAGGGCTTTTACAATCTTCAGTTTCTGCTCAGGGGCAACCCGGGCATAGACTCGTATCTTTTCTACCTGTTTCTCGAAGTCCGTCAGAGAAAGCTGATCCAGCTCTCTTCCGGTCATAACGATATCTTCTTTTGCATTAATGATGCCCACTCGATCGGCGATCACCCTCGCAGTTAAAGGGTGATCACCTGTTATCATCACCGGACGGATACCAGCTGAACGACACATTGCAACCGCTTCTATGGCTTCCTGACGGGGAGGATCCATCATACCGACAATGCCTATCAAAATAAGCCGCTTTTCTACATCTTCGCATTTGATCTGATCCGGTAGCCTCTCCCAGATTCTAATTCCAAAAGCTAACATCCTTAAACCTTGTTTCGCAATCTGTTCACTAACCTCTAAGATTCCCGGCACATCAATCTTCTCTTCTCCTGTACTTTTTAAGATTGTTTCTGAGCGTCTGAGTACTTCCTCTACTGCTCCCTTGGTAATCGATATAACATCTCCATTATCCAACCGATGGAGTGTTGTCATCAACTTACGAGTCGAATCAAAAGGCAGCTCAGCCAGCCTGGGAAATTCTGCATCCAGCCTCTCCCTGACAAAACCTTTTTCCAGCGCAAGGTTGAATAGGGCTGTTTCAGTCGGATCGCCTATGGCGGTGCCTGATCCATCCAACCGGACGTCATTAGAGAAACCCAGAGAGGTAAACAACAAATTAATGGGGTTGTGGTTAGAGAAATCGACGGCACCTGCTTCCTCCTCACTGAAAACCGGAAGATCTTGGGAATAGAATAACCGTCCGTCTGTATATACCTTTTCCACTGTCATACAATTGATAGTCAAGGTACCAGTCTTGTCTGAACAGATATAAGTAACGGAACCCAGTGTTTCGACAGCCGGCAGTTTCCGGATCAGGGCATTTTGTTTGACCAGCTTTTTGGCACCCAGGGCCAGTGAGATGGTTACCACTGCTGGTAGTGCCTCAGGAATAGCTGCTACGGCAAGTGAAATGGCAGTAAGCAGCATTAAAAGAGGAGGCTCTCCACGAAAAAGACCGGCTATAAAAACAATAAGGCAAATACCCAGAATGGCATACGCCAGCTTCTGCCCAAAAGAAGCCAGCCTTTTCTGCAGGGGAGTTCGACCCTCCTCCTGGGCCTGGAGCAAAGCGGCAACCCGCCCGATCTCCGTCTGCATACCTGTCTCCGTTACCAGGCCCTGACCTCGGCCACATGCGACTAAAGTGCTCTTATAGGCCATGTTTTTGCGGTCTCCGACAGGGAGTGCCGCATCTGTTAATGCCTCTGTACTCTTTTCTACCGGAACGGATTCCCCGGTTAACGAAGCCTCTTCGGTTCGAAATTGAACTGCCTCAGTTAGCCTCAAATCGGCTGGAACCACGTTGCCAGCTTCAAGGATTACCAGATCCCCCGGAACAACCTGGCTGGAATTAACCGATTCGGGCTGTCCGTCCCGAATAACCGTAGCCAAAGGACTTGCCAGTTTTTTCAGGGCAGCCATTGCTTTTTCTGCCCGGTATTCTTGAATGAACCCAAGGACGGCATTTAACAACACGATCACAGTAATTGCAATGGTGTCTGAAGGCTCACCTATAATACCTGCTACTACAGCAGCAACAATCAGAACCAGGATCATGAAATCCTTAAATTGATCTATGAACATCATCCATAGCGGTTTATGCTCTTTTTCAATAAGTTCATTGGGGCCATAACGATTCAGCCTTTCACGGGCTTCCTCAGCGGTTAAACCACTTGAAGAGGATGATTCGAGGATCTCAACCACCTCTTCTAAATCAAGTTGATGCCAGTTGCATGAACTGCTTATTTGTTCAGTCATTTTTCCACTGCCTTTATTATAACCTCATTGTATTTTTTATATTTTCTTGATCCCCTTAAAAAAAGGCCTGCGTCACATTTTCATGTGGCAAAGGCCCTATCATGCCTATGGTGTAAAAAATGTTCCGTGTAGTCGATACAAATATTAATTATAGCTAAATTAAAAAACCTATCCTATAAGTTTTTAAATTAACCCAACCCCTTGTTATTATCAAGAAATAATTAAATATTAGCTTATCCGCCTCTGAACCGCTTTTCGCCTGATTTTAATTCTCTCTAAAATATCACGTTATTGGAACTGCCAAAAAGGTCATGTTCAATAAAACAACCCGAACAGCTAAAATGGCCTTTAAATTTTATTCTCTGGATTTCACAAATAAACATTCAAATAAATGGATTCATATAGACTAAAGTAGTCTACGCTCACAGATTTCCAACTCAAAAAACATTTAGTGGACAATTTAAAGATAAAAATGTCTCCTCACTGTTTACAAAAACGAGAAAGCGAGTATTCAACAATGGTCGCAGATCTCCTAAATCGCTTTGATTCTTTCCTGCTCCGTCCAAAAGATACCTGGCACTCAAATTGCAAAGAAAATTTATATCTAGATACACATTTAATTGCTAAACCAGTTGATAGAATTCGGGAGATGTAAGGTCTTTTCAACTGACAATCCCGGGGTAAGTTGATGAAGGTAAAAAGAGTAGAAGAAATCCTTCTCCCTCTCAGAGCGGGTATGGCGGTTCATCCATCAGTATCTACAAAAGATAAAATTACTTTTGCGATAGAACTGATGTTAAATAACAACCTGAAATATATTGCTGTAGTTAGAGGTAAACAGCCCGTTGGAATGATCAGTCTAGAAGACGCTTTCAAGACTTTGGGCCTTGCAATGCCCGAAAAAAAAGCAATTGGTTAACATCGGGGAATATTCTCACCGTCCCTGTCTCTGAAATCTTCCGCCTTTATACCTGTTTCCTTCATGAGACGGTGTAAATATTGTCTTTGAATTCCGGCCAGATCAGCTGCTCCACTTATATTTCCTCCGCTCTTTCTGAGAAGCAGCTGTATATACTGGGCATGAAAAAGCCTGATCATTTTTTCTTTGGCATCTTTAAAGGAAAGGTGGCAAAAATCCCGGCTCAGGTCCGGGAAAAGTGCCTCGGTTTCCTTTTCCAGAAAGAGGTCTTTTGTATCAAGGGTGTCTGTCCTGCAAAGGATAACCCCCCTTTCAATAATATTTTCCAATTCTCTCACATTACCGGGGAATTCCTGCACCATCAACCTCTGCATAGCCTCTGGAGCGATATCATCTATCTCTTTCTGGTTGAGTATGGAATACTTCTTTAAAAAATGACAAGCTAGTAGGCTGATATCTTCCCCTCTATCCTTCAGAGGCGGCAAATCAATCGAAATCACGTTCAACCTATAATATAAATCCTCCCTGAACAGTTTTTCCTTTATATCCGCCTTAAGATCGTGATTTGTCGCGGCTATAAAACGCAGATCAGCCCGTTTGGTCACAACGCTGCCGACAGGCTTGTACTCCCCTTCCTGGAGGAGGCGAAGGACCTTGGTCTGCATTCGTGGACTCATGTCCCCTATTTCATCCAAGAAAAGGGTTCCCTCATTGGCCTCTTCAACCAGTCCTCTTTTATCCTTCCAGGCGCCTGTGAATGCCCCTTTCATATGACCGAAGAGTTCGCTTTCAAGCACCTGTTCCGGGATTGCAGTACAGTTTACTGTGACAAATTTCTTTGAACTCTTAAGGCTATTCTGATGAATGGCTCTGGCGACTAATTCTTTTCCAGTGCCGCTGGCGCCGGTTATGAGAACAGTCGCCGTAGTAGGAGCCACCTGTCTTACAAGTTCAAAGACAGCTCTCATAACCGATGAGGATCCCACCATACCTTGAAGTCCGCCTTTATTAGCCAGGGCTTCCCGTAGTGAAAGGTTCTCCTTTACCATCTCATGCCACTTCATTACCTTTTCTATTGTAAGGAGTATCCTCTCCCTGCGGAACGGCTTGGTCAAATAATCATAAGCTCCCTTGCGTATAGCATCTACCGCCGTCTCTATAGTGGCGTATGCAGTCAAAATCACTACCGGGACTTCAGGTTTTATTTTTTCTATTTCCTCGAGCAGCCCGATACCATCCATCTTAGGCATTTTCAGATCAGTAATTACTAGATCAAATGAGCCTTCATTAAATACCTCGAGAGCCCTGAAGGGACTGCTTTCAGTAGTTACTTCATGATCTGTCTCCTCAGAAATAATCCTGTCAAGCAGGGTTAAAATGTCCTTTTCGTCATCAACTACCAGAATTCTTCCAGACATATTTTCACCTAGTTCTCAGTGAGAAGCTTTATTATAAAAGAAGTCCCTCTAGGCTTGAGAGATGAGGAGGTATTGCTGACACATTCTATTATCCCTCCATACTTATTTATAATGCCGTAGCTCACGAACAGGCCCAGCCCTGTGCCTTCCCCTTCCGGTTTGGTGGTAAAAAATGGTTCAAATATATGTTCCATGTCCTCAGGGCCGATTCCATGACCATTGTCCTTAAACTGGATAACCGCTTTTCTGTTTCCTCTATCCATACTGGTATGGATAGAGAGATTGCCTCCATTTTCCATGGCCGCAATAGCGTTGTTTATCAAATTGAGAAAGACCTGCTGAAGCTGTCGATAGTCACCCTTAACCGGAGGTATGTTTCGATCGAATTCGGTAATGAGTTCGATATCATTCATTTCCAGAGTATGCTTGACCACTTTGATTATCTCCTTCAGGCAGAGGTTCAAATCAGAATATTCAGAATGTCCTTCTCCCACCCGGGCAAAACTTAAAAGGTTTTCCACCACTTGTTTACAATGGAGGCCCTGCCTTTCAATGGTCTTCAAGTCTTCATACTGCTGAGTATCCTTGTCTGTTTTTAGTAAAAGGAGGTCACAAAACCCGAGGATAACTCCCAAGGGATTGTTTACTTCATGAGCCACTCCGGCAGCCAGGGTTCCCATAGAGGCAAGTTTTTCAGCATTGATGAGTTGTCTTTCCAAGTTCTTGTTCTCAGTATCATCCCTCGCGATACATAGAACAGCGCTAACGTTTCCATCTTCATCCTTAAGCGGCATAAAATTAGCGCTGATCCAGAAATCGTGTCCCCCCATTTCCATCTCAAATTCATCGCGTATACTTTTCCCGAACTCATATACTACCCCTACAAGTTTCAGTTGCCTTTTTGCTACCTCTTCGGGAAACAGGCTTGAAAGATCCTTGCCGAGGAATTCCAGTGGTGAACCGCCAAAAAAATTTGCCGTAAAACTGTTCATAGATTGAAAACGGCCTTTTGAATCCACAGTAAAAATAAAGTCTTCAGCGCTTTCCACAAGTGAACGATATTTCTCCTCCGATTTCCTGAGTTCCTCTGTCCTTCGAGTTACCTCCTTTTCCAACGACCCTGACCAGCGAATCTCAAAAATAAGTACAGCCACAGCGCCCACCAGAATCACTATGATAACCAAACCCTGAAGTAAAAGCTGTCGCTGCTGGCCTTGATGAACAGCCCCTTCAATCTCTGATACAGGAGCCACTACAGCCACAGACCACTTCCGGGGAGGATTATCAGAAATTGACACTGGGGAATAGGCGATCAACTTCTTGATCTTTCCTGTAATGCCACGGTGCCACCCTGAGAAATACCAGCTTGTCCCTTCCTGGCCCTTAAGCATTTGCTCTTTTTGGATAAAATTAATTTTTTCATAAGGTACGCCTGGATATTCCTCCTGTCGAGCTTCAAAGGCAACCTTGCCCACAAAATCCGCTTTCGGATGGAAAATAAAGATGCCCCTGCCATCAATAAGCCATGCGTAACCTGTCTTTCCAGAACGAATATCCTTCAAAAAAGGTCTCAAAAACCAGGATATATTCACATCAAAAACAAGGACTTTCGTAGACCCGGGTAAAAGGGGTATTGCCAGCATGATACTCATCCCGGAGGGCTTTACATGCGGTTTCGAAATCCATACGTTCTCCAGAGCAAGTTTTCTGATTTGCGAAAGTTCATCCGGCTCGACTTCAACTACCTCCTTCAGAAAAAAAGCTTTATAGGGCATGTAGATATATGTCTTTTCCCGCTCAGAGTCGACTATTTCGATCTTCCACACACCGCTTTCCAGGACACGTGCAAAACTGTTATGAATGCTGTCATAATGCTCATCCGGCACGAAAGGCTTTGCGCTTATTTGTTTTCCAAGCAGACAAATTTCTTTTCTAAGGATGCTCAATTCACGTTCAATAAGCCCTGAAATATTACGGGCTATGATCAGCTGTTCTTCATTAAACTGGGCTGCTACCATTTCACTCATCTTTTTGGCGGAATGTGCACCCAGGAATACACCAGCACTCAAAAAACCTATAGAAGTCAAAACAACGATGATGATAATTTTTTTTCTGATACCCGAAAACATATACCCGTCCATTAAAGACGCGACAAAAAAATCAAAAAGGCCCCTTAGCCTAAGAGCGCTTTAGAAAAAGCTTATAAAAAGGCTTAAACTTGTAACTCCCGTTGTCCAGACAACAGCTATCCTATTTTAGGTATCTTTTTGAGGCACCTCTCTATCTCGAAAAAAAGTTCCTGCTCTCTGATTATCCCGATTATCTTCCCGGATTTCACCACAATCAGCCTCCTCACTCTGTTATTGACCATCAGGTAGGCAGCCTCCATCAAATTTGATTCACCTTCTATAGTAAGAGGCGATGGAGACATAATTTCCTTGATTTTCCTCTCTGCGAGATTCGCCACTTCCTTAGCAAACATGCCGTACCAAAACATTGGAGAATATTGAATGCTATCGGCCATAGAAGGTTTAGGCGCACTTAAATATGATGGCATCATCGCCTCGAGCAGATCAGCGATGGACATAACTCCAATAACCACTCCCTTATCATCTAGTACCAATATAGAACGGTGACCGGTTTCCATTATCCGGCTGGTAGACACCATAGAATAAAAAGATTCCTTTAACTTCCCTATAGCATCTCTAACGGTCCTTTCTCCGTTCAGTGTGGTATATTGTTCTATTGGAATCATCACCTGTCCTACTGTTTTTTCTTTAACCAGGCCATCTGTTTTCTTGAATTCAAACGCATCAGATATTTTGGAGGCCAGGAGGTCGATATCACATGGTTTGTTCAGGTAATCGAATGCACCCTCAAAAAGGGCTTCTTTGGCGGATGACTCTTTGCCATGCCCGGTCAACATGATAACCGGCACTTCGGGCAGGCGGCTCCTGATCTCTTTTAGTGCCTGATGCCCGTCCATCCCTGGCATCTTTATGTCTAAAATTACTACATCAGGATTTTCACTAAGTTTTTGTATGGCCTCCTCGCCGCTTTCCGCCAGTATGACTTCGAACCCTCTTCTATTGAGGAGCTTCTTGGTGGTCGCTCTGAATTGTTCCTCGTCATCCACCATAAGCACTTTGACTGTATCACCCATTATATTGACCTCCCTTTAGGATTGAACCGGAAAGTTTTATTAAGCTTTTAAGACTGGTTGCAGAAAGTTTGCCAATACGATCAGGATACCGGCGCAGGTTAAAATACACAAAAAGGCCCGCATACCACTAATGCGACCCATTCTGGCCATACCGAGACCGACTAAATAAAATTTCCAAATTCCAGTCATCCAAGCCAAACCAGGTACCCATGCGGCAAGCATCGTCACATTTGAATATGCTGTTACCGCGAAAAGGTTTTGATATGTGAATGTATCCTTGCACATTATCATGGCAACCAGATACAGAATAAAAGCCGTAACAAAAGGCATCGTAAATGCATTCAAGAAAAAAATGAGTGCAAAAAGCGGCCTGTCTTTAAAAACAAACAGGCTAGAAAGGAGACTGAAAAAACAGGACACGACTGCGAGGAAAAGTAATGCTGTACCATATCCGCTTTTCTCGCTTAACTGCTCAAAAAATCTTCCCGGACGAACCGTAATGTCGACAAAAATCTGAAAAATCCGGGTAATAGGTCGTAAAACCCCTGTTTTTTCCCCATCAACTGTTATTGCTCTCGTTTCGTGCATTTGACACTCATCACTAAAAGGGGGAAAGTCCTGACCAGCCAAGCCATTTCCAGTAGGTAGTCGCCATAAGAGCTAGTCCGGCCATGTTTACAAACCACAAGATAATACCGACCCTCAGGTAGTCTCTTGATTCCAGGTACCCACTGGCATATACAATTGCGTTGGGCGGAGTGCCAATAACCAGACAGTAAGCAAATGAAGAAGCAATTGCGGTCCCCATAGCCATGAATGGAATCATCGACGATCCGGGATGGACAATCCCCGCCATTGCCAAGGTAACCGGACCCACCGCAGCGCAAGCGGGCCCGTCAGCCATCAATTGAGTGAGCAGTCCGGTAATCACGTTTCCTGTCAGCAGGAGTCCTATGCCCCGACCAATTCCCAGGGGTTCAGTCAGTGATACAAGAGAACTAGCGATCCAGTATGCTCCGCCGGTTTCAACCAGTACCCTTCCGAAGATAATAGCCCCTGCATAAAGCCAAACCACTCCCCAGTCCACTTTTGTCTGATAGTCCCGCCAGTTGACCACTCCGGCTAGTATATAGGCAACCGCTCCCATAACGGCAATTACTCCGATTCCAAAACGTATCCCGGTCAATTGCAGTATAAGGTTATTTTCGGTAATCCAGCAAAAAAGCATTACGAGAAAAATAGTCAGGGCTATTTTCTGCTGCCCAGTCCATTTTCCGCCTATTTTTCGCACTTCCCCCTTAACAACCGCTAAACCGTCACCCAGGTTTCTTACAGAGGGCTTGAACCGCCAGTTTAATATGAACCAGGTAGCAGGAATTGTAATGACAAGGAAAGGTATACAATAAATACACCACTGTGCGAACCCTATCTGTATTCCGAACATATCCTCCGTGTAACTCATCATGATAATATTCCTGGCAGCGCCTGAAGGAGCCAGTGATCCACCGAGGTTGCATGCCATGGCAATGGCTATCATCAACATCTTGGCTAATTCCGGATCTTCTGTATTGGCCGCAGAAGTGGTTGTAGTATATAGCAATATCCCAATGGGCAGAAGCATGGCTGCCAGAGCATGATCAGACATAAACATGGTCAGAGGAGAAACTACAAGAACAATCACCAGGGAAATCCATTTTATATCAGGGTTCTTGAGCCTGCCGAACATCATCATGCTCATTCGTTTGTCGATACCCGTTTTTACAAACGCGGTCGCAAACATAAGGCTGCCCATAATAAACCAGGTAGCATCCGACCAGTAAAGCGAGGCGACTGTCTGTCTCGTTACGATACCGCTGAGCATGGCTATTATACCTATACAAAAAGCAACCATGGGCAGGGGCATTGCCTCGGTAATGAAACAGAGCACTACGAAGAGGACTATCCCGACGGCTACCTTCACATGAAATCCTGCCTTAAGGGCCTTAGCTTTCTCACTCTTCTCCAACATTTCCAGACTCAGTTTTTCATTTCTTAATTCAAGGCCCTCCTTCATGATCTGGTTGAACCTCTCCGGGGGCATCTCCTTTGCAAATTCCATTACTTGGGCTAGATGCTTATTGGTAGCAGGAATATCATTCTGTTTGCACCATTTCTCGGTTCTCTTTATAAAAGTAGAATGTCTGAAAGATGATTTCTGGATACTCATCTCCATCATTCTTACCATCTGGATCTCCCACTGGGACAGCTCGCTGGTAGGTTTTCCAAAGAGTTCTTCAGCAAAATAGCTCTGGACATATTTAGTTCCCATGGAATATTCCACACCAACATCCAGCATGCTTTTGGGTGTAGGTAGAATAAGTAAAAGTATTAATGATCCGAGTGGGATTAAAAAAAGTTTCCAGTTGATATACTTGTCATATCCCGCAGCCTTAGTTTCTCCTTGCCTTTGTGACATATTTTCCTCCGCTTCACGGCAACCTGCTTCGGTCAACAGCTGTAAACAACCGCAAAATCAAAGCGCATATAACCCGCTACCATATCGGGCTCTTTTAATAGTAGAAAGGTTATGCAGAGTATGCAGAAAAAGGCGCTCTGATTGCACAAGGTCTACCTTACAAACAATTTCAAATAAGCATAAAAAATGAACATGGCAATTGTTGCGTAAAAAAAGAATTTACGCTCAGCCTCTTTGGAGTAACGGGTCACCCCTCTTTCCGAATGATTGTGCCTCTCTTCTTGCATGTGGGATTCTCCATAATCATATGGGTCGATTCATCTATTGAAGCTATTCGGACTCCCTGATAATCGTCCTGGGAGACTTCATAAAGCTCCGGGTTTGGGCCACACGTATCTTTTCCTCCAGCCGCTGTCTCTTTTCAAAGGCCTCCTCGGCTTTCCGGATGAGGTCTTCCACGTCTGTAGGTTTGGTTAAATAATCCGTAGCGCCCGATTTGAGACCTTCCACCGCAGATTCAACAGTGGCATGTCCAGTCAGCATTATTACCTCAACCAGTGGATAAAGCCTTTTTATTTCTTTTAATACTGTTATTCCGTCCATACCGGGCATTTTCACATCCAGGATTACCACATGTATATTATGTAGTCTCAGGCATTCCAGCGCTTCTGCACCACTTTTGGAAGTAAAAGCATCATAACCCTTTTTTGACAGCAGTTTTTTAGTTGTGGACAGAAACCGCTCCTCGTCATCCACTAACATCATTTTCATCTCTTCCATTACTTGTTCCCCCTGGTATTTTTCATTTGGGTGAGAAAATTAGTATGACCGGCTAGGCAGCAGCCGGCAGTATTATCATAAAACTCGTTCCCACACCTTTTTCGCTCTCGACCTCAATGGTACCTCCCATATTGTCTACAATTCCGTAGCATACAGACAAACCAAGTCCCGTGCCTTTGCCCACCGGTTTTGTAGTATAAAAGGGGCTGAAAATTTTCCTCTGGTTTTCTTGTGTAATCCCGCACCCGTTGTCCGAAACCAGAATACGCACCTTTCCATCCTCAGTTGGCTGGGCACTGATGACTATTTTGCCTCCTTTTGAACCATGCTTTGCCATAATGGCGTCAATAGCATTGTTAAAAAGATTTATAAGGACCTGCTGCAACTGCCCGGAATCCACACGGATGAGGGGAAGTTCTGTTGAATACTCCTCACTCAGCTCTATACCGTTAACGCTGGCCTTGTTTGCCACCATGTTGACAATTTCCGGAATAAAGCTCTTGATATCTAAATCCTCTGGCACTGCCTCCCTCTGTCTGCCGAACTGGAGAATCGCCTGTGTAATATCCGCACAGCGTGTTATCTGGATATTGATCTGACGCATGGAATCCTCGAGTTCCTCCAGGGATTCCGATGGTTTCAATTGCCCTTCGTCCTTTAGTTCGGAAAGGATCATATCCATCAGAGCCTGCTCATTTTTAATGATCTGGAGAGGGTTGTTTATTTCATGGGCAAACCCAGCAGCCATTTCCCCCAGTTCCGCTAGACGGCTTGCCCTTATGAGCTGCCCGTTGAGTTTATCCTTTTCCATATCCAGGGTTTCCATACGCCTCACGATTCGCTCGGTAAGAAACATTGCTATGCCAATAATAACTATACCGCCAATGACTGTGATAAAAACGATCAGATAAGAAGCAGTCCTAAGGGCCTTAAATGCATCGGCCTTTTGCTGCCTAACTACCAGCAGCCATTTCTTGTCTTTAAGCCATGTAGTGGCATAAAGAAATTTCTCTCCTCTGGGGTCCTTCTCTATAAAAGTCCTGATACCCTCATGAGATGCAGGAATCCTGATGTTTTCGGGATCCTCGTCCATGAGGTTTCCACCGGAGCGTCTTTTCGTCTGGAACACACCTGAGGTGTTGAGTAGATAGGCCTCTCCAGTCTTACCGATACGTACCTTCTCCACCAGATCGTTGAATATATATGTATCGATAGTTGCGCGAACGATCCACTTCTCCCCGGCTTCCTGCCTGGCAATAGCTATAATGAAATGGGGTACACGCCGAAAACCGAGAAAGACATCACTTACATAATAACCCTTTCTCATGACTTCCTTGAACCAGTCCGATTCTCTGTATATTTTTCCAGTAAGCTTATAAGGGCCTTGATATGCCACATGGATTCCCTGCTCGTTAAAAACTCCCAGGTCCACAAACGCATTTGACACCTCTTGCAGACGGTCAAAGACATTACGCAGATTGTCGGGGCCAGAAAGGTATTGGTAAGAATAAGAAAGGAGAATAAACTCAAGATCCGATTTACGTTCAGTCAGAAACGAATCGATCATTTGCCGGTGATCTTCAACAATTCGCTTCATTGTGTTGATAGTGCTGGTCTCCAGGGAATTGGTGAAGTAATAGTATCCTATCCCCAGGATCAAAACAAAAGTTGTAAGGGGAACAAGGATCATACTGCCCAAAATGGTTCTTCTCATGCTCAAGTAGGGGGATTTTTTCATTTTCTGGTTCCGCCTGTTAGTCTGCTGAATTAGATTGCAAGGTCCGCGCCAAAATGTATTGAAGATAAACATACATCTAACTCTCCAAAAAGACTGACGTTATTGAACAAGGACATTTTTCCTCAAGCTGATTCTGATAACCTGTGTCCAGGCTTTTTACACGTTGTAAAAAAAACCGGGCTATTCAGCAAGGCCTCTGAGAACCAGATAAGCCAGCCATTTCAATTTTCCAGATTTTCTAACATAATGAAGAGATACCGTACCCTGTGGGGTGTTTGGCCACCCTACAAAGACAATTTCTGTATCTGCAGAACAATTATAAGGCGGGGATGCGAGAAAAACTTCTGTTCAGGGTAGCTTGAAAGTCTGGGTAAATTTACACAAAAATTAACCTGAATGATATTAAAGCTAATTCTCGGCAATATAGTTCTTTAATTAAATTTACCTCTTTTAACGTCAATCTATTTTCCATAAAATACAGGAGCCAATAAAACAAAAGAATTATATAAGATTATAGTCATGCTAACAAAGATCGACTGTTCAAGCATCCAGTATCCTATACTTTATTTTCCATATTGAATCGTCACTTTTCTTCTTTTTCCTGTTCAAGCACTCTTCCTGGAAAACGAATCAGTTCCTTGATCTTTGAACTTCGAATTTTCTGATCATGAGCATCCTTTTTTTCAAAGGCTTGCGCCAGCTTTACGAGAAGCTCTTCCAGCTTGATCGGTTTCAGGAGATAATCAAATGCCCCCAGTTTCATCCCTTCAATACTGGTTTCCACAGATGCATGTCCGGTAAGCAACAGGATTTCGGCAAGCGGTTGAACTTTCTTTATCTCCCTAAGGGTTTCTATACCATCCATTCCACCAGGCATCTTGACGTCAAGTATAACTACATCAAAGAGTTTATTTTTCATCAATTCTAGGGCTTCCTCGCCGCTTCGAGCTCCCGTTGTATCGATGTTTCTTTTGTTCAGACGGTTTACCAAAGTCTCCAGAAAGTCTTCCTCGTCATCCACGACTAGAACTCTAAAAAAATCCATATGTCCCTCCTTACCAATTTTCAATGAATTGTTGCTTCTTCGACGGTAGGGCCAGATTATTACTTTTTTTCAGGAACAACAATGGGAATCTGCACCACAAAAGAGGACCCTTTCCCAGCCTTGCTTTTCAGTGTAATGGTACCGCGCATTTTCTCAATGATATTATAACTTACCCACAGTCCTAGTCCTGTTCCCTTGCCTGTCTCTTTTGTTGTAAAAAAGGGATCAAAAATTTTCTTTTGCTGATCCTCAGGAATGCCTGGACCGTTATCCTTGACCCTGATATTTATCATTGATCCGAGCCGCATGGTCTTGATATCAATCAGCCCATCCTTACCAATGGCGTCAATACTGTTGGATATCAGATTCATCAAGACCTGTTGAAGCTGTGCCTGGTCGCTGGCGATTATAGGAAGATCAGGAGAGAAAGTTGTCTTGATCTCAATGTTATTGATTCGTGCATAATTTTCCAGGAGTGCTATTGTCTGTTCAAGGGTCTTGTTTACGTCCACTTCTTCCAGATGAGGTTCCATCTTACGCGCATAGCCGAGCATATTGTGAACCACCTTTCGGGCCCGTTCCACATGCTCCTCTATGCTCCTGATGGATGCCTTAAATTCTTCTATATTCTTACTTTTCTGGAGGTCTTCCTCCAATATAAGGTCTTCCATCCATCCTGTTTTCTGAATGATAACAGCCAGAGGATTATTAATCTCATGGGCTATACCCATTGACATTTTACCCAGGGCAGCCAGTTTATCCGACTGAACCAGTTGGGCATTGAGCTCGTTCATCCTGGTGTCAGCTTGTTTCAAACGGTTTACAGTAATACGGGTAGTAAAAATGGTAGTCAGGATAATGGCCAAAAATCCGAACACCATTATAACTATCTCAGCATTTCGAGTTGCAAACAGGCTGCTTATCTCTTCAGAGGCCTCCTGACTTATGATAAGAAGCCACTGGTTATTCCTGAGCCAGGTTCCTGCACAAAGCAACCCGTTATTTCGGCCTTTCAGTTCCAGGAATGTTGTCCCTCCTCCAAACACGGTTGTATCCAGATCAGAATTCGACAGTATACTCCCGCCGAAACGAGGGGGAGTCTGAAATATACCTTCCTTGTTAAGGATATAGGCATCCCCTGTCTTTCCCACCTGAGCTGCCCTCACTATGGCGCTGAATATTTCCGGATCGATGGTTGCCCTTAGTATCCAGCTCCGCTGCCCTTCCTGACGGCGGACTGCGATAATAAAATGGGGTGACTGACGAAAACCCATATATACATCGCTGATATATATACCTTTGCTCATAACCTGAGCAAACCATGGCTGTTCATAATAGTTCCTGCCTTTTAAATCATACGGCCCTACATAAGTAAGGTGCTGACCTGAGTTGTCGATCACGCCAAGGTCAACAAAGGCGCCGGCTCTCAGGTTCATGACCTCAAAGACCCTCGACAGATTCCTTTCATTGATCATATCACTGAAAGTGTGTGTGTCTGCCATGGCTGAAAGAATAGCACTGCGTTCCTTCAGGAAAAGATCTACCGCCTCTGCCTGGGCCGAAGCCCGGTATGTTATCTGCTCCTTGATCTTGTTCTTGTAAGTCCGGGCGAACTGGTAATAGATAGTAGTACCCAGAATGATAAGAGGGGCAAGCGAAACAAGCAGGGTTATAAAAATAATTTTCCTTCTAAGTACCGCATAATGTGAACCCTTCATGACATGTTACTCCATATTACAGCCCACATTATTAAGATACACCAGGCCACGACATGAATCGCCAGTAGCCAAGTATAGTCCAGAACCAGAGGACCAGCCATGCAAGGATAGTTACCGGTAAGCCGTACTTGACAAAATCGAAAACACTGAGGAGCCTTTCCCCGGTCGCAGGATCCTTTCCCATCCCGAAAACTATGGCGTTATTAGGCGTACCTACCACCAGGAAGTTTGCAAAAGAAGAAGAAAAGGCACAGGCCAGGCCCAGTTTCCACACATGGACATTTGCCAGTTCGGCCATAGGCAGGACAATGGGTCCCAAGGCAGCTACTGTCGCACCATCACTCATAAAATTGGTCATAACCCCTGTCAGCAGGCTGATCCCCACGGCTAGAGCGTCACCTTGAGCAATAAAATCCGGTAGAAACGAGACAAAGGCATGTGCAAGCCAGAGAGCCCCACCTGTAAATGTAAGGCCAATACCCATAGCGCAAGCCGCTGCATACAACCCCACCACATCCAGTGCAACCCCCTCCTGAATATCGTCCCAATCTATAATACGGAAAAGGAACATTACCATGACAGCATAGAGGGTGGGTCCGCCCAGACCTGAGTGTTCCCCGAGTATGATCCATGCTGAGACCAACAGAATCAAGATAACCGCCATTGCGGCCTCTTTTCCTCCAAACTTGGGCATCCTTTTGACTTCCGCTTTTACTATCTCACTGGGGTTAATCCCTTGAACCTTGAAAGAGGGTTTACATCTTATATACATATATGCGCCGATCACAATACCCATCAGGGGCACAAAAGGCATGCCGTATTTCATCCATTCCAGAAATGAAATGCTTGTACCGTATTCCATCAGGTAGCCTACCATTATAGCGTTTCGACCCCCGGCTGCAGGAGAGCCTGGTCCGCCGTGGTTGGCGGCGAAGCAGATACCCAGTAAAAGAAAAACTGCCAAAGACCTGTCCTTTTCAACCCCGTACATTTTACAAGTAACTTTGTAAACCCCCATTAAAACCGGAATCATGAGCGCCACCAGTGCATGCTCTGAAAGAAAACTGGCGGAAAGCGCAATAGATGGAAGGAAAATGAAGGCAAATGCCTTGGCGCTCTTGATCCGGCTCAACAAGATCAGGCCTATTCTTTTATCAAGGCCTGTCTTGGCCACACCTACTGCAATCACAAGTATGCCGAAAATAAAAAAGACTGCATCTTTCATATATGCCTGAGATATCTCATTCATGGGAAGTATGCAGAAGAGATACATCATCACGCCGACCAGAATGTCAGTCGCCCCGAGGGGCAGAGCCTCTGTGGCCCAGAGAAATACCGCCAGGAAAAAAATCCCTAGCATTACCTTGCTCATCTGAGCCGCCTCCCTGTCAGAGAGCAATCCTCTGCATTCGGAACTTTCCGCCTTTTCCCCGCTTTTAGCAGCAGCAAAGGCCTCTGGATTATGCTTTTTATTAATATTGTCGGTAATTGTCTCACACCCACTTGACAGCTTATAGCCCGCAGGCCGCACTTTTCCGGCCAAATCTACCATGCTCTGGGGGGGAGGGATGACAACAAGACCTGTGAAGACTATAGCGGCGATAAACAATAAGACAGGCTTATAACCTGGAGAGCTTGCCCATATGCTAGACTTCCGGCTGCTGTCAACTGCCGTGGCACCAATCATATTTGCCTCCTCATTAGAGTATTTTGGAAGTTAAAACCAAATTTATAGCATTTAACGCAGTTGCCGCCTCTGCCATGTATGCCCGCTTTTTCCAATCAAAAATATCAATAGAAACAAGTACGCTTATCCCTTGTACTTTCACATCCAGCATTCATTCTTATCAAAAGAGGGTTTTAAGCGAGTGCGACTTAAAATAATATAGGCAATTGATGTGCCAAAAAGTTGTAAAGCGCAAAACTTTTTCTAACCATTGAATAACTTAGGCCATTTACCGACAAGGCGGGAATGGATCCACGCTTCTGAAGCAAAACTCTGTCAGTATTTTTTACAACCTGTAAAGCCGTGGTACTAGGAGGCGAAGTTTTGGCTCATGTATCAAAAGATTGATTAGATTGAAAAGAAGGGCATTATAATGAACAAAGGAGGACGGACATCACCTTGCTAAAAAAACCATTTTCATCTGTAATATTAAATCCAGTCCGGGAAGAAAAGTGCGGCATCAAAATAGTGCATAAAAGGCTACTTTCTGTTTCGGCTTTTTGATTTATCCTTCGGGCGGCGCAAGTTCATGGATATCTCTGTTGATCTTGGCCTTGTAGTGATTTACTGAGGTGCTATTCGCCATAATCATATCTAACTGCCTGGTATGTATGGTCAAATATCCGAGAACCCTCAGGCTTTTCTTCATTGACTCCATTTCTCGATCTTCCAGACGCGCAATGAGATTGTCTTCCCTTATACCTATCTTGAATCCATATTCTTCTAGTATTTCACCTATAAAAAGGGCTCTCTTCTGCTTTCTGCCAAAATCTGCAGCCCCGCCTTTGAATTGAAAACTAATATAGTTTTCGCTTGATCTTTCACTCACCAGCGCCTCTATGATTGAAAAGTGAAAACCGAGCCTGGAACTGAGACTGCAATAATTCTTAGAAATCATAAAGTAGTTTCTATCTCCATACTGTGAACGAACTCCAGGTACCAAAGCAGTATTTGTAGTGGCTTGAAACATAACCGACATAAATCCTTTTCCATCTACGGGCGGCGGTCCTTCCCAGGGGACTGCAGTTATTCCATCCCAAATTGCCCGCATAGGTATGGATATAATGTTTTCCAGGTGCACAACTTTTTCATTAACCTCTTCCTTGAATCCGTCATCCAGGTTCAAAACCCACCATTTCATGGGAACATCACAGAAGAGCTGTTTGCTGGAACGCTCGGGAAATCTATGCTCCTTACCGAATCTAAACATCTCGTCCACCGCTTTTTCATGACAAAAGCGAGTGATATCATGAAAGGTTCGGCAGTTTCGGGGTTTGAAATTCGGAGAATCCGGGTCAAGAAGTTTTAAGGGAATGATATGCTGGGAAGCCTCTTTAAGGGCCTCAAAAACCGGGCTTCCTTCCATTAAATTTCTCTGAGATTCCTCCCGCTTTAAAAGATCTTCTATACGTCCCTCATAGACCTTCATATCATCGGCATCGACCGTTAGGGTCTGACCGTTCTTTAGAAGTTCAATGTCTGATCCCACCCCAAAAAGAGCGGGCACTCCAAACTCTCTTGCTACGTTAGCCAGATGACCGGCTATGCTCCCCTGTCCCGCGATTACCGCAGAAGCTCGGTTAAGCAGAGGTGCCCAGCGGGGCAAAGACTGAGAGATCACAAGGACTGCCCCTTCTGGAAATCCAAGAGCATCCATGTCCTTCTTAACTATAAAAGCCTTGCCGGCCCCTACACCGGGACTAGCCGTTATACCACCCTTGAAAACAATCGATTCAAAGTCTTCGCCTTCCCTCGATTGTGCTCTACTGTCAACTTGCCAATCCGCCTGGTTAAGAGGGCGGCATTGAAGAATAACGAAAGATCCATCTTTATTCAATGCCCACTCAATGTCCTGCGGTACTCCATAATACTCTTCTAAATGCAAAGCCATTTGTGAAAGCCGGAAAGCCTGGTCATCGGACAATGAAGCCGACGCGGCCTTTTCTCCTGTTATCTCCAGCCTGCATACCCCTTCTTCAGGATAACAAATCAATTCCTGGGCCTTAATAGGAATCTCCTTTTTGAGGATATTCATCGGATCTTCCCGGGAAATAATGAATAGATCGGATGCCGCACTTCCGTCCACCACTGACTTCGGGAGCCCCCAGGCTGAGTTAATAACAACTGCAGGTTCTCTGACCCCTATGGGATTCCTGGAATAGGCAACGCCGCCGGAAACAGCTTCTACCATGCTCATGCACCCAACACACATGGCCACATCTTCATCCCTGATCCCGCGGTTTAACCTGTAAGACATAGCAGACAGGCTATACTTACTTGCGATTACCTCTCTGTAAGCCTGGAATATATTCTCTCTGCTGACATTGAGCTCCGAACGGTACTGCCCCGCAAAAGAAGTGCCAGCCATATCTTCACCAAGAGCGCTGCTCCTAACCGCTACCCTGACCTCCACCCCCTCTTTCTCTTCCAGAAGCCTATACTGTTCATTAATTGCCTTCTCTAATTCGTCAGGAAGTTGAGATCGGATTATAAGCTGCTGCAGATCAGCACTAAGTCCGTAAAGACGGTCAAGGCGATTAACGTCGGTAGACTGAATCAAACGGTCTATTTCTGGCTGAAGGTCATTATGTTTCATGAAAAGCTGGTAGCCGCTTGCAGTAATTGAAAAGCCATTGGAGACTTTTAAATGGACCCGGTTTCTTATTTCTCCCAGATTGGCTATCTTGCTGCCAACCTCATCAACATAATTTTTGTCCACTGATTCTATGGATAGAACCAGGGGCCCTATACTGGGCAGGTCTTTTCGAATAACGATCGAGTTTACCTTTTCTTGGATCTCTTTGAATCGGCCTGCCAGCTCTTCATACTTTCCAGGAGCCAGTTCGTTGAGGTGTCTGATGATCTGCCAAACATTGGTTGAGATCCTTGTACAACTGGACATGACAAAGGTCATCCCAAAAGGCCTGACGCCTTTGAGAGCCTCTTCGATGTCTGCCATTATTTCAAGTGCCTTATTGTTAGAGTTTAAAAGCAGTTTGAAGTTGTGGTACCGGGCCTTAAAGGCTATTCTAAGCTCCTCGGCATTTGAGCCTCCCGCCCTGGGCATCTTAATGACTAAGCGCCTCAAAAAATCATATATTCGGCCCATGATATATCAGAAGTTTCTTTGACTGGTTAATGTTAGAGTCCCTCACCGATTTCCAGGCTTCTTTCGAGGTCCATTACATCTAAGATAAAAGGATTAACTCGAAGGTTGAAAAAATTCAAACAAAAAAGGCCGAAGGCAAAGATAATGCCCCTTGCCTTCCGCCACCTTAAAAAAGCCCTAGCAAGTCATTCTGTGAGCTTGAGACCCCATCCCTCGAACATAAACATAATGGCAAAACCGTACCATAATGTATAGGCCACATAGAAAATCAGGGAAAAAATTACTACTCCGAAACGGTCCATAACATTTTGTGGTGTGATTTTATAATAGTTATAGGATGTTTCTACGGCCTTTTTGTTCACCAGGGAAACAACCTTGGCCTCTTTATATTTTTTCTGTTTATTAAGGGCCTTGTCCATAGCTTGAAACGAAGTCCACCAGTTAAAAAGCACTTGTCTTTCACTATACCCGTATTTGTCGACAATCTTCTTTCCTTCATTCTTGTACATTGAATCTGAATCAGCAAGACAGTTATCAAGGATTTTCCCTATGTCCCCCGAAAAGCTCAGCTGGGCACCGTTCACATCTGCTTCGGCCCCGCCGGCCTCGAAAAGCAAGGCAGTCTGTTTTGCCTGCTCATCGGTCATACTCAGACTCACATTTATGAAGTTGCCATAAAATTTGTTGGTTTCTTTTTTTATATCCTCTATATAGTAGGCTGAGCCTTTTGAAATAGAGTTATACAGAGAGTCCAGATACTGGAGGCCGTTCTTTCCTTTCAAAATCGGTGAAAATATTATTACTAGAACGACTACAAATACAACCATCATTCCAGTGCCCCCATAGAACTCTTTCTTGTGTTCGATCATGATTGCGCCTCCTCTCCTTTCAGTACCCTAATATTAGCAAAGAAAGTACCTATTACCCAGACCCCGAATCCTCCTATAACAATAAAAAAGGCCCAGACACCTATATCCTCCAAGACTGCACCTGTCTGTCTCGAAATAGGAATGATCTCCATTTCTCCAAGTTTAGCGGGCAAAGCGAAAATACGGTTCACAAAGCCAGCCAGTACAGCCATTGCATAAAAACCGCGTATGGTTATACCCGGCACCACCTTTGTCACCATAGCCCCTATCTGAATCCCCAGCAAAGAACCAATAAGCATTCCCATGGCCAGTGTATAGAATATAAAACCGTAGATCGCGTACTGGCTTATTGCAGCATATCCCGCTGTGAAGATGATCTGGAAAATATCTGTCCCTACCGTTGTCATTGAGGAAACACCCAGCATATATACAAATATAGGAAAAGTCAGGAAACCTCCACCGACCCCCATGATTCCGGCTGCAAGCCCCACCAGTGCACCACTGAGCACCAAAAACACCCATGAAATGCTATGCCCGCCAGGGGTAAAATCATAATCGAATTTAACCATAGGAGGAATATTCAAGGACTGGAGCTTCCTTGGCAGATTCCCCATCTCGGCCCCTTCCTTTTTTCCGCCATGTGCATCGCCTCCTCCGTGAGCTCCTTCCAGACCTCCTTCTGCTTTTCTGGCCTTTAAAAAATCAAGCATGGCGTAAGCACCCAGGAACCCCAGCATAAGTGAATAGATAGTTGTAATAAAAGCGTCGCTCAGCACCGGGTTAATTTCATAAAGCACGCGATTAATAATACCTCCGGCCGTCGCCCCTACGATAGCCCCTATAAGGAACACCACGGCTAGAGCCACTGACACGTTACCTAGTTTCCGGTGAATAACACTTCCCATTATAGCCTTCGCAAATATATGAAACAGGTCCGTACCAACGGCTAGTATACCTTTAATCCCTGCACTCATAAGGGCAGGCGCTATGACGAAGCCGCCTCCCGCTCCAATACACCCGGTAATAAGGCCTGCTCCAAGCCCTATGAGTATAGATACAATAAAAATACCTGTAGAATAAAAGGCAGGGCTGTAAGCTTTTTTCCCTCCCAATACATTCGGAAGGGCATCTCCGATCTGCTCGGCAAAAGCAATACCCCCCAGCATAATGGGAATTGCAAGCAACCCCAATATAATAAGCCGCTTTCTGTCACCTAATATGGTATTAGATACATTTATTTCCCATCTCGCCTGGGCCCTGGCACCCATCATCATGAATCTACCCCATTGTCTAAAAAAGTCCATTTCCACGCAGCTCCTTGTTAAAAGTGATTTTAGAATATCTCTTTGGGTTTTTCCTTATCCTGAAATTCGTCTTATTCTAAAGATCCTGCGATCTCTTCCATGCTTTTTATCTTGGCAAGTTGTATTGATTTTTTCTTATAAGCATCCTGTAGCTTATATAACAGATCGTCGATATCTATCGGCTTCATGAGATAATCAAAAGCACCGAGTTCCATACCTTCGATGGCTACTTCTATGGACGCGTGACCGGTAAGCATAATAACTTCTACAAGAGGATTTACCTTCTTGATCTCTCTAAGAGTTTCTATACCGTCCATCCCCGGCATCTTTACATCCAGGACTACCACATCGACCGAATTCCGATTGAGAAAATCAAGGGCCTCTTCTCCGCTCTTAACCCCTGACGCATCAACGTTGCGCTTTTTAAGGCGTTTACTAAGCGTATCCAAAAAATCCATTTCATCGTCTACAAGCAGAACGCTTAACAAATCCAATAAAATCACCTCCTCTGCCCGACTGCCTCCCGGATTTTTTGCATAAGCTCATTAAGTTCACAGGGCTTTGTGAGGTAATCAAAGGCACCAAATTCAATACCATCTCTCGCAGCCTGCTCTGATCCGTGCCCGGTAAGCATAATGACCTCCATATCCGGAGCCATCTTCTTGAACACCTTGAGGACCTCAATACCGTCCATGTCCTCCATCTTCAAATCCACGACAGCCACATCAAAATCTTTCTCCCGCAAGGCTCGAATGCCTTCCGATCCGCTGTAGGCCTTAGTAACTTCTATATTTCTTTTGGCCATTCGATTCGAAAGGACATTCACATATCCTTCTTCATCATCCACAAGAAGGAGTCTTATACATTTAGTCTGCTCGAACATTCACTCTTCCTCAAGCCCGCCGGCCTGTAATCTCCTTCATGCGAGCCTCAACGATTTTGTCCTCGTGCTGCCTCTTCTTGGCTACTGCCTCACTTACCTTTGAAATAAGTTGATCCATATCGCACGGTTTCATGAGGTAATCAAACGCGCCCAGTTTCATACCCTCAATGGCTGATTCCACTGTAGCATGGCCGGTGAGCATGATCACCTCAGCCAGGGGATGTCTCCTCTTTATTTCTCTAAGCGCCTCGATTCCGTCCATTCCCGGCATCTTGACATCCAAAATAACTATCTCAATGCCATGATCTTTATCAAGTTTGTTCAGAGCCTCCTGGCCGCTGTAGGCCGGAGTGATTTTGAGATTCCTTTTTGTCAGACGCTTGGTCATAGCTTCTACAAAAGGCACTTCATCATCTACCAAGAGCACATTCGCTAAAGCCATCTGTTTCTACTCCTTTCTTGGCTATTTCCGGTTTACAGATGATACTGGGATGTTATGAGCCGCCTCCATTATCATCCTAACTCTCCCCTGACAGGGGGATCCTGACAAAGAAGGTGGTTCCTTCATCCAATACGCTGTGGACCTCTATGTCTCCACCCATTTTTTTGATAATGCCGTAACAAATTGACAATCCAAGCCCTGTCCCCTTACCAACCGGTTTTGTGGTAAAAAACGGATCAAATATCCTGGAAAGATTGGCTTTAGGTATACCGCCCCCGTTATCAGCTATCTCGATCAGAATAAAATTGCCCTCCAGGCGGCTTGAAATATTTATGATCCCGCCTCTTTTCTCCATGGCATCAAGTGCATTGTTGATCAGATTCAGAAAAACCTGCTGCAGTTCTGACTGCGACACCTGGATCGATGGAAGGTCTTGCTGAAAATCCGTATTTATTACTACGTTGCTGTATTTTGCTCTCTGCGTTGAAAGGGCTACAATTTCCTCAATAAGCTCATTCAAATGAACTTCCTGTATGCGGGAATCGGTTTTCCTGGCGAAGCTCAATAATTTATGAGTTATTTCCTTGCAACGCTTGCCCTGGGAATTGATCTGCTTAAGGGACCTTCTGAGTTCATTCAGGTTAGTGCTTTCACAAAATTCCTCTTCCTCAAGAAGGTCCTCTATCCAGCCGGCTTCCTCGACCATTATAGCAACAGGATTATTTATTTCATGGGCTATTCCCGCAGCCAATTCTCCGACAGAAGCCAGTTTGCCGGTCTCAACTATCTGTTCATTCATCAAGTTTTTTTCCCTGTCAACTTCCTCTATGCGACCTATAATCCTCTTTGACAGAAAAAAGGCAGTGCTCAGAATGGCCAATCCCGCAAGCAGATTTATAAGGAGGATAGTTCCCAGGGTTCCACGGAATTCGGAAAAGGCATCCGAGGCACTTTGACGATATGTCAATAGCCAATCCCCATTCTTTAGGGAGGCGGCTACATAAAGATTTTTTCTACCAGACTCATCCTTTCTCTCTATGATGCTTACCTTGTCCCCCAAATCCTCACAGCTTCCCAAGAAATCAAAGCACGGCTTCGTGTCAGGAATCACATCGAGGAGAGTCTTTGTCTGAAACTCTCCCTGCCTGTTAAGAATAAAAGCCAGTCCGGTCTCCCCGATTCGAATATTCTCTACAAGGCTGTTAAATGCAACAAAATCTATGGTTGCTCTTAATATCCAGTTATCCCCCATCCAACCCTGCCTTACCGCTATAATAAAGTGAGGGAGACCTCGAAGCCCGAGAAAGACGTCGCTGATAAAATATTCACTTTTTATTGCCTTTTGAAACCATTCTGCATTGGAATAAAGTGCCTTCCCGAGTTTGAATGGCCCGGCATAGGCTACTTGAATCCCGTTGGCTTTGATCACTCCTAAATCAACGAAAACAGGACCGAAGTCCCTCTGCAGGTTTTCCAGGATGTCTCTCAAAAAAGACTCGTCACTTAGCTCCTCGAAGCTGAATGTATTAGCCAGAAAACGAATATCCCCTAACTTTTCCTTTAAAAAACTATCTATGTTTTGTTTATGCTTCTGGACCAGTTCTCCCAAATGGGCATAGACTTTTTCCTTATAAGAAATATGAAACTGGTAAAGGGTAATGCCGCTCACCAGAATCATAGGAGCAAATGAAACTATGAGAACAACTGTAAGAAATCTTCTTGTCAATGACCGGTAGTAACCATTGCTTTTATGTCTGTGTCGATCCAATTCAGGACTCCCTAAATCTGTATCATCAGTCCTAAGCTTCAAGGTGCCTGCTGATTCAATTTTTGTAGCACCTCGAATACAACTTCCTTGAGGCGCTTAATGCTGTTTCCCTTCTTCTCTACAAAGGCGGTAATATTCGATGTGGCTGAATCGCTTGAGTAGTCTGAAAGCAAAGTATGAATCACCACCGGTAATGTAGGGATACGATCCTCTATCTTGTCAAGTAATGCCAGGCCGCTTGCATCCGGCAGATCGGGATCTAGAATCAAGAGATCAAGGGGCTTCTGGTCAAATACCCATTTCAGGACTTCCTCGCAGGTATTGGCCAGCCGTACCCTATACCCTTCCGCCGTCATCTCCCGCCTCAGAAACTCCCTCACATGGCGATTCCGATCCGCTATCAGTATAGTATATTCCCTGTCCAAGCAAATTCCCTTTAAAGATCACTCAGATCACACGAATTTAACAAATTTCAGCGCAAAATAGACGCAGTCAACTTTCAATAACCCTATAAGGGTTGACACTCATCACCGGAACCGGCGACATTTTTATCACACGTTCTGCAACACTCCCGAAGATGATCCTCTCGAGGCCCTTCCTGCCATGAGTCCCCATTATAATCAAATCGATTTTTTCTACTTCCACATATTTGAGTATTTCATCTGAAGGATCCCCCAAGACCACATTAGACTTATATGTTTGATAGCCCTTGAAATACAGATCCAGGAACTCTTCCATTTTCGTCTCACCGCCTTTTATGAGCTCTTCTTCAAAATTCTCAATTGATGGGTATGGAACATAAATACTGGAAAAATGATCCAGCTTACGCACAACAAAAAGCAAGTGAACTTCTGCTTGAAATGTTCTAGCCATCATAAGAACCCAAGGCGCAATCTTTGGGGAAACCTCCGATAAATCAACCGGAAAAAGGACTTTCTTAAATTCCATATCTTCCTCTCTGTTTTTCTGTGATAAATATCTTTAAAACCAACCTTTTTAATTAATAAATAAAGGTTATTACTCTTCTTAAGGCATTGCTACTTAGAATATATCTCTCTTTTATTTTGTTCGTGATCAATCATATATAGCAAAGTAGCGTTTCTTTTGAGTTCGCCCTTTAATTCCTCAAGCTTCGCACGCTCAATCCCGAACATCCTGATATATACCCTTCGGTTTCCCTCTTGGACTTTTTCACTTGAGCTAAGGATACTTACCATTCTGCCGCCATGCTTCCGGATTATATCAGCCACCTCTTTTATAGAGCCGGGCCGATCCTCAAGTTCAAATGCGAACTGGATACCCTTATTTCCCACCCCGGTTAAAGAGAGCAGAACCTTGAAAAGATCTCCCTTGGTTATTGCGCCTCTAAGCACTCCTTGTTCGTCAACCACCGGGACCCCCGATATCTTGTTTTTCAAAAGCACATCGGTTGTTTCCTCAACAGTATAATCAAGAGGAACAGTGATAGGATTTTTTGTCATTATATCTTCTACTTTAATTTTCTGGAGCAGGTAGATCAGTTCATGGATTTCCAGAGTCGTTGCATCGGAAGCTGATGCCCTCTTCAAATCCCTGTCAGTAACGATGCCTACTAATTCGCCCCTTTTAAGAACAGGTAACATGCCTATATCATTCTGTTTTAAGAGCTTGACCGCATTCTGCATTGAATCATTTATATCTATAGTAATAACAGGTGAACTCATCCAATTTTTGACCAGCATTTTATCTCACCCCCTTGCCATCAGCCTAACCCTCCTGGTACTGGTGCAGGCATATGGTTAGCATATGTAAATCTATTACAGCAATCCACGTGCCAGTTCGTTGAAGCAGTGTTAATTGTCTCATAAACATTTGTTATCATTAGGATTTACCGTGACCGGCACAATGAGATATAACAGTTGTTGAATTTAAATTTGTCGGTTTTCTTTACAGAGTGTAAAGGCAGTGCCCGAGGCTTTCTGACACCTCAATGGACACCAGCGGCAGGAAATTCTTTCAGGAAGGCATATTCTTATTTTCTTGTTACAGAAGTCTCAAACTTGAGTCGATATTTTTCAATCTTGGCATGAAGTGTAGGCCTTGACATACAGAGTAATTCAGCGGCCCGTGAGCGATTGCCGCCGGTAAGCTCAAGAGCCTCACTTATCAGTATGCTTGCAAATCTATCCATAAAGGAATCAAACACGTTTTCAGAAGACTCTTCGGAGAGCGTTTGGCGAACCCATCTTCTAATCAGAGTGTCCTCATCTTCAGTCATATCCATCTTGTCTGAAGCCATCCTTCCCTTAATAGCCTGCGAGATATCTTCCGGTCTGATAGGGGCACCCCTGTTAAAAATTAAGGCCTTTTGTATTGTATTGGCCAGTTCCCGAACATTTCCAGGCCATGTGTAATCGCCGAGAACCGCCTTTGCTTCATCTGTAATACCCGGATTGTCAGTATGGACCTCAGCTGCGTACCTGGATAGAAAATAACCTGTAAGAAGACCTATATCACCAGGGCGGTCGCGCAAGGGAGGGAGCCAGATGGTTACAACTTTGAGCCTGTAATAGAGGTCTTCCCTAAAACGGCCTTCAGAAAGCGCTAATTCGAGATCCCTGTTTGTGGCTGCGATAATGCGAACGTCCACAGGAATATTCTCCCTCCCTCCTAGACGTTCAATACTTTTTTCCTGTAGAAGTCTCAATATCTTTGCCTGTATGCTTGCTGGCATATCACCTATTTCATCAAGAAAAACCGTTCCACCATCGGCTTGTTCTATCTTACCTACCCTTCGATGAGACGCCCCTGTAAATGCCCCTTTCTCATACCCGAACAGCTCACTCTCTAGTAGGTTTTCAGGAATGGCCACACAATTAATCACCAGGAAAGGCTTTTCTGCTCTCAGGCTATGTTGATAAATGGCTCGGGCTACCAGTTCCTTGCCTGTACCGGATTCTCCGCGAATAAGCACTGTAGCCTCGGTGGGAGACACCCTTCCTATCGCCTTGTACACGTCATTCATCGGCCTACTCCGGCCGATAATAGCTTCCCTGGCAGCCTTCTCCGGAGTTACATTCATGTCCACGGGTGACCGCATAAAACGTCCTGCTTCCAGAGCCTGTTCGATCACCGCCAGCATATCCGGAATATCAAAGGGCTTGAGCACGTAATCGAATGCACCCATCTTAGTGGCTTCAATAGCCGTCTCTGTAGTTCCGTATGCAGTCATTATAATAACCGGGAGCTTCGGCTCTATTTCGTGCAGGGCGACAAAGGTCTCAAAACCGTTCATTCCGGGAAGCTTCATATCAATAATAGCGAGATCTGGAATCCTGTTAAGCACAAGCTTGACCGCAGCTTCTCCCGAAGGCGCACTTTCTACAGAGTACCCCTCTTCTGTCAAGAGCCTCTCGAAACTCTTTCGTAACTGATCATCATCGTCAACAATCAGGATTGTACTCAAGGTCCAGCTCCTTGCAGAGGAAGGGCAATCGTAAAGGTTGTACCCTGTCCCTCTTCTGAGATAAATTCCAGTTTGCCTCCGTGCTGTTCCACTATCCTGGAGGCGATACTAAGGCCAAGACCTGTTCCTTCTTCCTTGGTGCTAAAAAACGGTTGAAGGACCTTTTCCCTTATCGCCTTCGCAATACCCGGCCCGTTATCTGCCAATCTGATAATCACACACCTGCCAAAAGGATCCTGTAGCCCTTCCTCTTCACTAATAACTATAGAACCACCGCCTTCCATTGCCTCGCAAGCGTTAACGACAAGATTAACAAGAACTTCCTTTAATTGTTCTGGATCACCCTGAATCTCAGAAAGGCGTCTCTGGCGGATAATATCTATATTTACTTCGTAGGATCGGATCCTGTGCTCTAAAAGCTTAACTGCGGAATCCACGATGTCAGAAGGGCTGACCCGTTGAACCTTGAGCCTGGGAGGCCTGGAAAACTCCAGGAAATTCTCGACAATGGTGTCTATATGACGGATCTCATCAGAGATAACATCGAAATCCTCTTTCTGAGGAGCCGATAAATCAAGGGTTCTCCCAAGGGAAAACAGGCGCATTTTGACAGATGTGAGCGGATTACGAATACTGTGTGCCATTCCAGCAGCTAATTTCCCTACCAGCGCCAGTTTCTCAGCCTGCACAAGGTGATCGCGGCTCTTCACCAGTTCAAATTGGGTATGGTCGTACTCCTCTAACAAGCCATGTACACTACGGCTGAGGGCCGTAACCTCATCCCCGGAGTTGCTCGAAGTCCCATCTCTATCAGTCTTCACTGCCAGCCTTTTGAGTGGACCCAGGATTTGGTATACGAGAACAAAACCCATCAGCACCGCAAGAAACAGGACCATGAACATGGCTGAGCCGGCAAAAAATCGGAGATTTTCTGCCTGGGCACGACTTAACTCCCTGACTTGTTTAATCCTTTCCGTATGTAGTCTCTTGTAGTTTTGACAAAGCTCAAGAATCCTAAAAAACCGGTCCCGTATTTTACTGTGTAGTCTTGACCCTTCCTCGCGTTGACCAGCCTTGTAATAAGCAATGACTCTATCCTTTGCCTCAATGTACTGCCGGTATTCTGCTTCTATCCGGCCGATTGCTTCTTCCTGATGAGTTGTCTCAACCAGTGAACGAGCCTGATCGAGTCGTTCCTGAAAGATCTGGCGATAGCGTTCCAACTGCCTGAGCCAGTCGGGATCACCGTCCAGAAAAAAATAAGAAACAAAGCCCTTCTGGTTTACCAGGGCTGTCTCCAGTGCCTCTGCAGCCTGAAATGCAGCGACATTTCTATCGACTATGCAGGTGAAAAGATGCTGCATTTGATGCGTGTACCACATCATTATCACGCCGCCCATTAAAGTAGTAAAAACCAGGGCAGCCAAAATTATATAGATACGCACACGCAGTGTTATTCTTTTCCACATTTTATTATTCCGCTCCCTAACTCCAGGATTCTTGCAGGCTTTCTATCCTGTTGGCTAGTAAGCAGTTGAGCCAGCTAAAGGCCTATATTATTATACCCATCAGCCAAGGCTGTGTTCACATGAATCACTCCCTGATTGATTCCCTTGAGCGGATACTCATCTGTAATTTGCGGCAGAGCGTCTGCATCTTCCTGCGCTTTTAATACCATACCCGCCGGGACATAACGTTTGTCCTCGACTTTGACTCCCATCAGGATGCATCCGGGTTCAATCACACAGCCCCTACCAACCATTGCCCTGAAAACCAGCGATTTCATACCAACAAAGGTGTCATCGGCCACGAGAGCGGGACCATGTATCTGTGCCTGATGTGCCAGGGATACCCGATTACCTATGTAAACGGAATATACCTTACCTTCGACCTCCACCACATTGGCCTCGATTTGCCGCCCATCATGTTCAGTTTCCAGGGCATGGATCACCACTCCATCCTGCACATTAGACTCATCTCCTAAAAAAATAGGATGTCCCTCGTCACCTCTAATCGAGGCGAAAGGAGAAACCATAACCCGTTTCCCGATGTAAATGTGACCGATAGCGGCTGCAAGTGGGTGGATAAAGGCCGAGGGATCAATTTCGGGCGTATACTCCTTCGAACAAAAATCAGTAATAACGTTCTTGTGAATCATAACAGATCCTCTCTATTTGCTTCTCTTCCTTGCCTTTCGCCCTGCTTAGGGACCGGTAGTAACAGGCATGCCCATAAGGGGCCAAAGAACAAACACAGCAAACCCCACCACGATCATCAATATAATACTGGCGGGTATGCCTCTCATAAAAAATTCGCCAGTTGAAAACTGCCTGGAATCATAGGCAATAGCATTCGGTGCGGCCCCCACCAGAAGTAGGAAAGGCATGCCGGCGGTCACCAGGGAAGCGAAAAGAATCACTTCCGCCGCCACACCCAAATAAGGGGCTATGACAAAAGCCACAGGAAGAGAAATAGCTATAGCGGCCACGTTCATGATAAAGTTTGTCATAATCATAACAAAAAAGGCAATGCTCATCACAAAGACAAACCAGTTAGCTTCTTTGAACATGACAAGCCAGTTTACTGCCAGCCACTTGGCCGCTCCGGTCTCCCACAAACAAAACCCAATGCTCATGGCCCCTGCAAAGAGAAGTATTATATTCCATGGTATATCCTCCAGGTCATTGATATCCAGTATTCTGAAAACAAAAAATAGAATCGTTGAAATCAGGATAATGGCTGTTTTATCAACTGGCTGTAAGGCGGGAATAAAAGAGCGGAGAGACATGGTTACAATACAACCGAAAACAATGATTGAAGCGAGTATTTCCCTGCGCGTGATAGGGCCGAGTTCGCTGTCTAGCTGTCTGGCCTTTTCTCTCAGCCCCGGAATAACCTTTTTTTCGGGCCGATAAACCACCATAAAAAAACCCCATAGTATAAAGGTCATAAGCCATCCAATAGGGAACATGTAATAACTCAACTGGAAAAATGAGATATTCTCCCCCACTATATCACTATAAAATCCCAGTGCTACGGCTCCTCGGGCTGCTCCCAGCAGGGTTACGATACTTCCGGCACCCGCCACATAAGCCATACCCATAAATAGCCCCTTTCCGAATCTGGTCTGTTTCTCTCCCTCTCCGTAAAGGCCGTATATTGCCAGCAGTAAAGGGTAGATAGTCGCGGCTACTGCAGTATGTGCCATAATATGAGTCAGGGCCGCAGTCACGACAAAACAGCCCAGATAGATCATGCTGGTTTTCTCTCCCACAACAACCAGCATCTTATATGCGAGGCGTTTTGTCAGTCCCACTTTTGTAAACACCAGACCTATCACTATGGAAGCAAAAATAAACATAACTGAGGGGTCCATAAAGTCCTTGAATGCGACTTTGGCCGGTCTAATCAAAAACAATGCCTGAAGAACACCAATAGCCAGGCTTGTCACGCCTATAGGTACCACCTCAAAAACCCACCAGGTCCCTGCCAGTAAGAATACGGCCAGCGCACCTTTACCTTCTCTACTCAGGCCGAAATGTTTTCCTACCGGATCTACTGCATCGGGCCAGGGAGGGGAATAATACACCAGAGTAAAAAGCAGGACCCCCAGAAAAAGAAAAAAGATCCGCCTCCACTCGATCTTGCCCTTATTGAAATCCCCTGTCATATACCGGATCCTCCCTCCTTTGCTTATAAAGATGTGCTCAAAGAGAACAGGCCTTCATAGCCTTGCAAACCTCACTGAAAACATCTGTTAGCCTCAATACCCCGACTATTTCTTCACCCCTGGAAACCAGCAGGGATTGGTGACGACCCATTACAAGCTGATGTATAGCCTCATCCAGGGAAGAATCTTCTTCAACATATTCCCCCTCAGTCGGCGTATACATTATGTTCTTCACTATCACTTCTGACGCCCTCTGGCAGATACGATCAAGGGGCTTGTCCCAAAGTGAAAACTGATTCAGCATGGATTTTAGAAATTTATGAGTAAAACCGAAGCGCGCCAGGGATTTTTGGTCACCTATTTCTCCGTATTTAGGTTCAAGTGCCCTGATCACATCCAACTGGCTCAATTTGCCCACGATTTTCTTGTCCTTATCAAATATCAAAACCGCCCTGTGTTTATAGGGGGACTTGACATATTCATCCTGCACTTTCTCCAGCGCCATAACCGCCTCAAACAAAGTCGCGTCCTCAGATACGGTCGCATATTCGGAAAGCGGAACCATTAAAATTTTTACAGTCATGTTTTTCATAGCAACCCTCCCTAAAAATCACTACAAATGAAGTCTCAAACTGTGCCAGGTAAATAAAACCGTCCTAAATTTAACTTGATTAATACAACTATAGGCATAATCTGCAGATTCCAGTTAGTATTATTTTGAAAATCCCCAGTAGTAAACGCAAGACCCGTCTTTAACCGTTAATCAGCCTTATAAGCGTGGTATCTTGAAAATAGTCTATAACATTAAGACAACCGTAATCTTGATGTATGTTGTACATTCGGTCGAGACCCAGCCCCAGGGCATTACAAAGTATAACCCTGTTGACCCCTCCATGAGCCACGATCGCTAAATCACGACCCTCCTGTTCCGACAGTATCTGTCTCAGACATTTCATGATCCTTTCCGAAAACTGATCAACCGATTCTCCTTCACCTGGAGCCCTGAAACTCAGCAAATTTGCCTGTCGTTTATCTAGTTCATCAGGGTACTTATCTTGTATCTCTGAAAGAGTCATGCCCTCCCATTTTCCAAAAAACATTTCCCTGAGTCCCGGCAGAAAAAATAGGGGGACATCATGACGGCAGGATATAATGCGGGCCCCATCTGCAGATCGTTTTAAATCACTGGCATATATTGCGTCTATGTCGACCAGTCGAAGCCTTTCCGCCATCTGCTGCATCTGAAGGATCCCTGTTTGGGTCAGATGAACATCAGTATGCCCAAATACTGGAAAACTATCATAACCGTTTATCTGTCCGTGCCTTACAAGATAAACTCTATTGAGCCGTTTCATCATACGCGCCGATCATAATTAGTCGGAATTTCATTGTCAACGCTTTTGGTCCTTTGAAAAAAAGGCATACTGTACAAATTTCTCGGTTTTACAATCATTCGATCATATGGTATCGCTATATATACTGCTCAAATGTTCAAGCATGGCTGCTAAAGTTTTCCAAAAGTCGGGCGGCTTTGTTTCTTTTTATTCGAATTGCCCCCTAATACATAGTTGCGAGTGCCTTTTTTCATTATTAAAAGGGACTTAAGACATTAACCGAGCACACCATGACTGATGAAAAAAAGGCTTGTTTTGGCATACTTGAAAAGGTTTTTCCAATGGGTAAAGATGGACTTCGAGAAATCGTCCCTGAATGCTTCCAATGCCCCAATAAAAAAGAGTGTTTGCAAGCGGCACTTAAAACGAGAGAGGGGTTGGAATTCAGGAGTGGAATCCTTGAGCGTGCACCCGCCAACGGCCTGACCGGTCGGCTTAGACGATGGTCTGAAAAAAAGTCACTCAGCCGACAACTAAAACAGAAAAAAAAGGGAAAAAAATGATTATAGAGGTGGTATGCCCGTACTGTCATTATTCAACAAAGGTACAGACAGCAAAAATACCTCCAGGGGCCAAACGGGCGATCTGTCCGCGCTGTAACCAGCATTTTGACCTTCCAGCAATCGAATTTGAAATACAGGAAACCCAGGAACAAGAAAACTCAGGTACAGATTCTCAGAAGCATGGGCAAGAAACCGAGCAGGAGAGGCAAAGACAAAATGCCCCCTGGGAAAACCGTTCAGAACTAGGACTGATTCAAGCAGTCTACCAAACGTTCAAGGCTGTTCTTTTCGATCCGGAGAATTTTTTCGGAAGGCTTACATTTAGTGGAGGTGTTGCCGAACCGCTCTCATTCGGCATACTGGTGGCCTCCCTAGGAACAATACTGGCTTTCTTCTGGCAGTTCCTGATATGGTCGGGGTGGATCTATTCTTTCAGCACACCGCTGTTCGGTCAATTTACGATAGGACTGATATTTCTGGCTGTTATAGTCTTTGTTCCTATTTACTGGATAATATGGCTTTTTGTGTCCAGTGGAATTATCCACCTTTGCCTGACCATTGTCAAAGGAACAAATAATGGGTATGAAGCCACCTTCAGAGTAGTTTCCTATTCCCAGGCTACGCAGATATGGGGGCTTGTACCTTTTATCGGAGGTTGGATAGGCTTTGTCTGGCAGATTGTTGTCCAAATCATCGGTCTTCGCCAGATCCATGAGACTTCCTACTCGAGGGTAATCATCGCATTGCTGATACCGGTGGTCATCATCTTTTTTATATTGGTCCTTGCCGTCATTGCTCTGGCGATTGCTTTCCGATAAAATTATATACACATCTGTCCCCATTCTCTCGGCAGAAACAAGGCCTTGAATGCCGGAACAGCAGGCGCCAGAATTATCCTAAAAGCCGGGCACCAACATATGCAAAACAAAAGGAAATCCTGTTTTGGTAAATCAGATCAATTATAAAAAAGTTTTGAACAAATCACAGTTAGACGCAGTTATGACCCTTGAAGGTCCTGTCCTGGTGATTGCAGGGGCCGGTAGCGGTAAAACCAGAACACTTATCTACCGGGTAGCAAGACTCATAGAAACAGGGGTCCCTCCTGAAGAAATCCTGTTGTTAACTTTTACCAGAAAGGCCGCCCAGGAGATGTTGGAAAGAGCTGCCGGCCTCGCGGATTCCAGATGCAGATTTGTATCAGGAGGGACATTCCATGCCCTTGCTCACAGAGTCTTGAGACAGAATGCAGCTCTTCTGGGATTTTCAAACAAATTCACTATTCTTGACCGCTCAGACATGGAAGACGCCCTTAAGGCCCTAATACTCGAACTCCGATTACCAAAAGGTGCCCCCAGATTCCCTAAAAGAAGCACTCTCGCCAATATCCTTAGTAAAGCCGCCAACTTGCAGCAGCCAATAGATGAATTTATGTCCGAAGAATATGCTCAATTCATAGAGTTCACGACAGAAATAAAAGTCTTGAGCAAACTTTATTCGGACTACAAGAAAAGCCACCAGTTAATGGACTATGACGATCTTATCGTGAAGCTCCGGGACCTTCTTTCGCAAAATCAGGATGTCCGGGAGGAGCTAAACCGTCAATACAGGTATATTATGGTTGACGAGTATCAGGACACCAATTCCATCCAGGCAAATATCGTCAAGTGGCTGTCATTTCAAAACCAGAACATAATGGTTGTAGGAGATGATTCTCAGTCAATTTACTCGTTCAGAGGTGCCAACTACAGGAACATGTTTGATTTCCCTGTGCTTTTTCCAGGTGCCAAAATCATAAAACTGGAAGAAAACTACCGTTCAACACAGCCTATTCTTGAGTTTACCAATGCGCTTATGGGTCAAGCGGATGAAAAATACACCAAATGCCTTTTTACAAAGCGAAAAGGAGGCGAAATTCCCAAGGTAATTGACACAAAGACTGACTCTGGACAGGCCCTTTTCATCAGCCGGTATATTCGCGAAAAAATCCAGGAGGGTAAATCTCTTGAGGACTTTGCAGTACTCTTCAGGGCTGGGTACCATTCCTTTGAGCTGGAAGCTGCACTTACCCGCCAGGGGATACCTTACGTGAAATACGGGGGCTTCAAGTTCCTGGAATCCTCGCATATAAAGGATGTCCTTGCACACCTGAGGATCCTGGTGAACAATGAAGACACATTGAGCTGGGACCGTGTTTTGAGGCTTTTAAAAAACGTAGGTCCAGGGAAAAGCCGGTCCATTATTCAGTGGATAAAGCAGGATAATATTCTTCCTGGCAGTATCAGTGAGTGGCCTGGTGTAAACAAAGGCATTGAGGGATTGAAGAGTCTTTCCAGTCTTTTAACTTTTATTTCTGAAGCCGACACCGACCCTGGCGAGGCAGCAAGAGCAGTTACAGAGTATTACGACCCCATACTTCAGGAAAAATTTGATGATTACCCTAGAAGGCGTAAAGAGTTAAAACAATTGGTATCTATGGCCGGACACAGTAAAAAATTGAAGGATTTTCTGGATAGCCTAGCGCTGGATCCTCCCACCAGTTCAATGGACTTGGAATTAACAAAAGGGACAAAAACCCTAACCCTTTCAACAGTTCATTCTGCCAAGGGGCTGGAATGGCCTGTAGTGTTTATTCTCTGGTTGACCGAAGGACGTTTTCCTGCCTCGAGATCATATAATGACCAGGCGCTGTTGGAAGAAGAACGGCGCCTGATGTACGTAGCCGCCACGCGGGCCAAGGACCAACTGATTATGTGTTATCCCGGACAGGAGGCATCACCCATTTGGTCTATGCACCAAAACCAGGGAGCCGTCCTTTCCTCATTTGTTTATGGTCTGCCAATAGATGTCGTTTCGTATGAAACCACAGGATTTAATGAAAGGTTTTCTATTCCTGGGAGAACAGCCTATAAGCCGAAAATGACTCAGGCGCAACCCGAAACCCCAGCGTCCAATCTTTCAATGGGAGACAAAGTCAAACACCCCGCATTCGGAGCAGGAGTTGTTTCAAAACTCATAGGGAAAGACAAGGTAGAGGTACTATTCAAAAATGTCGGATCCAAGCTGCTCCACCTTGAATATACCACCCTTGAAAAGGCCTGATTCCTTTTAAGTCTCCGAGCTTTCTTTTTTCAAAACCTTTCTAACGCACCAAATCTAATCGCTAAACCCGAAGCACCGAATCCTACATAACAGCCGTTAATAGCGTTATGAGCGTTAGGTTCGTTATCAGCGTTTGGAGCGTTGAAGATCACTCGAAGCCAACCCTTCAAAACAAACCTTGACGACTGCTCAGCACTCTCCTTTTTAAGCCGAAAGTCTCATTTAGAAAATCAAGCCACGTGCCTATTTTACTAAAATCAGCGGAGAGTTTGCGGTTCCCTCGAAAGTCCGAATCTTTCGAATATACTGCTCAGGCGTTGGCCGCGGTCCGCAGCGCAGGGTGCCTTTCACGGGCATAATGGGGAATACCGCAGGGGTTCGCCGGCACCCTGAAGCCAGAGCCGCCTCCTCTGCTAAAGTAGAGGCGGACTGAACAGGGAATCACAGGCTCGAAGCATACCCTAGCAATAACCCTCAACGACTGCTCAGCACTCTCTTTATAAAGCCGAAGGGCCTCTTTAGTAAACTCTAACTCCATGCCACCCAGGCGAGCGGAAAGGCCTTTCTACTAGTTCATACTCCTTTATTAAGGCTTACTCCCTGGTATCCCGCCGCTCGCCTCACCCCTCTAGTATGCCAGCCTGCCTGCCACCGTACCTGGTCGGCTTGTAACAGAGAGCCCTGAACAGTCTTCCTATATTATCACCCTTCGGCTCCTTTCAATTACCCTGTTGCCATCAGCGGAGAGGTTGCGGTTCCCTCGAAAGTCCGAATCTTTCGAATATTCTACTCAAAACGTTGGCTGCGGTCCGCAGCGCAGGGTGCCTTTCACAGGCGTAATGGGAGATACCGCAGGGTTGCCCCGGCACCCTGAAGCCAGGACCGCCTCCTCTGCTAAAGTAGAGGCGGACTGAAGAGGGGACCGCAGGCTCGAAGCCGACCCTCTAACAAACTTTGGCGACTGCTCAGGAAGCCTTCTTTTCTCCCCTTGGAGCCCCGACCCCTTGAACCCTTTTCTTCTCCCCCCTAACACTTAACATGACTCTTGACATACTATATAAAAGATAAAAGAATAAAAAATGTTACCTACGGTATCGACATATTCGCATGAATCAAGAGCCAAAAATGATATAGCAGGTATTATACTCTCAACTGACCTGTGGTGGAACCTTAACAAAGGCAATTGCCTACAAGCACATCGTTAAGGATAGCTCATGAAAAAATCAAAATGGGAAGAAAAAAGGGGCGAAAGGGAAAATAAGGCACTCAAAGAACATGCAAGGCTTTATAAACTTTTCACTGAAGATAGGCTATCCTTTGAGCGGGAAAAAAAGAAAATGATAGAAGAGGTGATTAACAGCGCTGAATCTGAAGATGAAAAGTACAGATTGAGGGCGCTTCAGGAATCTTGGGACAAAAAAATGAGAGGAGCTGGTTCCAGACACAACAGATTTGTTCTGGCTCAGGCTATATTCTGGAAGCATATTCACGAAGTCTGGCTTCCTGCGATAAAAAATTTTTGATTTTTCTGAATATATAACACAGGCAAATATTCCACAAATAGATAACAAACCAGCCATTTTTATGGCTACGCCAAAAAGACTAACTGACCCCCAGCTTTGCCATATCGTTTATGACCTTTTTTAACTCATCCCTCGTCTGCTGGTGGTCAGGATTTATTTTGAGTGCCTTTAGATAATTCTTTTTGGCCTTTTTAAGAAGTTCCGGCTCATTATTAGCGAAGCTCATGGAGTGATAAGAAAGTCCCGAGGCATAATATGCATAACTGTTTTCAGGATCAAAAAAAAGACATTTTTCATAGTATGTCAAGGCCTCTTCGTATTCCTTGTTCTTAAACAGTTCAAGTCCCTTGCTGTTATAGTGATATGCAATCTTTTCTTTAATAGCCTTTAAAAACTCCTCAACAGTCATGTCATCTTTTTCCATAAAGGGATGTATCCTTTGCGGGCTGACGTCCAGAGAAGGTATCAACACCAAGAAACAAGGGAAATTAGTAACCTGGTATTTGCTGGACAATTCATCTTCCCCCTTTTCCCTTTCAGGCTTAATTTCCACCTTGCGTATGTTGCTCAAAAATTCCCATGTTTTGAAAGGTTCAAGGTACTTCGTGTTCATCTTCTTGCTCCACTCACATGTATCCATATGAAAGTAAAGGATCAGGGGAAATTCCTTTTCCTCAGCTTCCATCATGGCGTATATATAGCCTGAGGAGCCATGTTCCCAGCCTTGGAAATCATATGAAAATGCGCTTTTATAGCCAACAAATCCCAGCAACAAACAACACACCATCACAAACAGAGCAAGCCTGCATAGATTCCTAAATATCATTTACCTGTACCCCCCTCTTTATGGCAAAACCGTCATTTGCTGAAAAAGGAAACCGGCTTACTATCTTATCAAAAAGTTATAAAACTCTCAGGGAAAGAGGCAAAGTTCTGTCCTCTAACCAAATACTAAGCGATCATATACTCTTTTTCTTATAGGGGCAAGAGGCCTGGATGCAAAAGCAGCCGCCAATGGTTCCCACGACATATCGTGATTTCTAATGAATGTTAAGTTGGTTAGCTTGGTTTTGTGCGTTAGGAGCGTTAGGGCCATTGAGGACCAATCGACCGAGGACGCCCTCAGCCCATCCTGTTGTCATCAGCGGAGAGGTTGCGGTTCCCTCTGAAAGTCCGCATCTTCCGAATATTCTACTTAAAGCGCTGGCCGCGGTCCGCAGCGTGGGGTGCCTTTTACGGGCATAATGGGGAATACCACAGGGGTTCGCCGGCACCCTTGAAGCCAGGACCGCCTCCTCTGCTAAAGTAGAGGCGGACTGAAGAGGGGACCGCAGGCTCGAAGCATACCTCCAAGCAACCCTAACGACTGCTCAGAACTCTCTTTTTACAGCCGAAGGTCCTCTTTAGTAAACTCTAAACCAGTGCCATAAAGGCGAGCGGAAAGGCCTTTCTACTAGTTCATACTCCTTTATTAAGGCTTACTCCCTGGTATCCCGCCGCTCGCCTCACCCCTTTATTATGCCGGCCTGCTTGCCACCGTACCTGGTCGGCTTGTAACAGAGAGCCCTGAACAGTCTCTTTAAAATCCACGTCTTGTATCTAATAACCGCAGCTCCCGCCTAGAGGAGGATGCGGAGTTCAAGGGCCTCTTGAGACGACCTACTGCTATCAGCGGAGAGTTTGCGGTTCCCTTGAAAGTCCGCATCTTTCGAATATTCTACTTAAAGCGCTGGCCGCGGTCCGCAGCGTGGGGTGCCTTTTACGGGCATAATGGGGAATACCACAGGGGTTCGCCGGCACCCTGAAGCCAGGGCCGCCTCCTCTGCTAAAGTAGAGGCGGACTGAAGAGGGGACCGCAGGCTCGAAGCATACCTCCAAGCAACCCTAACGACTGCTCAGAACTCTCTTTTTACAGCCGAAGGTCCTCTTTAGTAAACTCTAAACCAGTGCCATAAAGGCGAGCGGAAAGGCCTTTCTACTAGTTCATACTCCTTTATTAAGGCTTACTCCCTGGTATCCCGCCGCTCGCCTCACCCCTCTAGTATGCCAGCCTGCCTGCCACCGTACCTGGTCGGCTTGTAACAGAGAGCCCTGAACAGTCTTCCTATATTATCACCCTTCGGCTCCTTTCAATTACCCTGTTGCCATCAGCGGAGAGGTTGCGGTTCCCTCGCAAGTCCGCATCTTGCAATATACATACCCCTCAGGTTCACCATCCCCTTCCTCGCAGGGATAAGGTCTTTTCGAAGGTGACTGGCGGAAGGACGCTGTTTTTTCGCAACTTAGCTTCGGGTGAAAACCGCAGCTCCCGCTTGCGGGAGAATGCTGAAGGGGGAAGAAATCCCCCGAGGGTAAGTTGCATGAAAAAACCAGTCCGTGAAACTCGGAACCTGAGAAAATGCCTTATCCCTGAACCCCCACTTTGTTCACTCCGGCACCCTGAAGTCAGGACCGCCTCCTCTGCTAAAGTAGAGGCGGACTGAAGAGGGGAACGCAGGCTCGAAGCATACCTCCAAGCAACCCTAACGACTGCTCAGGACTCTCTTTTTATCAATGGGAGGGGTCAAATGGATCAGGCGGGCAGGTGTTTTTCTAGTGACTTTATAAGGGCTTTCAACATCCTTTCGAGTTCTGTTAGCTCTTTGTTCAGTTCACTCAATTCATCTTCTGCGATCAGGAGTAAATCTCCTGCTAACAATATCTGTGTTTCCAATCCGAAAACAAATCCATAAGATATGTGAAGCATTCTGACATAATCTGTAGTTGTCCTGGTTCCATATCCTTCTGCGATATTTGAAGGTATAGAGACAGCCGCTCTTCTAATCTGTGAAGCTAGACCATATATTTCTTTATTTGGAAACTTTGACGTTATTCTATATATTTCCAGGCATAGGTCGTAGGACTTCTTCCATACTTTCAACTCTTTGTAACTTTTGAGCATCTCTATCTCGCCCCCTTGGACTTTTAAATTGTCAAATTCTTAGACCCCATCTTTTATTCCATGTAATCCTTTCCATCGTCCCTCTTTGTCAGAGCAACTCGCTCCAGATAGTTAAGACCCAAAGGTTTGCCAATATAATCATAAGCCCCTAACTCAAAGGCTTTTGCGGCGGTTTCCTGGTCTGCGACTGCAGTCACCATTATAACTCTCGCCTCTGGATGAATTTTTTTTATCTCTCTGAGAGCCTCTATTCCATCCATTCCAGGCATCTTAACATCCAGAAATACAGTTTGCGGCCAGAACTCTTTTACTTCTTGTATCGCATGGATACCGTCAAAGGCAGTATGCACTTCATACCCCTTTAAGCTCAGGAACTCCTTTAATACATTACAAACTTCAACCTCGTCATCTACTACCAGAATTTTTTCCATGTCACTCTCCCTAAAAAACCTTAACCTTTCAGTCCAAGAAACCTCATAGGATTTTTGTATGTAAGTCTGTTTATATCCTCATTACTGAACTCCACTCTGCACCAGGGAATCTTGCCCGAAAACTCTTCAAACCACTTCAGGTAAGAGCTCTCAGTCCAGAAAGACCTCCCCATATACCAATCAGTACCGTACAGCAGATGGTCCCGTAACTTTGGCGTGTTCAGCATCCTTTTAATGTTGCGGAAATATCTCCGCGGCATGAACAGCATCTCTGTGTCATAAGAAACATCCGTATATACATTGGGGTATGATAGGATCAGCTCGGCAATTGCCTTCTGCCAGCTTGAACCGGTCCTGTCATTATGGGCCAGATTGAGTGTCAGGGTTTTAAATTCCCTTAAAACCCGATCCCAGAATTTTGGGTGAGCTAGATGGTAATATTCGCTGAGCCCTGGTATGCCCCCATTTTCACAGTGAGCTGTTATGGGAATTCGGCTTTTATCACAAAAGTCATATAGGGGATAAAGCCTCTTATCATCTGGTGTGAAACCCATAACAGGATAAATCTTGACCCCTCCGAAGACCTCACCATTCAATGCTTCCATTACAATATTCAGCATATCTCTCCGGTTTGGGTCGGCCGCAACAAAGGGGATCATCCTGACTCGTCTGTATTGCCTGTTTATTTCTTCTGCTACAGCTTTCGTTTCGGTCAACTGATCTTCAAAACGTTTAGTGCCTCCTCCAAATTTCTCGCAATATTCCATATCCATCATAAGAGGTGTACACATCTCTATTCCGGCCTCATCCATTTCATTTATCAGCCTCCAGGCGATTTCCGAAATAGTCATGGAGGTGAGGTCCAGAAGCTCTTTAACTTTTGTATCTTCTGGGAGTACTATTTTGAGCAGCCTGTGAACGAGTCTATGTTTTGGAGAACTTGAATTAAGTAGGAAGCGATCACGATACTCCAAAGGGACACAATCAAGGCTGAAAATATGGCAGTGACAATTGATTTTCATTTTATATATGCATTCCTCTGTTTTACAAACCGGACACAACTTCTGAAATATTGAGTTTCAAATAAGCGATACCTCGTGAGTGTGCCACGCAATTTACGGGCCACGAAATTATATGCCGCTGTGTGACTCTAGCAATATGCGTTCCATTGTCGTTCAGGAGGCCTAACAGACCTGCTAATCAATGGAATCAGTTTATACTAATTTTACCAACACAGATTAGCGTCCAGCAAAGTACCTTTCCGTAGGGTTCAGTAAAAAGCCTGGATTGCACAGCAGATTGTGCATGCCTGCACAAATTACTGTGCTAACATTAGAAATTTTAAATACTTTTGAATTGACAAAGACAGGTAGGTTTAGCCAATATAGCGCGAGTTCATTGCCTTGGGCTTTTATTGATTTTCCTTTACCAGCCGCGGTTCTTAGCCCCAAGGCATTGTGACCAATCTAATTACAGAGGGTCACTTTATTCTATGAAAAAATCAGAAAATTCTTACCAAGAGAGTATAAGATACCTTTTTAGTTTGCAGAAGTTCGGTATTAAATTCGGGCTCTCAAAAACCTCTAATATACTTGAAGCTTTTGGAAACCCTCATATAGGAAGAAAATACATACACATTGCAGGGACCAATGGCAAAGGCTCAGTGGCCGCCTTTATAGCATCAGTTTTAAGTGAAGCAGGTCTTAAAGTCGGGCTTTATTCATCCCCTCACCTTGTCAGGTTTACAGAGCGTTTCAGGATAAATGGATTGGAAATAGAGCCCGAAAAAGCGGGCCGGTTGATTGAAGAACTGAGAGCCGTATTCTCGCCCGAAGAGCCTCCCACCTATTTTGAAGCGACCACCGCAATGGCCTTAATATATTTCTCCAGGGAAAAAACTGACATAGACATAATGGAGGTTGGCATGGGGGGTCGACTTGACGCTACCAACATCATCACCCCCCTTGTGTGCGGGATAACCAATATTTCCATGGAACATCAGTCTTTCCTTGGATCAAGTCTTACGGCTATTGCGGCTGAGAAAGCTGGAATAATAAAAAAAGGCGTGGATGTGGTAACGGCAGCAGACCAAGCTTGCGTAATTAACCTCTTTGAATCAATATGCAGGGAAAAAGAGGTTCCATTACGGAGGATCGGAAAAGATGTGAGGTACCGAAGTACGGGTGCCGGTCTGCACTATTATGGAATAAATCAAAAATTCAATCGTCTTGAGCTCGGTCTGAAAGGACAGTTCCAGGCACGCAATGCTGCACTTGCACTGGCCATAATAGAAATCCTCATTCAGAAAGGACTTGAAGTTTCTTCCCCGCATATTCGACAAGGCCTAAAAAAAGCCTCCTGGCCTGGAAGGATGCAGGTTATGTCGGAAGGCCCTAAAATTGTACTTGACGGTGCCCATAATCCGGCCGCTATGCGCGCTTTAGCCCATTGCCTGAGGAAGGAATTCAATTATCAAAAGCTCATTTTGGTTGTAGGGGTCATGAAGGACAAAGATATCGGCCCGTTGCTGCGCGCAATTGTACCATCCTCTGATTATGTATTTTATACCCGGCCGATATATCCCCGTGCAGCAGAACCGGAAATCCTGATGGCCAAAGCAAGCTTATTGGACAAACCTGGAGAAACTGTGCCCACCTTGAAGGGTGCCCTGGAACTGGCCAGAAAGATTGCAGGCCCGGAAGATCTTATCCTGGTCAGCGGATCTCTCTTCACCGTTGGAGAGGCTCTCGCCCATCTTAACCCAGACCTATACAGACCGGACGACTTATGAAACCAGGAGACAGGCAGAAGAGGAGATCAGCCATTCCTGTTAAGAAGCTTTTCATACTCCCATTTCTATTGATTGCTCTGATTTTATCCTCTCTGCCGCTATCTAGCCAATTGCGTGCAGAAGAAGACTTTTCAAAAAAACGGCTTCTCCGGAACGACGAGAAACCCTGGCACATCACGGCCGACACTCTGACATACAATGAAAAAGAAGGGGTCTACCTCGCCGAAGGAGATGTGGCCATAACAAAAGGTACCCAGACACTTAAAGCACAGAAAGCCTCTTATAATGTAAAAAAAGGTACCGCCCATGTCTCAGGAGGTGTCAGGTTGGAGTCAAACGGAGACATCATCACGGGAGAAAAAGGAGTATTTGACCTAAAGAATCAAACCGGCAGCCTAACAAACGGCTTTTTATTTCTCAGAGACAATCATTATTATGTAAAGGCCGGTGTCCTGAAAAAGTTGTCCGAAAAAACCTACCTGATAAAAGACTGCACCCTGTTGACCACATGTGACGGCGAAAATCCGGCCTGGTCATTTAAGGGTTCTGAAGTGAGGGTAACCGTAGAAGGGTACGGAACCGTCAAAAGCGCTTCTTTTCAAGTCCTCGGAGTACCAATCTTGTATGTTCCCTATATGATTTTTCCGGCCAAGACCAAAAGGCAGACTGGTCTTTTGCCACCCAGAATGGGTTATTCCTCGCGCAACGGACTGGATGCTGAGATCCCTTTTTTCTGGGCCGTCTCGGATAGAACCGACGCCACCTTTTATCAGCGCTTCATGAGTAAACGTGGGTATATGCAAGGGCTGGAGTTCCGGTACCTTGAAGATGAAAGTTCAAAAGGTCTGTTTCTGTTTGATGTTTTATCCGACAGAAAGGAAATCAAAAACCTGAGTGATCCTGACGAAGTAGAGCTCAGTCCCTATCCACGGACCAATGATACCCGCTATTGGCTCAGGAGCAGGGCTGACAAGGATTTCCCGCTAGGGATAACTGCCCGTCTGGATACCGACTTTGTCAGTGATCAGGATTATTTAAAGGAATTTGAAGGTGGGCTTTTCGGACTTAATGCGAGGCCTGATTTTTTAGAACAGTCGGGGCGCTCCCTGGAAGAAACAACTTCGCCCACAAGGAGGTCAGCCCTCAGATTCAGCCGAGATTCTGAAAATTACAGTCTCCAGGCACTTGCCAGTTACAGTCAAAGGCCTGAAGAACTTATTGAAGACCGAACTCCTCAGCCCCTGGGTGGTTTGAGCTTCATGCTGCTTCCGACACAGATACAGAAAAAGCCGATCTTCTTTAATATCCAATCAGACTATGATTACGTCTGGCGAGATATTGGACAAAAGGGGCACAGGGTCTTTATCTCTCCAGAACTCAATTTCCCGTTATGGCTGGCACGCGGGTATCTTGAGTTCGAACCATCGCTTCGTTATTATCACAATATTCAGTGGTTTGATGAACCTAATGCAAACATAGATAACCAAACAAAAAGAGCCTACGAAGCAGGCGCCAGACTGTCCGCCTCTGCGGAACGCATTTACAATACTGAATTTCGTAATGTAAGGAGATTGAAGCATAAGATATCCCCGGTTCTTAGTTATACATATAGGGCACGGCAGGATCAGAATAACTATACCCCTTGGTTCGATCCTTTAGATGATCTGGCAGGAACTGACAAGAATATGAACCAGGTCGCGTTATCCCTAGAAAACTTCCTGGACGCTCGCCTCGAGGACGATAAAGGCGGGGTTACATACAGCCAGTGGGGAACATTCATACTAAGCCAGGGCTATGACATAGACGAGGCAAGGCGTATTGAGGAGCCACTAAAAAAGAAAAGACCCCTGACGCCCCTTTCCGCCTCCCTGACCTTTACACCCTTTTCAGGAATTGATTTAAGCGGTGAAGCTGGTTGGGATCATTATGATAATGAGATAGAATATTCCAACCTCGCCTTTGACCTGTGCATCGACCGTGCCGGGGCAAGGAAAGATACATTTTCGTTCGATTATGTTTTTGAAAGGGGAGTTGAAAAGAGCCTTAATTTTTCTGCTACAGTGAACCTCGCCCTTGGATTCTCAGTTGGAGGTGCAGTTAAAAAAGACCTTTACCTTGATGAAGACATAACGAACAACCTATGGCTGGGATACACTAGCCAGTGCTGGGGAGTAAGGCTCGTAGCAGAAAGAGCCGACGAAGGGACATATTTCATGGTAGTTTTCCAGCTCCTGGGGCTTGGTGACATACAGGCATGGTAATAGCTAACCCTACCATTAATATAAGAAATTAAGTTATCATGCTTTAATGTCAAATCAATTTTTCGCTTTGCTTATCCTGTCCAGAACAATAACTGTCAGAAAGCCTGCGGCCATCAGCGCTAAAGCCGCGATAACTTCACTGCTTAACCGGTCAGGCAGAACATTTACCTGTATAAGCGGGACAACCCTGCCATGCATGTCTGCCATGCTTTCCACAGTTTTCTTCCAGGGCCATACCTTTCTTACCGAGCCCAACATCAGGCCGGTCAGTCCAGCGATTATAAGATCATGGTGCTTTCTTAACAGCCAACCCAGAAGGCGCGCGAATGAGACAATTCCCACAAAAGCGCCAGTTGCAAATACAAGAAGTACATAAATATCCCTGTTGTTAACCGCATCGAGTACAAACTTGTATTTTCCCAGAAGAACCAGAATAAAGGAACCGGATATTCCGGGGAGGATCATTGCACAAATCGCGACTGCCCCACAGACAAATAGAAACCATGGGGAGTCCGGAGTAGAAACAGGAACCAGACCAACCAGGAAATACGCCCCCAATGTCCCTCCACATAAAGATAACCAGTTTGAGGGTCTCCACTTTCCCACGCGACTGCTGACACTTAGAGCTGAAGCAAAAATCAGTCCCAGAAAAAAAGACCACACAAGGACCGGCTTGTTCTCAAGCAGCCACCCAAGAATGCGTGCCATGCTGAACACCGCAGACAGTATACCGATTCCCAGGGCCAGTAAAAACGGCCACGCCACGTAGCCCAGAAATGGTCTGATCTTAAGAGTCACCAGAAGATGAAGAGCTTTAATATCAAATGACCTTATCGCATCTATCAGCTCCTGATAAATACCCAGGATAAAGGCCATGGTCCCGCCAGAAACTCCTGGCACCACATCTGAAGCTCCCATGCAAAAGCCTTTCAACCACAGGAGCAGATAGCTGGAAAAAGACTTGCGCTCAACTCGCTTCTGGTTGTCTTTTTTCATCGAGCCAACCTTCCTATCTTTACTACAGTCTACTAAGGATTCAAATATTCAAAGGTTCGAGGTCCTTTTAAAATACCCTCCTCTCATCAGCGGAGAGTTTGCGGTTCCCTCCGAAACTCCGATTGTCTTCCCTTCTACATCACCCTGCAGGACAGGGATAAGGTGTTTTCGAAGGTGACTGGCGGAAGGACGCTGTTTTTTCGCAACTTATGCTTGGGGGAAAACCGCAGCTCCTTCTTGTGGCAGCAGTGAAATTCAAGGACATCTTAAGTCCACCCCGTAGCCATCAGCGGAGAGCTTGCGGTTCCCTCGCAAGTCCGCATCTTTCGAATATACTGCTCAGACGCTTGCCGCGGTCCGCAGCGCAGGGTGCCTTTCACAGGCATAATGGGAGATACCGCAGGGTCACGCCGGCACCCTGAAGCCAGGGCCGCCTCCTCTGCTAAAGTAGAGGCGGACTGAAGAGGGAATCGCAGGCTCGAAGCATATATTATAACAACCCGTGGCGCCTGCTCAGGCCTCTCTTTATAAAGCCGAAGGTCCCATGTAGAAGAATGAAACCCGGTGCCATCAAGGCGAGCGGACGGCGTTATTGCTAAATTTATCACTCCTTTTCTAAGGCCTGCTCCCTGCTATTCCGCCGCTCGCCACACACTTTTATTACGCCGGCCTCTTTGCCACCGTACCTGGTCGGCTTTAACAGAGAGCCCTGAACAGTCTCCCTGTATCATCACCCTTGAATCCTCTGAACCGCCCTGTCTCTCATCAGCGGAGAGCTTGCGGTTCCCTCGCAAGTCCGCATCTTTCAATATACATACCCCTCAGGTTCACCATCCCCTTCCTCGCAGGGATAAGGTCTTTTCGAAGGTGACTGGCGGAAGGACGTTGTTTTTTCGCAACTTAGACCTCGGGTGAAAACCGCAGCTCCCGCTTGCGGGAGAATGCTGAAGGGGAAAAAAATCCCCCGAGGGTAAGTTGCATGAAAAAACCAGTCCGTGAGACTCGGAACCTG
>CAZVGY010000002.1:0-157508 GCA_964627015.1 uncultured Desulfobacteraceae bacterium
AAAATGTTACTAAAAATGTTCAGGGAAAACCCCCTGTTCTAGTCAAGACCCTTTATTTTATAATACCCAACACTATACTTCACATGTTTCAAAAGAACTTAAGCCTCTAAAATTTGTCTGGAGGTTACTGCCCTTCTTCTGGAAAGCCCCGAGGGGCTCAGGTAGCACAGAAGAAGGTTTCTTTCCAAATCATAAAAAAGTGCCTCAAAGTTAAGCTCTGTCTTCGTCTTCAAATTATGTCAGATCCTCTTAAGCACCGGTATCTTCGGGAAAAGGATGTATATTACCCTGGCAAATACAAGAGATTGATGAAACAAAGAAGGGTTTTTTACTTGGCTGCAAGTGGACTAAAAAAACAGATATACTTTTAGCCTGAATATTTGGTTTAACTCAATCTGAAAGAAGGAAGTCGTTTCTTTACGGTGAGGGGATGGCAAGACAGATTAATCTTAAGCTTCTTGAGAGTCTTTAAAAATCTCCGGATTGTATTCATTCATAGTACAGTATACGCGCACTGAGCAGATCCTTCCTCCTCTTAGCTTATAGATGGCAGCAACACCACTGGTTTTTATTGTCTCACCTTTTTTTAAAGGAGATACGTAATGATTTGTCACTTCTTGATACGCAGTGAATTCCTGTTTCAATTCGATGGCAACAAGATCCTCACCGATCATAATTCTTTTTGGAGTCAGATTTTCCTTGTATCCCAAGGCATGACTGCGGTTGAACCACTCAATAATATTCTTTCTCCCGCTTATTTTTACTCTTGTATTTTCAAAGATGGCGTCTTCTGTATAATGATTGGTAAGAGCCTTGTGAAAATCACCGCTGTCATAGTCTCGCAAGTATTCTTCAATCGCTTTTTTTGTTTCTATCTTATTCACAATGACACCTCGAAATTTTCAGTTTTCAATTAAATACACCCGGACTTTCTATTCTTTTGTCATAAACAATTTTGGATCACACCTGTAAAGTAACCGGTATTCTTTTGATGAAATGATTTTTCCTTTTTTGATATCAAGAAACATCAAAGTCCCTCGTGTCTTGAAAATTTCACCTTTTTTCATCGGCCTGATAAAAAAATGAGATAGATCTTCAGTCGCATGAAATTCCTGTTTCAGTTCAACTGTTGCCGCCTCGGGTTCGATAATAAAACTGACGGGCATCAACCTCTCCATGTAGCCCTGATGACTGGCGTATAGCCAATCAATAATTTTCTGTCTTCCACAGAGAGAGATTCTGGTGTTCCACAGACGGGCATCTTGGTTAAAATATGAACTGATGGCCTCTTCAAATGCCCCCTTGCTATACAGCTCAAAAAACTTAATTATGTCATTCTTGTTGATCATGTCCTCCTCTGCTTCATGCATGATTCACGATTTTTTCGAATTCTTCCCGATTGCCTTCCCATTTTTTTACCCACCATGGCGTAAAGCGGTACACTATAAATTCACATATTTTCCCATCTCTGATCTTATAAAAATCAGCGCATTTCAATAGGATCTCGTCATCTTTCTTAAATTGGATCCCCGAGAAAAACTCATCTTCGAAAAAATGAAACAAAGTGCGATATTCGATTGCAATCTCATTTTCCTTCACAAAAACGTTAATGGGTTCCTGTAGTGTTTCGCGTTTAGTTTTATAATAGTTTTCCCAGAACCGGATCATTGTTTCTTTTCCCGTATGCAAACCATCTCCGTTAAAAAACAAACAGTCATCCCATGCATATTCATTAAAGAATCGATTCCAATCCCGAGTGTTATAAGATTCGAAACAACCCCGCAAAAATTCTCTTGCTTCTTTTTCAGTAGTGATCATGATTGTTTCTCCGTTGTTTTGATTCAAATATCAATGATTTTTATTTGTAACTATTGTTTCTGGTCTCCTGTCAAAATTTTAGACTAACACAAGGATTTCGAAAATTAGTTCAATAAGCATTATTATTCGAAAGTGGAAAAATCGACGTCAGAAATATTTTGTCTATCAATATTATTAGGAAAATTGATTTCGGTCAATTAATCCTCACGAATCATGCAGGAATTCTCAAAATCATGGCCTGATGAAAAGTGAAGATTAATTTGGGCAGTCTTGACTTTGTTGGTTTTCAGGTATGCCTTCCGTATGATTCATATTTTCTACCATTAAATAACAGCGACATCCCTAACCAACTTATCACTTAGTATTATTCATTCCGGAGTTCTCAGACGAGTACCGGGTAAAACCGAGAGCTATCGGGATGCCATAGTAGGTCTAATCACCCATATCTATCTCTAATAAAGGAATTGCGGTTTTCATTTTCCTCATATTTCCCTGAATACTCCCTCCGTAATTCGGCAGACAAAAATCTTTTCTTGACGGACCTCCCCGCTTAGAGTAACACGGCATATATCTTGCTTGACATAAGAGAGGAGGGCTCTACCATATAAAGGGTCGCGCCAGTATTCGACTCAAGAGAGGAGATCTTGAAGTGAATTCACAAGAAAAAATTAGACATCATGTTAGAAGAATAGGCATTACGCCACTGGAATCATGCATTGCGGCCGTATTGGTTTTTTTGGCCTTAATTTCGGTATCTTACAAAACGGCAATCGCAGGGTCCCAGTTCAGACAGATCGTTATCGCCACGGGCAGCCCGTTCGAATTGGGCCTCGTCAACGCCCTTGGAAAAGCCTTTGAAAAAAAGCATGGATGCACATTGAGATATATTAAAACCCCAACGGGGCCGGGACTGGATCTGGGGCGAAACGGGCTTACCCACATCACAATGGGCCATAACCGCAAAGCGACTGCAGAATTTGTGAAAGAGGGACACGCAGCCAAGAGGACTGATTTGATGCACAATTACACGATTATTATCGGCTCTGCAGATGACCCCGCCAAAATAGCCGGACTGACCGACCTCCGAGAGGCGCATCAAAGAATCCGGGATGCCAAAGCGGGATATCTATCAAGGGGCGACGGCGGTGGTATGCATATTCTGGAATTGAAAATATGGGAGGACCTGAGGATCAACCCGGCGGACGAAGGGTGGTACGAGGTAAGCAAGGCCTTTATGCTGCAATCCATGCTGCTTTCAGATCAAAACGGCCAATATCACATGCTGGATTCAAGCACCTGGGCGATACACAAGTCAAAGTGCAAAAATTCTCAGCTCCTTGTAAAAGGGCCGCCTAATGGATATGAAATGTGTCTGGTAAATCCGGAAAAGCACCCGAACCTCAAATATAACCAGGACCTTGCTGAAAAGTTTTTTGATTTTGCGATCAGCGAAAAAGGTCAGAAAATGATTGCCGACTTCGGCGTCGAAAAATATGGGGAATCTTTGTATTATCCCGATGCAATTAAGCAAGAGGACATGTAAGCCATTAGAAAGGTCTCTCCTGGCCGGTTCCTGGCGGAAAAACAGTGGATCACATTCTTAACCATGGCCTGTTATTCTTCAGATTTTCTACCTTTCAGGGAAGCATGGATATGGTAAGTATGTCTGAATGTCTCGAAAGTAATGGATTATTATCCTATTTTTGAATAGTAACCAGCTTTAACCTACCGACTATACCCCAAGTAATCATTAGCGCTACCCTAAGATATTGAATGGTAAGAATGCTCATTTATTTATAGTCGCTATATTTGAAATGATTCTAAATGGAGGTATTCAAATAATAAATATGGTCTGATTCTTCTGTTATTTGATTCGGATGCAGTCAATTTCACTAACCTCCCCAAGTACGGTTCCTAATAAAAAAGGGTAGCTCCCGGATTTACTTTTTTATCTCCAGTGATTTTTTTATGATATTTTTAAAGGACAAGCTATGTTAAAAGCGCTATCGCAAAAACAGTCAACCTCGGCAGCGATGCCCTGTTCCTAGAAACGCCAGGCTGGCCTGTTTTTAAAAAATCCATTCGAAGAAAAAGGAGGTTTTTCATATGGCCTACAAAACGATCCAGTACGAATTACATTCACCGGGTGTTGGTATATTATCACTCAACCGTCCAAAGAAATACAATGCGGTCGACCAAGACATGTCGATTGAACTGACTCGTTTTTTGGCTGAGCGTGAAGACGGGATGGAAGGGGTGGAATTCCGGGTCAAGAAGAAGCCCTCTTGAGAGGTTCCCAGGCGGGAATGAGAAGGCTGAGATGCTGGGCTGATTTTAGGTATTTTAGGGGTAGTTATGGAATCCGGGGATTTTCAAGGTTTCCTCTGGTAATGTCATGGGTCATTGAATCCATCGGCGTTTTATATTCCAGAGGCTTGCGGCGAACAGAACAATACAAAATGCCGCTAGCAAACTTAGGTCGATAGAAAAGGGAAGGCTGTGACGCCCGTGGACAGCTCCGTGAAGAACATCTACCCCATAGGTCAATGGAAGGACAAAGGAGATAGGCTTTAGAAATACGGGAAGATTTTCGATAGGAAAAAACAATCCACAAAGAAAGATCATTGGAAAACGAAAAAAATTAGAGAAGGTTTGGGCTTCAAACACTTCGCTGACGGCGACTGCAATAAAAAGCCCCAAGAATGTGGATACGATTGAGAGCAAAAAGATTGTTGGTATGAACAAACTCCACTGCACTTGAGATAAAGAGATAAAAAACGCAGCAACGACGATTGGCACAAAAGCATTTACAATTCCAAAGAAAATGGCTCCACTCGTCTTTGCCAGCATCAGCAGCTCAAAGGGAATGGGGGCGAGTAACAGACGTTCAAACGAGCGGTTCTTCTTTTCAAAGGTGACGGTTACTGCAAGGAGTGATGTGGTTCCGAATAGAATGGACAAAGCCACCACCCCCGGAAGGACCGTTGCTATGCTTTCAAGTTCGCTACCGGATTTGATGAAAAACATACCTGTCCACGCCAGAGGAAAAATCAAACCCCAGCTCACGTTGGGAGGCTTTAAATAATAGGTTAGCATGTCTTTTTTTAAAATACTCCAGTAGGCGATCCAGATTCTCATTGGCCGCCTCCCTTCTTTTCCTTCTCCTTGCGCATTGCATCTGCCTCTATGCCCGTTATTTTTACGAAAATATCCTCGAGGGACGGCCGTACCCTTCTTGCTTCGTAGACCTCGGCCCCGTGTTCCTCCAGAAAGCGGATCACTGGCCCTACATGGATAGGATGGCCGGCTTCCACCCGGATGATGCCGTTTCCAGCGCTCGTAAAGGCCAGGTCTGGAAATGTTTCAGTGAGGTTGTCTTGAATACCTGAATGAATGTTTCCGCAGGCGATCTGGACGACGTGTTTCTCTCTGATCGGCTGGACCAGATGCTCCACCTCATCGATTCGCACAACCCTGCCTGATACGATAAACGCGATGCGGTTGCAAAGCCTCTCAGCTTCCTCGATGTAATGGGTGGTCAAGAATACGGTAGTCCCGGACCGGTTCAGGTCGGCAACGAGCTGACGCAGCTGCCGGGCGCTGGCCACATCAATACCCGTGGTAGGCTCGTCCAGAAACAGGATCCGGGGCTTGTGAATGATGCCGGCGGCAATGGTGAGCTTGCGCTTCATTCCCTTGGAGTAATCGCTGAACTTGCGATTCGCCGATTCGGTCAAATCGAACGCATCCAGGAGTTCCCGGGCCCTGTCCTGTCTCTCGGCTTTCGCCATCCCGTAAAGGGATGCACAGAAAGAGAGATTTCCGAAGCCGGTGAGCTCGGGATAGAGATTACTCTCGTCCGGGACTACGCCGACGAGGTGTTGAGCCCCCCTCGGTCTGTCCGTACAGTCGATACCCCCGATGCGAATCAATCCTGAATCCGGGCGGGCCAGGCCGGTGAGCATGTTGATAGTGGTCGTCTTACCTGCGCCGTTGGGTCCGAGAAAGCCGAACAGGTCCCCTTGCGAGACGCTGAATGAAACTCCGGATACGGCCGCGACCTGATCAAAACTCTTGGAAAGATTTTCAACTACGATGGCCTCGTTCATGATTGAGATCTTTCGGCGCGAAGCCCTGAGTGTTGTCTTTCAAAATTTCTGGCTAGTAGTATCGAATTTCACAGGAAACAGCTCATCGTTCGTTGGCTTTTTTGAGTAACGTTTTAGGTCTGTAAATGAACAGTATTAAATGTCTTTTTAGTTTGAGCCAGCGTAATTAGTTCTTCTGCAATCTGAACGATAGCTTGCCTCTCTACAGCGTAGTGGGTCCAGTAGCCACGTTTTTCCCCCCTGACCAATCCAGCCTCGCGTAATATTCTTAAATGCTGGGATACCGCCGGTTCTGAGATGCCCAGGTTAGTTGCTAAGGCACCGACGCACAGGTCTCTGTTGAGTAGCATAAGCAGGATCTTCATGCGATTTTTGTCTGCGAGAGCTTTGAATGACTTTGCTAGAGATATCATGCTTCCATCCAATTAAGTTTATGCTAATTTGGTTTTTAGAATGCTTATCAATACTTGTCAATAGGGGATAATCCAATATGCAAAAAATAGATCGGGAGATTATGCAAGGCGATCTTCAGGAAATGAAGGGGTAGTGAGAGAGGAATTTCAAAAAGCACCGGCTGTGTAATTCACTGCCGTGACGATGATAATCGTTAACATCATCTATTTGATTGCCTTTGCAGGGACGAACTTCTGGCATCCGGCACCGGGTTACATTCCAACTGCTACGCCCCCGTCGAATAACGCCCGTAAATACCAGTCCGGAGCAACTGTTTTTCTCTTTTCACACGTGGAGCTTTTCCGATTTGAGCGCATAGGCCGCAGCAATGCCTATAAGGAATCCGGCAGCCAGGTTCGCTGCAAGCGTGATCCCCACGATGAGGATTGGCACGAACATTTCTTTTCGGGTATCCATGTCCAAAAGAGTGAGGCTCAACTGCGCCCCCGCGAATATCAAGAGAACCCCAAGCGCCGACATGGGTAAAAGGTAAATGACACCCATGAGATGTTCGCCAAGTAAAAGCGCCAGGAAAATAAAAATGGCCCCGATCATCAGGTTGGAGCCTCCGGTGCGCGCGCCGAATCGATAGCGGGAAGCCAACCCTCCGGCTCCGTGGCACATGGGCATGCCCCCCAGAAAGAAACTCAACAGGTTAGCCATCGCCATGCTGATGCAAAGCGCCCGATAGGTTACACGGCGCCCTGCCTGCGGAAAATACTGAATCGACAGATCAGCATTTGCCATAACGGCATTGCCAAGCGTCATGGGAACCTGCGGCAGCACCAGCACAAGCAGTGCAAAGGTGAAATCTCCGATGGATGGTAGACCGTAAGGAAACCACGCGGGAAGGTAAAACCCTAAATTTATTAGCTGCAGTCCTTCTCGCGTTCCGATAAGGATCCCGGTTAGGATGCCCACTCCAACCACCACAATGGCTGCCGGAAGGCGTCTATTCTCCAGCAGAAAAAGTGTGAACACGCCCAGGATTGTGCCTATCAACCATCCGATAGGAACGGGGCCCAGGCTCTGGACACTCAAATAGGGCTCCGCCGCATCGCGCAAGGCCTGAAATCTCGAGGTGCCCAGGATCAGCTGTACGCCCTGTGAAACCAGCAGGACCCCGGTTGACAGCTGGACTCCGCGGATGGCGGGCGTAGGAATGTGCCGGCCGATCAGAGTGATAAGGCCGGTTCCCCCTATGACCAGCAAGAACAGAAAGAGCCACAGGCTGGAGGCTTGAATCTGACTCGTCGTTATTCCTGTGGCGATGGCATAGGCAGCAATGACCTTCATGGGTTCCACCGGACTGGTTACCCTGAAATAAAGCCCTGAAAATATGTAGTACAGCCCGACGGCCATGAAAACGCCCAAGGGATTGAGGCCGTTGATCAAGATCATTCCAATGGCTAAAGGCAATATGGTGCCCAGATCTCCAAGAGAACCCGCCAATTCCATGCGATTGAACCGAAAGGGGGCATATACACCGGCCCTTGAATTTACCGATTCCTGAATATCGTCCATGATATTCTCCTGAGTTATTCTGATAAAAGGTTGCTGGTCAGACCCTCAACGGAGTCTAAGTTTGCCTTTGCATTCCTGTCACGAATTTTTCTATAGTCATTATAATATATCCAATTTCAAGTTTTGTCCTTAATGTGGGCTCAATTCCTCCATATCTACCAGATCCAATTGCAATAGATAGAGCTGACAGATTACCATTGTCACTCAAATCGCTTGCCCCCATACTTTTATAATCCTTTTTGCTTTAGCCAAAATCCCCAAAAAAAACAAGGCCAGTAAAAAAGAGAACCGCAGAAGCTTTTGCGATTTTTATATCGAGCGGTTTTAGATTAGATAAAAGCGATCGATTCATACCGAACCAACTGCTAATCGTCAGCCCGATGGCACTAAGAGCTATACAGGCAAGTACCCACGAAATCGAGCCCGCCTAGAACATAATCTCACGAAAATTCAACTGAACTCCTTGAAAAACTACTTAGAATATCCGTTTAAAAGAATCGGTTAAACCCTCTCCAAAGTTTTGAACTGACTTGCTAAATGACACTGGAAGACCCAGCCCAATGCCAAGGTTTATACTGCCACCTACTATCACCTAAAACTGTATGGTAAGATCTTAACTTTTACATATCACACAATACTATTGAGCCGTTGTAACATGTTTGCAGAAATAAATGTCGGTTTTGGTCAAGGACTCAATTAAGGATTTTCATATTCACAAATAACTCCCAAAGGGCCTTAAAAATTGTTATAAATTTCTTAAAAATGTCAAATTGCTTCTTCTCAGGAAATTGAAGGGAGGTTTTTCATTGTCCTATGACTGTTATTTCGTCTGACTTTAAAAAATTTATATTGCGATTTGTGCAAGATATGGGTCTTGATCCTGAACCTGCGGTTTTTCTGCCTCTCAAGGGGGATGGGTCTCTGAGGTGTTTTTGGCGTGTTGTCCTTGCTCATGAGGACCCCACCTATATTGTAATGACCAACAACCCGAAGGTTCCTGGTGCTCGGGAGGAAAACTTTGCTTATCTAATGATAGGAAGGCATCTTAAAAAAAAAGGGATTCCAGTCCCGGTAATTTACCGACATGAGCTGGAAAGAGGGTGGTTTATAATCGAGGACATGGGCGAAACAAGCCTGCAGAGCCTGGTCGCTGGTTCCCGGGACTACCGGTCTATATATAAGAAGGTTTTGGATGAGCTTTTTAGGCTACAGATCCAGGGAGTCTCCGGTTTTGATCCTGCCTGGTGCTGTCAGACCGAGACATATGACCGCGTTGTCATGCGTAAATACGAGGCTGATTATTTTCGAGAGGCCTTTCTATTCCGCTATCTAGGTCTTAAGGAGGAGTGGCCTGAACTCGAAGGCCCCTTTGAACACCTTGCAGATTTAGGTTCAGAGACGGACCTCCAGCTTTTTATGCACAGGGATTTCCAATCTCGAAATCTAATGATCAAAGATGGTAGCATAGGAATAATAGACTGGCAGGGAGGTAGGCTAGGGCCGCCCGGCTATGATCTTGCTTCATTGATTATTGATCCATATACAGACCTTGTTTTTAATGAGAGGCACCAGATCTATAAAGATTATCTGGAAATATTGAAGGAACATAATTACGAGTGGGCAGAAGATTTTGAGCATTATTTTCCATATCTGGCTTTGCAGAGGAATCTTCAAATTTTGGGGGCTTTTTCTCACCTGGCGAGGGTAAAAGGAAAATCATATTTCGAGGAATATATTCCAACTGCACTGCAGACCTTGAGGCATCTGCTTATATGTACAGACGACCCGGATCTGACGGCACTTACTAATCTAGTTGAAGACCTTTTTTCCAGAAAAATTGTCAAATAACATGGTTGTGTCTTCTTGAGAATAAAATCAATTTTGACAAAAATAGATTTCAATGAAAAGCTGGTAATGAATGCAATCATAACCTTTGATAAATAAGAAAGTGAATTATTGTGGTAAGAAAGCCTTCAAACCCTGTGAACTGATTGCGTCCTTTAGCAGGGAGAAAGGGGAGGTGAACCCTCTAAAGGAGTTTTTAATTATCCGGGAACACCTGCGGGAAGGAAGGAGACCGGGATATTTTATCACTCCCGGGTGTCTCGATTGATTTTATTACATTATGCGTATACCCTTGCCATTCAGCGATTCGACCTTTGATGTGATGCGGGTTATGAATGTGAGAAGCATTGATGCCCCTGGCAGCGAAAAAAACGGCTTGCCCCGGGGGACATCATTGACAAGTACTGCGTGTGAAATTCTTTATGGGGCTAAAGGAGGAGGATTATGGAGGAATGCATTTTTTGTAAGATCATTAAAGGTGAAATTCCCAGCTTTAAAGTGTACGAAGATGAAAAGGTTTTGGCGTTTGAAGACATAAACCCTATTGCTGAGGGTCATACACTTCTGGTTCCCAAGGTTCACGCGGAAAATTTATGGGAGATTCCGGACGACTATCTCTCCGCTGTGCACCTGGCGTCCAGGAAAGTAATAAGGGCGATAAAGGAAGCACTGAACCCTACAGGCGTTGCTTGCCTGCAGTTAAACGGTAAGGGGGCCAACCAGGTAGTCATGCACTATCACCTCCATCTTATGCCTCGTGTGGAAGGAACACCGGAATTACCTGTAACCACATGGGAATTTAAAGAGGGAAACATGGAGGAGGTGAAAAAAACAGCGGACAGGATTAAAGAGGCGATTAGGGAGTGACGCAGAACTACTCCAGAAGCTCAACATTCCAGTAAAGATAGTCACGCCAGGAGGAGGGGACTTCCCTGATACCGATGGTTACACGGAGTGCCGGTATCCATTTCGGTTGTGAAGGCTTGTTGATAAGTTTCATGCCCGCCTCAGCAGGGGTATGACTTCCTTTCTTCCTGTTACATTTGATACAACAGGTAACAATGTTGTCCCACCTGGTTTTACCCCCGCGATATTTGGGGATTACGTGGTCATATGTAAGACCTTCAGGAGGAAGTTTTGCACCGCAATATTGACATCGGTATTTATCCCTTGCATAGATGTTCTGTCTTGAAAATTTTACAGGAGTTTTGGGCTTTTTTACCATTCTGAGGAGCCTCACCACAGAGGGAAGCTTTACTGCAAAGCTCACCGAGTGAATTTCCCTGCTGTATTCCTCAAGGACTTCAACCTTGCCCATAAAAAGCAGTGTGACAGCCTTTCGCCAATTTATAACCTTTAGAGGCTCGTATGTAATATTAAGAAGTAGAACTTGTTCCATTCGTCAAACAGGGATTGGGTTATTTTTTTGAGGTTTTGGCATGTAATAGTTTCAAAATCTTATCTATCTAAATATAACCTAATGGAAGGCACATTTCAAGAATAAAATTAAATAGCCTAAATTTTCCTGCTTGCCTTCATTGAGGGGTTAGCTCTTGTTTTTTTGCTTCAGTTATCCATGGATTGTCCAAATTGACAATGGGCTGTGCTTCGGTTATATACCCGGACCGTCCCTAAAGTTTAGGCCTAACAGGTAATTTTCCGGCCCAACATTTCAGGTGAGTACAGACTGGTATGAGAACAGCTTAATGATGTTGGAGGTAAAATGCCGATATTAAATCTGATTATAGGAGGCATTATTGCATATCTGTTAGTGACTCTATGCTTTGCATATATTGTGCACCGGATTCCACGTGAGCCTGTCAAAGAACCTCCTGATTGGGGCCGAGTCATTGACACTCGAATCCCTACTGTCCAAGGTGGTTCTCTGGAAGTCTGGAGGATCGAACCTGATGTCCCCTCTAGGGGAATAGTGGTGTTGATCCATGGCTGGAGCAGGAATCGCGACAGAATGATACCAAGGGCCAGGATTTTTGGTAAAATGGGGTTTACTACCGTAATCCCAAGTGTCAGGGACCATGGTGGATCAAGTGCATTTCGATTCATGGGAGCCCTGAGGTTTGCAGAAGATATAGATGCTGTTTTGAAATGGATTGATGAGCCTGTATTGCTCTATGGTCATTCTGCGGGTGCTGCGGGTGCAGTCATAGCCGCCAGAGAAAACCAGCAACGAATAAGACTTCTTTTTCTGGAGAGCTGCTATGCCAGGACAAAGGAAGCTCTCCTCAGCCTTTATAGTAATTACAACAAGGTTTTCGGCCTTTTCTTCGCTCCAATGGTAATACAGTGGATGGATATTTTTTACAGATTCAAGTTGGATGAGGTAAGCCCGGTAAATCTTGCCCCGTATATAGATATCCCGGTGCTAATAATTCATGGGGAGAAAGACGAGAATTTTCCAATTCACCATGCCTGGAGGTTAAGAGACAGCTTTCCAGCAGGGAAGGCGGAACTGTTTGTCGGGAAGGATTCAGATCACAGCAGTTCCAGCCTCACGCCAGAATATCCGATTGCGATAAAGTCGTTTTTGGACCGTCACCTCGTTTCCTGCTCAAAGTAAAGGGCAGGAAGGTGTTTGCAAACATGTTAGTGCTGTTAACAATCTTTATTACGTCTTTTCTGATTGCTCTTTCCGGAGCATTGATGCCTGGTCCTCTGCTAACAGTTACAGTGAGTGAAACGACCCGTCGCGGCCGTGCGGCAGGACCATTGCTCATAGTAGGTCACGGCCTGCTTGAGTTGGTTCTGGTTATTGCATTATTGCTCGGCCTTGGCCCCTTTTTGAGACAGGAATGGGTTTTTATCATTAGTTCAACCGCGGGTTCAGTTATCTTGGTATGGATGGCCATTGGAATGTTTCGTGCGTTGCCCTCGTTGAGTCTGGAATTTAATAGTGGTGAATCAGGTAAGGGTAATCTTCTGATTTCCGGGGCACTGTTAAGTATAGCTAATCCATACTGGACCATCTGGTGGATTTCGATCGGGCTGGGATATATCCTTCACAGTTTTGAGTTCGGGAAAATAGGGGTATTTACTTTTTTTACCGGACATATTGCGGCTGATATGCTCTGGTATTCAGCTGTGTCGGCGGCAGTGTGGAAAGGCAGAGCCTTTCTGAGCGATCGAACTTATAGGTGGCTGATATCCCTCTGCGCTGTTTTTCTTTTGCTTTTTTCATGCTATTTTGCGTATTCAGGTATGCGAAAATTGTTGTTTTGACTCTTTTTGCCAGAAGTTTAGCTGGTTTTTTCTGTGTGTTATTGGGTTTATATTTCATGATTTACAGGTGTTATGGGAGGCGAAGGAGATATGACTGTAACTGCGCAGAATGTATTTGAGGCCTATGAAGCCATATTCGGCAGGGTTGAAAGGACTCCCTGCCTGCATTCCCGTACGATTTCTGATATTACTGGAGCCGAAGTCTTTCTGAAGCTGGAAAATTTGCAGTTTACCGCTTCTTTTAAAGAGCGGGGCGCCTTGGTAAAACTTTTGTCCCTGACACCGGATGAGAAGGATAGGGGCGTGATTGCCATGTCAGCTGGGAACCATGGCCAGGCGGTCGCCTACCATGCCAGGCAACTCGGAATACCCGCTGTTATCGTTATGCCACGTTTTACGCCGAGCGTCAAAGTTGAAAACACAAAGAAATTTGGTGCTGAAGTACATCTGCATGGAATGGATCTTGCTGAGACCGGCGAGTATGCCGGGAAACTGGCTGAGGATAGAAGACTTGAGCTGATCCATCCGTATGATGATGAAAAAGTAATTGCCGGTCAGGGAACAGTTGCCATAGAAATGCTTGAATCTTTTCCGGAACTGGATTTTCTCCTGGTGCCTGTGGGAGGTGGGGGGTTGATATCAGGTTGTGCGGTTGTTGCAAAGCATATTAACCCGTCTATCAGGGTTATAGGAGTGGAAACCGAAGAGTATCCGTCAATGTCCCAGGCAATCGCAGGCACTCCTATAAAATGTGGCACATCCACGATGGCCGAGGGAATTGCTGTCAAAAAGCCGGGAAAATTAGCTCTGGAGATTATAAGGAATCTGGTAGACAAAATTCTGCTGGTAGGTGAAGAATCTATTGAGATGGCTGTACTTTTATTGCTGGAAATAGAAAAGACCGTGGCTGAGGGTGCGGGTGCGGCCGGTCTGGCAGGATTATTAGGGAATAATGACCTCTTTGCCGGCAAAAGTGTAGGTGTGGTGGTTTCCGGAGGAAATATTGATCTTGTTTTACTCTCAACAATTATTCAAAGAGGGCTCGTACGTTCAGGCCGGATGGTTCGAATAACAATGAATCTAAATGATGTCCCCGGTTCCCTCGCTGAAGTGACCAGACTTATCAGCGAGGCCGAAGCTAATATCGTGGAAGTGGAACACCACCGCAGATTTATTCACCTGCCTATCCGTTCTGTACAGGTGGAATTTGTGCTGCTGACACGTGGCCTCGACCACCTGAACCAAGTAATCAGCTCCCTGCGTCGCGCTGGGTATACTCCCAAATTTTCGGATGCTGATGCGGAGATACTCGAAAGAAAAAGTCCGGGGCTTCATTGAAGATTGCAGGCCTAGGAACCTCCTGCATCGTACCAGGATCGTGCCGCCTGTTCATCCTGATTTATTTCTGGTATCTCCAGTGGATTTTTTTAGTCCCTGGCCTACACTATTCTCCTGTGATAGCCGTTCCATACTTAGGGCATTTTAGCTCGTAACAGGGACTGCCTGGTTAATAGATTGCTATTTCATCCCAGCTCGAACAAACGCGATATTCGCCCGGGCCGGCTGCAAGACACCTCGTTGCCCTTGTTGCCTGACTTTTCTCCGGGTTTGTGCACCGCCACTTCTACTATGACTCTGTCTGTTCCCTGTCCCTGCTTCTCGGATCTATGCCGTTTCCTCTTGGCATTTTGCTTATCTCGCTTGAGTTCCTGCAGGGATGAAGGGCCTTGCTTGACAGCTCTCTTTTTCTTGCATATAATTTTTTACCTGCAGATACAGTACAACCTATTGGATTCAAAGGGATATTGTAAGACCATTGATGACCAGCCGTGATGGAGAAACGCACAATCAAAAAGTCTTATTGATAGTTTGCGATGGAAATGGATGAGAAAAAAAACGATATAGAATCCATATCTCTTTAGGCCCTAAAGTGGAGGGCGCGAGTTCCGCCCTATGTTTAGCAGCACAACGAACACGGCCAGCTCTAGATTATTGGTTGTGGTGAACAGTGGTTTGTGGCATGAGCAAGGAAGAAGATAAAAAAAAGCATTTTAGCTCCGGTGAATTTTTGACCAAGCCATCGCCCGACCGTTTTGAGGCGGTAGTTCAAAGTATAAGTGAGGGCGTTTTTACTGTGGACCGTGAATGGCGCATTACTTGTTTCAACCATGCTGCTGAGAAGATAACAGGCATACATCGCTCAGAGGCTTTGGGACAACGCTGTTATGAGGTTCTCAAATCAAATATCTGTAAAGAAGCTTGCGCCATACAATATACCATAGAAACTAAAAGGCCGGTTACAAACTTAACGGTGTATCTCACTAATAGAGTGGGAAAGCAGATACCTGTGAGCGTTTCGACCGCGCTTTTCATAAATGCAGAAGGCAAATTGATCGGTGGCGTCGAGACGTTCCGGGATCTGAGACAAGTTGAGGAGCTGCGCAAACAAATAGAGAAAACGTATACCTTTGAAGATATTATCACTAAAAACAACAAAACCAGAGAAATTATGGACATCCTGCCCACCATAGCCCTCAATGAAAGCAGCGTGTTGATAACAGGTGAAAGTGGAACAGGCAAAGAACTCTTCGCACGAGCCATTCACAACCTGAGCGGACGCAGTAAAGGAAAATTTGTCCCTATCAACTGCGGCGCCTTTCCGGAGACCCTTATCGAGTCGGAGCTTTTCGGTTACGAAGCAGGCGCCTTCACCGGTGCCAGCAAAGCCAAGCCGGGTCGCTTTGCCCTGGCTGAAGGAGGGACATTGTTTCTTGACGAGGTCGGGGATCTCCCGCTTCTCTTACAGGTAAAGCTTCTACGTGTACTCCAGGAAAAAAGCTACGAGCCCCTGGGCAGTGTTCTTTCCGTCAAGGCCGATGTTCGAATTGTCGCTGCCACACACCGTGACCTTGAAACAATGGTAGAAAGGGAAACATTTCGCCAGGATCTTTATTACAGAATAAATGTAATAAGGCTGGAAATCCCGCCTCTTCGTGAAAGGATGGAAGATGTACCATTGCTCATAGATCATTTTATTGCACGCTTCTCAGCCCTTAACAATAAAGATATCAGTGGTATTACCCCTGAAGCCTTAGATATTCTACTAGGCTATAATTATCCAGGTAATGTGCGGGAACTGGAGAACATCATCGAACATTGCTGTGTTCTGTGTCCAGGTAATTTGATCGGGGTGAAGCACTTACCAGCATCGCTGAGGCCTAGAATAAGAAAAATAGAGACAGCATCCAGCCTGACTGAAGTTGAAAAGCAATTCATCACATCAGTTTTGATAAAGAATAGGTGGAACAGGCTCGCTACCGCGAAAGAATTGAATATCCACAAGACCACACTGTTCCGCAAGATGAAAAAACTTGATATCACCCCACCTGACCAAGATGTCCGGTCCAGCAAAGAAAAATAGAGCAGCAGAATTGCAACTTTAGGTATCGTAGCAAGCAGCGATTTTGCACCTATCGCTTGGTGTGCCTGTTTTGGGCCTCCTTCCCTAAAATTCCCTATCATGCTGAAATGTATAAAATAAGTCGTCAGGGAGGTGTTCCTGCTTTTTTTGGCATGCATTCTGCTTATTTAGAAAAACAGCATCACGTAACATATTCACTATCCACCTTATGAGGAAAAGGAGGATGCCATGAATACAGAAACTTATTCAGACGAAAGAGGAGAGGCGATCACCGATATCCACAAACCTGCGCGTCCGTTGAAATACTTCAAGGATAAAGCAGGAAACGGCTGGCTTTGCGATAAGGGTATCGACCCCGACAAAGACCTGAGACAACAGGGTTGCTGGCGGTGTGACGAGATGGCTTTCCCGGACGGGGGACGCTAGGGTGAATTACTGGGGGCAATTCTTAAAATTATGGCAGGTCAGTTTTATGCACATACTAATTCCCCTCACCGTTGTTGGGAGCGAAGAGTTTGTCAGACATAGCGTGCCAACCAGAATTCCAAAAGGCAGGATTTACAATGTAATCCGGTTTGGCAGCTGCTTAGAAGAAACACATTGAAAACGCATTGAGCTTATTTACCAGATCCATCGAGTTGGACCCTGACTGATGGTAATCATACTCTGTTAGAGGGATTACTCATTTAGAACCTGGCGCCTCGATTTCTTCATAGAAAATTTAGGTATTGCGATAAAAAGAATACTCAGTTTGACGAATGTTTTTATGAATGGACAAGAGAAACCGTAGATATATTGACTGTACAGACTGGACCTGCAGTGGAAGGCTTGTCTCGTTCTCTAGACTTACCTGATCATTTTGCTCCTGCTTATTACACCCCTGCCGGAATATACACCCGAATGGAATTTTACATTAAGGCCCTTGAGGATACCGATGTTGCAGTGAAATTCGAGTGAGGCATTGCCGGATATCTATCTCCACAAGCGGGCATTAATACTAACAGCAATAGATCGATATGGCAAAGCCATTGAAAATTATGGGCAGGTCTATAAGCTGGCGGCACGATGAAGAGAGATCATTTTTCTGATTTGTCCGGAAAAAAACTCAGAAGAAAGGGAGTTAAAAAAAATGATAAGCACAATCACCAGAATAATAGTTCTTTTTTCAGGGATACTGGTTCTATTTACAGCCGACTATGCTAAAAATCATGCCCAGGCGGTAGCTGATCACAGCTCATATCTGAAAGGCCCTTATAAGGACGGCACCGACGTTACAAAGGATTGCCTGAAATGTCATGAGAAGGAGGGAAAGGATATTCTGAAATCTGCACATTGGCTGTGGAAAGGTCCTACCCCTTTTATTGAAGGGCATGAAGATGCCATTGACCTGGGAAAGAAAAATCTCATCAACAATTTCTGAATAGCTGCCACCTCCAACTGGTGCAGTTGCACCAGCTGCCACATTGGATATGGGTGGAAGGATACGTCCTTTGATTTTTCAGATCCGTCCAGAATCGACTGCCTTGTATGTCACGACACTACCGGTGAATATAGCAAAGCCCCTACGGAGTGCGGAAAAGAAAAGCCAGGCCTGGACCTGGTCAGGATCGCCCAGCATGTGGGATCGCCGACCCGGGCGAATTGCGGGACATGCCACTGGAAAGGCGGCGGAGGTGATGCGGTCAAACACGGGGATCTTGACAGCACACTGAAAGATCCGCCTCCAGGTCACGATGTGCATATGGGAGCGTTAGGATTTACGTGTCAGGAATGCCATCAGACTCAAAACCACAAAATTAGTGGAATGTGTTGCAGTTGCGGCGTATGTGAGGGTAGGGTCTCGTGTCTCGATTGTCATGATGAAAGACCCCACGCTGATGATCATCCACTTCTGAGAAAACTGAATGACCACGGAGATGCCATTGTCTGTCAGACCTGTCATATCCCTAAGTTCGCAAAGACCAAACCCACCGTGACATTCTGGGATTGGTCCAAGGCGGGAAAGGAAACAGCCCCGCCCCAGAAAAAACCGGGGATTTTTATAACATTTTCGAAAAAAAAAGGTCTGCTGATTAAGGACAAGGACTTACAGCCGGTCTATGCCTGGAGCAAGGGAAAACATGCCCATTATCTACCCGGAAGCCCTGTTGATTTTAATGGGATTACCTATATCAATTTTCCCACGGGCAATATAAAAGACGCAAAGGCTCGAATTACGCCCTACAAAGTGCATACAAGCATCCAACCTGCCGACGTGGTTTTCAAATATCTTATTCTTCCCAAACTATATAAAGGGTATTGGGATCATTATGACTGGGATCGAGCCTCAAGAGAAGGTATGGAAGAAGTTGGTCTGCAATTCAGTGGTAAAATCAAATTTGTTAAAACAAAAATGTACTGGCGTCTGAACCATGAAGTGGCGCCGAAAAAAGATGCCTTATCCTGCACGGATTGTCATCGGCCGGATGGTGTGATGGATTTCAAATCTCTAGGATACAAAGGGGATCCAGCAATTGTGGGGGGAAGGAGGAGGTGACTCCCGGCTATTTTTTTGAAGTTATAAAATCTCGCCATAGGACAGGATAGAGATTTGCATCAGGCGAAAAATTTATTTTGAATTTCTTGAATGATTCCAGGACCCGGGCGAGGATTCAGAGGATATCCATAAAAGTTAAAGGCATCTTCACAGATTTTATAATATATCGATTTGAATATATACATCATTTCATGTAAGGTTATTACTCCCTTCCAATAGTAGAATCCTATAATGGCGTTTTTCCGGTATACCATGTAAGGACAGGAGGCTGGTATGAAGGTGTTCTTCCATGAAGATTTTTACCAGGTCTATACCACAGACCCCGCTGCTGCTGCAGGCCGGATGGAAGCTATTGTGGAAGTGATCAGATCTGAGGTGGAGCTTGTAACAGCCGAACCTGTCGTGGAATCTGTTATCGCGGCAGTTCATACTAAATCCCATATATCAGATGTGATTCGGTCAGGTTTATATGAGATTTCCGCTCTGGCAGCTGGAGGAGCGGTACAAACGGCTCAGAGCGCCCTTGAGGAGCCCTGCTTTGGATTGATTCGTCCGCCCGGACATCATGCATCCGCAGGTTCGGCCTGGGGATTTTGTTATTTCAACAATATGGCCATAGCCCTGGAACAGCTAAAAAAAAGGCAGGAGATAGAAACAGCCTACGTGCTTGATATTGACCTTCATTTTGGAGATGGGACCGTGAATATTTTTAAGGATAAAGAATATGTCACGGTTCACAATGTAAAAGCGTCCCAACGATTGGAATATTTGGAGGAAGTTAAAGAAGAAATGGCAAATTGCAGTGCTGATATAATTGGTATTTCAGCGGGTTTCGACAATCACGAAAAGGACTGGGGTGGCACTTTAAAAACCCATGACTACAGGATTATTGGAGAAGCTGTACGGACTGCTGCGGATCGTTTGGGGGGAGGTTGCTTCGGCCTCCTCGAAGGCGGGTATAATCATGGTGTCCTTGGCCGTAACGTACTGGCGTTAATACAGGGTCTTAAAGGAGAGGGGTATTGACGGAACAAAGAACTGTCTTCATTGTCAACCCAAACTCATCAAACGGATCTACCGGGAGAGAATGGCCCGGTATCGTGAAAAGGGCAAAGGAGTTATTAAAGGCTTTTGAGATCAATCTAACGACCGGTCCTGAGCATGCCACTGCTTTGGCTCGCGAGGCGGCCAGGTCGGGATTTGATGTTGTTGTCTGCGTTGGAGGGGATGGCACCCTTAATGAAATAATCAATGGGCTTATGAGTTTTGAAGGCTCAGCTGCTGAGAAAGTCTGCCTGGGTTACATTCCCAGGGGAACGGGATGTGATTTTGCCAAATCCCTGGCAATACCATACGAACTTGACAGCGCTCTGTTGACTATAAAGGAAAACAAGACGCGCCGTATCGATCTCGGAAGGCTTACTTATAAGGATCAGGAAGGCAAGTCCGCATGCCGCTATTTTCATAATGTCCTGAGTTTCGGACTGGGCGGGGAGGTGGATCACCGGGTAAATAATAGCACCAAGGTGTTTGGTGGCTTTGTTTCATTTATTTGGGCTACTTTAATATCCATCATTTGTTATAGCAAAAAACGAATTCGACTTCGTATAGATGAATCCTTTGATGAAGAGGTCATTACATGGAACATTGCGGTCGCCAATGGACAGTATCATGGAGGTGGGATGTGGGTGGCTCCCGGCGCATCTATGGACGATGGATTATTTCAGGTGACGGTAGTAGGCGATCTAAATAAAGCCGCTGTGTTCTGGAATCTGCCGTTACTCTATAACGGCAGAATATACGAGCATAAAAAGATAGTAAGGCTTACCGGAACTCGTATTTTTGCTGATGCGTCTGAAAAGGTACTCCTGGATATGGATGGTGAACAACCGGGCCAATTGCCGGTCTTAATCGAAATGGTTCCTTCGGCTATAAATATTATATGTAATTAATCGCTTCATTTCTTTACCTGGTTATAGTGTCTTTGATTCTATCGTCGTAACGGTTTTGCCTGTGAAGTTGAACCCTATGATCCATGAAAAGGGTCAGAGTGACTATGCGTATTTCGGACTCACGATGAATATCCTATTTTTTGTCTTTTACATCATATTTTTTAGTCTATCTTTTCTCTGATCAGTCCGCCTGAAAACTGCTTTTGTTTACTGGATCGGTTGCCTCCAGCAAAAAGAGCACCTTATATCGTGGTATGCTCTGTTGCTACGACTATATATTGTCAACGTTTTCTGTTTACGCCTTCCGATTACAAATGTCTCTTTTTTCTTGACAAATAGGTGGTTATTCCATATAAGTGTCACAAAGTGGTGTAATGTGGCATAAAGTGTCAAAAAAGGGCGATTGATGTTTAGAGGAAGGTCGAGACATACGCTTGATAATAAGGGGCGCCTGGCTATTCCTGCAAGGTTCAGGGAAGTCCTGGAGACAAGGGGTGACAATTGCCTGGTGGTCACGAATCACGATGCCTGCCTGTGGGCCTTCGCTAGGGAAGACTGGAGAGTGATCGAGGAAAAGGCATCCAATCTTCCTCAATTTGACCAAGCCGTCAATACCTACCTCAGGTATTTTATTTCAGGAGCAGTTGAGTGTCCGATAAAACAGGGGCGCATCAGTCTTCCTGTTGACCTGCGAGAGATCGCAGGCCTGGAAAAGGAAGTAGTGCTTGTAGGCGAACTCAAGAGATTCGAAATCTGGGAAAAGGAGAAATGGGAGGAAGAGTTTAAGAGAGTCAGAGAAAGTTTTTCGGATGCGAGTCAGTCCCTCTCCGGACTGGGTATTTAGAGGGGTGATACTTGGAATACCCGCACGATCCGGTTCTTGCCAGTGAAGTCACGGAATATCTGGTTACAAGTCCGGACGGAATATACGTGGATGGTACTGTCGGAAGCGGGGGTCACAGCAATGTGATTGGAAGTGTTTTATCCGGGGGGCGGCTCATTTGCCTGGACAGGGATCCTGATGCGGTAGCGCTTTCAAGAAAAAGGCTGGCCTTTCTCGGTAATATCGTTTCAGTGGTTAAAGCGAACTACGCGGATCTGGATAAAGTCCTTTCTGATTTTGGTGTCAAAAGCATTGATGGCGTTTTGCTTGATTTGGGGATGTCGTCATATCAGCTTGACAGATCAGGCAGGGGGTTCAGTTTCAGCAGGAATGAGCCGCTGGACATGAGAATGGATCCTGAAGATAAGGTGACCGCCAGTGATTTGGTAAACCACCTTTCTGCCGAAGAACTTGAGAATATAATGAAGGCATACGGAGAAGAAATGAGGGCGAAAACGATAGCCAGGGCAATTGTCAGGGCTCGACAGAATAGACCTCTGGAGACCTCCTCTCAACTGGCGGATTTGATCCGTTCCGTTTTTCCCCCATCGCAGAGGTCCAGAGCCAGACATCCTGCCACCCGAGTTTTTCAGGCCTTGAGGATAGCAGTCAATAAAGAACTGCAAAACATAGAGACTTTTCTGGATAAGGTTCCGTTTTTTATTGCAAAAGGAGGCAGACTGGTTGTTGTTTCCTATCATTCGCTTGAAGACAGGCTTATCAAACAAGCGATGTTTGGGTGGGAAAATGTTTGCACCTGCCCTCCTGATCTTCCGGTGTGCGCATGCGGAAAAACCCCCCTTTTCAAAAGGCTGACCAAGAAGGGGTTGAAACCGAGTAAAAAAGAAATCGAGAGAAATCCAAGAGCTCGCAGTGCGGTTATGAGAGCCGCAGAAAGGGTTTAGCTATGACAAGGCGGGAGAGGGTATCCAGTATGATGGGAGTCCGAAATGCAAGGACTGGAGTGCGGGTTAACAAGTCCAAGTCGAGTCACAAGTTCCGTATGAGTCGGAGACAGATTTTCCTTGTCATAATAATGCTGTTTCTATTTATGGGTAGCGGAATCGGGTATGTGTGGTCAAATTTTGAAAGGACCCAGATAGGTTATGACCTGAGTCAACTGGTTAAAGAGGAGATGCGGCTCAGGGAGATAAACAAAAAGTTGAGACTTGAACTGGCTATACTTAAATCACCCCAAAACCTGGAGAAGCTGGCCGTCGATAAGCTGGGACTATTCCAGCCTTCTCCGGAGCAGATTATCATCATCCAATGAAGGTAAAAGAGAAAAAGTGGATCCGCTTCCGAATTTATTTGATAGCCACTTTTTTTCTGCTCGGATTGGTAACGGTTTTATCCAGGGCCTACCAGCTTCAAGTAATTGAAAAGAGTCGTCTGGAGGCAATAGCGCGTGACGGTTATGTCAGGACTATCAAACTCCCCCCCAAACGAGGCACGATCTCCGACCGGGAAGGCCACGAGCTGGCACTTAGCGTTGAAGTAGGATCTATTTACGCTCATCCGACTCGGATAAAAGACAAGGTCAGGACGGCCAGGAAGCTATCTTCGGTTTTGGGAGAAGAGACGGAAAGCATCTTAGCACTGTTAAAAAGTGGCCGTTCTTTTTTATGGATAAAGAGAAGGATAGACCCTGACCGGGCTGAGAAGGTTAAAAACCTTGAGCTGGATGGTGTTGGCGTAACTACCGAAATCAAGCGGTATTATCCCGGAAAAGAGATAGCAGCACACCTTATAGGGTTTGTAGGTAGTGATAACCAGGGACTTGAAGGTCTGGAAAAGAAATATGAAAAGGTTTTGAGAGGCCCTCAGTTCAGTCTTATCCAGATGCGGGACGCATTGGGCCGTCCCTTTTCGGTTTCCAGACCGATACCTTCGGGCCACGGCATGCGCGGGCTCACTCTCACTGTAGATAAGGATATACAATACAAGGCTCAGCAGGTTCTGAAGGCTGCGGTTAAAAAAACCAGGGCCAAATCTGGACATTGTCTGGTAATGGAACCGGATACCGGAGAAATCCTTGCTATAGCTGTTTCGCCGGAGTTCAATCCTAATGCTTTTTCCAGTCACAGTCCTGACGAATGGAGGAATAGGACGGTTACTGATTGTTTTGAACCCGGTTCCGTTGTTAAGGCCTTTCTGCTGGCAGCGTGTCTGGAGGAAGGAGTAATAACACCAGAAACTGAATTCGACTGCGAACAGGGTGAATATAGGGTAGGCAGGCATGTTATTCACGATACCCATGAGCAAGGTGTGTTGAGTGCAGCCGAGATCATCATACATTCCAGCAACATAGGCGCAATTAAGATTGGACAGAAGCTCGGGTATGAAAGATTCTACGAATACCTGAAGAAATTCGGGTTCGGGAACAGACTCAGCAGTGACCTGCTGGGGGAAAGGGAGGGCTTTATCAGACCTCCTTCAAAGGCAAAGGAGATAGAGCAGTCGACGATTTTTTTTGGACAGGGGATTACAGTCACTTCTTTGCAACTCATAACGGCTATGGCGTCGATTGCTAATGGCGGAAGGTTGATGAGACCCTATATAGTTAAAGCAATCGTGGATGAATCTGGAAGAGTTGTGGAGGAAATTCAACCGAGAGTGATCAGGAGAGTACTTGGTTACGAAGTAGCTAGAAAAACAGCCAGCATACTGGAGGGTGTTGTAGGAGAGGATGAAGGCACTGGCAGGCTGGCTGCCATCAAAGGATTCCGTGTTGCGGGGAAGACGGGGACAGCCCAGAAGGTTGATCCTAAAACCTTGAAATATTCTACATCTGGATTTACGGCTGCGTTTCTTGGTTTTACACCTGTAGACAAACCTCGGCTGGTGATCCTTGTTGTGATCGATGAGCCTAAAGGTTCTACGTACGGAGGTGTTGTTGCTGGCCCTGTATTTAGAGAGGTAGGGGCATGGTCTTTGAATTATCTCCGCATCAACCCTCAGACAGAGGTGGCAGCCTCTTCATCTGAAGCCCGTAAAGATATTGACGAAGATGTGCTTGAGATAGCCGCCATGATCAAAAAAGAAGAGGTTATTCTTGACCCGGAAGATCAGAGACACTCAGAAACTTCTTCGGTGGAAATAGAAAAAGGCGTGCTTCCGGATTTTCGGGGGCTGGGAATGAGACAGGTCGTCAAAAAGGGGAGGTCGTTAGGGTTACAAGTAGTCATGCAGGGTTCTGGACTTGCTGTAAAACAGGAGCCATCAGCCGGATGTCCCCTCAAGGGTCTCAACAGTGTGAGAGTCGATTTTAAACCTCCGAGCTAATTAAAAAACTTTATGTGAGATGTTTGGATGTGCGGATGGAGAAAGTAAACAGTGTGGCAAACGGAATGCTATTGAAACGGCTGCTCAGGGATGTGTCGGTCCATGCCTTTCATGGTGATGATGAGCTGCAAATCAAAGGGCTGGCCTATGATTCAAGGACAGTTAGACCGGGTTTTCTGTTTGTCGCTCTAAAGGGTCATGTGTTAGACGGTCATGCCTTTATTGAGGATGCTGTAGCTAGAGGAGCTGTTGCTGTTGTTGTTGAGTCTGAAGAAGCGGGGAAAAACATTGAAGCCAAAGTTCCTGTAGTATATGTGCCAAATTCCCGGGAGGCTCTGGCGGGCCTGGCTGTTAGCTTTTATCATAGACCTTTCGACGGACTCAATCTGATTGCTGTCACCGGGACCAATGGAAAGACCACAACCAGTTACCTTCTGGAATCGATCCTCTTGGCCTCCGGCGCCCGACCAGGAGTGATAGGGACAATCAATTACCGCTTTCCGGGGCACGCTTGCCCGGCGAATGTTACAACACCTGAATCCCTGGACCTCATGTCAAATCTGAGCAAGATAAAAGAGGCGGGGTGCACTGATGTTATTATCGAGGTTTCTTCCCATGCCCTGGACCAGGGACGCACAAGAATATGTCCTTTCCGGGTGGGTATTTTTACGAATATTTCCAGGGACCATCTGGATTACCACGGCTCTATGGAGGAATATTTTGAAGCAAAAAGTCGTTTATTCCGGGGACTCAAACAAAGAGGAGTGGGAGATCTGACGCGTGCCGTTTTAAACTATGATGACCCTAAAGGCAAGGTCCTGTCGAAACTTACGGATGCCGAGGTGGTCACATATGGCCTGGATGAAACCTGCGAAGTCAGAGCGGCCCAAATCAGCATGAACAGGACAGGCTTATGTGCGAGACTCCTCACCCCTAAAGGCGAAGCCGATATTCGTTCTTCACTCATAGGAAATTTCAATATTTATAATATCCTTGCTGCTTCGGCTGCCTCCCTGGCAATTGGCATAGACCTGGACATTATTGCGAAAGGAATCGCTGCCCTGAAGGGAGTGCCAGGTCGCCTCGAGATGGTGAAAAACAGGCGCTCCTTAAACATAGTGGTGGATTACGCGCACACGCCAGACGCGCTTCAGAAGGCACTGGAGGCGGTCAGGCCTATTGTGAAAGGCCGCTTGATAACTGTTTTCGGATGCGGAGGTGACCGTGACAGGGGCAAGAGAAAAGAGATGGGAATAGCGGCTGGGACTCACAGTGACCTGGTCATTATCACCTCGGACAACCCGAGGAGCGAGGACCCTTATATGATAATATCGCAAATAGAGACTGGTGTTGTCGAATCTGGAATGAAGAGACTGGAGCTGCCATTAGGCCATGAGGAAAAAGGTTACTTGATAGAGCCTGATCGAGGAAGGGCGATTCAGAAGGCTGTTGAAATGTCAGATATAAGAGATCTGATTTTGATAGCTGGAAAAGGCCATGAGGATTACCAGATTATCGGGGGCCAGAAGAGGCATTTTGATGACAGGGAGAAAGCCTCGAAGGCGGCCTCATAAAATGGTCTCAATGTCCGGACAAGAAGCTCTTTTTCGCAACGGGATATGGAAATATTGTTGCATGCCTTTCGGAATTAAAAAATGAAGGGTGCGGCAGTAACGCTTTATTGTTTTAGCGACGTGTAAAGAGGTTTGAATGGCGTGTTTCTGGAATGAAATGACCGCTGGCGACATTTTGGAACCAATCAAGGGAACTTTGCTTTCGGGTAGTCCTGATACCCGCATTGGAACAATAAGTACCGATTCGAGAAAGATAAAACGCGGTGAGATTTTTCTGGCACTTAAAGGTGAGAATTTCGACGGCCACTCCTTTATTTCTCAGTCGATAAAACAGGGCGCTTGCGGAGTGATCTTTCAAAGAAACTGCATTGAAGGTAACATTTTAAAGTCTCTTCTCAGACAGCGAAAGGAACTCCTGTTAATTGCAGTGTATGATACCCAGACCGCATTGGGAGACTTGGCCGGGTGGTGGCGGAGACAACAAAAGGTGAGGGTGGCGGCCATTACCGGAAGCGCCGGGAAGACCACTACAAAGGAAATGACGTCGTTGGCCCTGGGACAGGGGACCCTGAAGAACCCGGGAAACTTCAATAACCTAATTGGGCTGCCTTTGACTCTTCTGCGCCTGAACAAGGGTCATAGAAATGCGGTTTTGGAAATGGGGATGAACAGGCCGGGAGAGATCGCCCGTTTGACGGAGATAGCTGACCCTGATGTGGGTGTTATTACAAATGTTGGCGTAGCCCATACAGAGGGTTTGGGTGATCTCGATGGAGTGGCCCGGGCCAAATGGGAGCTGGTTGAGGTTATTTCAAGCAAAGCCAAAATAGTATTGAACGGTGATGACCACATATTGAGGCAGCGGGCATTTGGTTACGAGGGCGATATTGTCTTTTTTGGTAAAGGAGAGGGAAATGATGTCAGGGCCTTTGATATTAAAGACATGGGCCTGGACGGTGTCAGGTTTGAACTCAGATACCGCGGCAAAAAATGGCATATCAAGCTAGGAGTACCTGGAGTCCAGAATGTGGTTAACGCCTTAGCAGCGGTTTCTGTGGCACTTTGTTTAAAAGAACCCATGGAGCAGGTTATCGATGGTTTATCCAGATTCAAAGGAATCAAGGGCAGATTTGTTGTGAGGCGGCTGGCCGGAGGGATCGTTCTGGTAGATGATACCTACAATTCAAATCCCTTTTCCTTAAAGGCAGCACTTACCGCCGTTAAATCGATGGCCGGGGGGAAAAGACGGTTGATTATAGGTCTAGGGGAGATGATGGAACTGGGAGATATGGCCCGTAGCGCACACCTCGAGGCGGGCAGGATGGTGGCTGCTTTGGATCCCACATATTTTTTTGCAATGGGAGATCATGCATTGCAGATGTTAAACGGAGCGATTAGCGAAGGGCTGCCTCCGGAAAGGACCGAGGAAACGTTTTCCCATGCGGAAATGGAGAAAAGAATAAAGGAAGAAACAGAAAATGGAGGGGTTGTCTTTCTTAAAGGGTCCCGCAGGATGGGTATGGAAAGGGTTGTAGAAGGATTGATAAACCGTGAAACCCAGGAGGAGGCTTATTATGGCAACGGCGAAGAAAATACTGGTCGTTGATGATGAGACAGGTATCAGATATCTCCTGTCGGATGTTTTGTCCAGTAACGGTTTCGAGGTAAGTATCGCCAAGGATGGACAGGATTCCCTCGAACAGATGGAGGACAATAGGTTTGACCTGGTTATCACGGACATTCAAATGCCTCGATTGGATGGCATCGAAATGCTCAGAAGAATGAAGCAATCTGGACGGAAAGAGAAGGTCATCATCATGACAGGTAATATTTCCGACCGCCGTCTCAAAGGGAAGGATATTCCGAGGATAATTACCCGGCTTGAAAAACCTTTCAGGATGGACAGTTTTCTGAATACTGTGACCGCAGCTATTTCCAGAAGGGTTCCCGAGGGAAGCTCTGTTATGGCTTAACATATCTCGATAGGGTACAGCTATGCTCTATAAACTGATCTATCTTTTTCATACTGATTTTTCCTGGCTGAATGTCTTCAGGTATATAACATTCAGGACCATATTATCTGCATTAACGGCACTGGGGATCTGTTTCTTCTTTGGACCTCCTGTCATAAAAAGATTGCGTGATATGCAAGTGGGTCAGTACATCAGAGAGGACGGTCCACCCGAACATAAGTCCAAACAGGGCACTCCTACTATGGGGGGATGCTTGATTTTGCCGGCGATTTTAGTATCAACCGCTATCTGGGTGGAGCCGGTAAATATTTATGTTTGGATGGTAATCTTCGCAGTGCTTGCTTTCGGAAGCATAGGTTTTGCGGACGATTATCTGAAGATCTCAAAGAAGAACAGCAAAGGCCTTAGCGCCAAGATGAAGTTCAGTCTGCAGGTGCTCGTCGCCTTGGTGATTGCAACAGCTCTCTACGTCTATCCACAGTTTGATTCACGCCTGTACCTGCCTTTTTTTAAGAGTATAGCCCCTGATCTCGGATTGGGGTACATAGCCCTGGCGGTGTTAGTTATCGTGGGAACTTCCAATGCTGTCAACCTGACGGACGGACTGGACGGTTTAGCAATAAGCCCGCTTATTGTGGCTTTTGCCAGCTATGTGGTCTTCGCATATTTATCCGGACACGCGAGAATCGCAGCTTATCTGCAGATTCCATATGTAGCAGGTTCGGGTGAAATTTCTGTCCTATGCGGGAGCCTGGTAGGGGCCGGTCTGGGTTTCCTGTGGTACAATACCTATCCGGCGGAAGTTTTCATGGGTGATGTCGGCTCCCTTTCTCTCGGAGCTGCCCTTGGAACTATTGCGCTTATTACAAAGCAAGAAATAGTACTAATCCTGGTGGGTGGGCTGTTTGTTTTTGAGGCCCTATCAGTAATTTTCCAGGTCGCCTACTTCAAAATGACAGGGGGCCAGAGAATCTTCCGCATGGCTCCCATCCATCACCACTTTGAATTGAAGGGATGGCCGGAGCCAAAAGTGATTGTGAGATTTTGGATCATAGCGATAATTTTGGCGCTTATGGCCATTAGTACTTTGAAATTGAGATAGCATCTCAGAACCGTGGGTAAAAGGAATTGTCCGTAGATAAGAGATCAGAATTGAATATGAGGGGCCAAGTAGGGCCGGTCTTCTCAGGGAAGAAGGTGGTGGTGGTCGGCCTTGGTTTGTCCGGACTTTGGACCGCCCGTTGGCTGATGGAGCGAGGAGCTATTGTTATTGTGAGTGAAATAAGGCCCGAATCAGAAGTTGGCTCGGGTCTATGCAAAAAAGTGCGTGAAATGGGAGCCCTCCTTGAGACCGGAGGTCATAAACTAGAAACTCTACTTGGCGCGGAATTAATTGTCATTAGTCCCGGTGTACCTCATGATTTACAGATTCTTGATACCGCCAGAGAAAGAGGAATAACTGTAACCGGAGAGCTTGAATTGGCAAGTCAAGCTATACAGACACCCATTATTGCTGTGACAGGAACGAACGGGAAGTCTACAGTGACTACTTTTTTGGGTGAAATGTTGGACAATGCAGGTCTCAAAGTTTTTGTAGGAGGCAATATTGGGACTCCTCTCATGGCCTACGCAGCAGGAGCAGAATATGCTGATTACGCGGTAGTTGAAGTGAGCAGTTTTCAACTGGATACTTCCGAAACATTCTGCCCTTTTGTATCAATAATCCTGAATATCTCGCCAGACCATCTGGACCGATACGCAGATTATGACTCCTACATCCGCTCAAAACTCAGGATATTCAGTAATCAGGGTCAGGGTCAATATGTCATATTGAATGATGATGATGAAGTCCTTCACTCTGTAAAGCCAGGGAGCGGAGCAGCGGTTCTTCGTTACGGGCAGAAAAAAGGCAAGGGTCTTCGGGCTGTTATAGAGGGCAAAAATATCAAGACCCTCACAAAGGTAGGCAGGACGCTTTATTTCAATCTGGAGTCATTCAGACCACCGGGGGAACATAATCTGGAGAATCTCCTGGGATGTGTTCTGGTCGGGTTGATCCTGGACATCGAGGCTTCTGTGATTCAGAAAACTATTGATGAATTCAGGGGCCTTCCTGACCGTCTGGAGCATGTCGGTGATTTAGAAGGGGTTTCTTTTTATAATGATTCAAAGGCCACTAATGTGGATGCAGCAGTGCGGGCGGTGAATAGTTTTGATCGGCCGCAGATACTTATTGCAGGAGGCCGACACAAGGGGGCGGAATACGACCCCCTGGTAAAGGCAGCCCGCGGACGTGTGAAAAAGGCCGTTTTTATTGGAGAGGCAAAGGAGCTGCTGGCTGCAGCTTTTAAGGATGTCCTGCCCTTCTTTGATGTAAAAGACATGAAGGAAGCGGTTTCAGTGGCATTTTCTATTGCCGATAGGGGAGATGTGGTGCTTCTGGCGCCGGCCTGTTCAAGCTTTGACATGTTTAAAGATTACACTGACAGGGGTAGGGCATTCAGAGAGGCAGTGGAGAGTCTGTCCAATGGGTGAAAAAAAGGCCATGGGTTCGGGCTATGATTATATGATCCTTATTCCTGTTGTGTTTCTGCTCGGTCTTGGATTGGTTCTTGTTTACAGCGCCAGTTCTCACACGGCAGCCCATCGTCTGGGAGACAGCTATTTTTACCTTAAGAAACAGGGAGTCTTCTGCATGGTAGGCCTGGGAGTCATGGTAATAGCCAAAAATATTCCTTGTACCCTCTATTCGAAACTTGTTTATCCTCTGCTGATTTCCAGTTTGTGTCTACTTATCCTCCTGTTCATTCCGGGTCTCGGGCATAAGGTAGGCGGTGCGTCTAGATGGATAAGGTATGCCGGGTTTTCATTTCAACCTTCAGAACTGGCGAAATTTTCGCTGGCCGTCTATATGGCGTATTCTATGGCGAAGAAAGGTTCCAGCATGGAGTCTTTCTCAAAAGGACTTCTTCCCCACTTGATAATCGCAGGTCTCTTCATGCTGCTTGTACTTCTCCAGCCTGATCTGGGTACAACTGTGATTATGGGTGCCTGGCTGTTAATAATTTTGTTCGTTGGCGGAGTCAGGATTTTTCACCTCCTGGGCATCGTCGCAGCATCAGCTCCAATCTTATTATGGCTTATACTGCAAGCAGATTACAGGCTTAAGCGATGGTGGGCTTTTTTAAATCCCTGGGATGACCCAAAGGGGATCGGTTTTCAGATAATCCATTCCTTTCTCGCCTTTGGATCCGGAGGCATTTTTGGTACGGGGTTGGGTAATAGTAAACAGAAGCTTTTCTATCTCCCTGAATCCCATACTGATTTTATACTTTCCATCGCTGCCGAGGAGTTAGGGTTTCTTGGCGTGACTGTAATCGTGTTCCTTTTTGGTGCGCTTATAATGAGGGGAATAAGAGTGGCTCTTGTCGCTCGGGATCTTTACAGCAGCTACCTTGCACTCGGTCTAACCAGTCTTATAGGGCTTCAAGTGGTTATAAATATGGCTGTGGTGATGGGATTGCTGCCCACAAAAGGCCTGACCTTGCCATTTATCAGCTATGGCGGGTCGTCTCTGGTCCTTAACCTGTTGTGCGTAGGTATTCTTTTAAATGTTTCCTCGAGAACATAAAGACCCGCCTAGAAGAGATAAGGCAGAGTTTTCAGTGAATACCCGGCTGAGGTGTGTCATAGCGGGAGGAGGCACAGGGGGGCATCTTTTTCCGGGGATAGCTGTTGCCGGTGAACTCAAAGATAGGTTCAAAAACGCTGAAATCATTTTTGTTACTGGTCGAAGGCCTTTGGAGTCTGAGATTCTGTGTGGTTATGGTTACTGTGTTAAAAGTATTGATGTGGAAGGTCTGAAGGGCCGGGGTTTGAAGAAAGCTACTTCAGTTGTTTTTAAATTGCCGAAGAGTTTTTTTCAGTCATATTCGGTCATAAGGAACTTTTCCCCTGATCTTATTATTGGAATGGGTGGTTACTCTTCAGGTCCGATTTGCCTTGCAGGCCGGATTATGGGAGTGCCCACGGCAGTCCACGAGCAAAATTCCTACCCTGGTTTGACGAATCGCTTGTTGGCTAGATTTGTTGACAGGGTTTTTATTTCTTTTGAAGAAAGCAGGTCCCATTTGAAGTCGAAGTGGATATTCCTAACAGGGAATCCGGTTCGCAGGGAAATCTTCGCTGAAAATGCCTTAAGAAGTACCAATAGGAATGCCTTTACAATACTGGTTATGGGTGGCAGCCAAGGTGCCAGGGCGATAAACGAGGCGTTTGCAGAAGCTATGGAGTATCTAAAAGGTAAGGAAAGAATACCTGTCGTTATTCATCAGACAGGTGAGACGGACTATGAGCGTACTCTAGAGGACTATAAAACAAGGCGAATTAAGGGTTCCATATCACCTTTTATTAAGGATATGGCAACGGCATATCAGAGCGCGGATTTGGTAGTGGGCAGGGCCGGAGCCTCTACTATTTTCGAACTGGCCGCTCTGGGTAAACCTTCCATATTAATCCCTTATCCTTTTGCGGCTAACCAGCACCAGAAAGTGAATGCTCTCAGTCTTGTCCGGGCTGGAGGGGCGGAAATGATCCTGCAGACCGAACTGACTGGTGCAGGACTGGCAGACATGCTGATGAGGTATATGGATGACAGGGCGGCCCTAAAGGAGATGGGCAAGCGTGTGAGTACTCTGGCCCGGAGAGATGCCGCAAAGGCTATAACGGAGAAGCTTATCGAGATGCTTTGATTTAATAAATGGAGCATCCGGGCTTTCTAAGTTGTCTCCACCCGATTTTTTAAAAAGGCAGTGAAGTTTAAGTCGCGAGATCAAAGATAGAGTCAGAAAATGAAAAGGTTTGGAAAAACCAGACATATACATCTTGTGGGCATTGGCGGAATAGGTATGAGCGGGATCGCCGAACTCCTTATCAATCTGGGATATGAGGTCAGTGGTTCAGATCTCAGGTCTACTCCGGTAACAGAGCGGCTTTCCAAATTAGGAGGACGGATTTTTAAAGGACACAGCGGGGAAAATGTGCGTGGTGCTGATGTAGTGGTTTATTCCTCGGCTGTTTCCCCTGACAACCCGGAAGTTTTTGAGGCAAGGGCTCAATTTATCCCTGTCATACCCCGTGCTGAGATGCTGGCTGAACTGATGCGCCTGAAATACGGCGTGGCTATTGCCGGGGCCCATGGTAAAACAACTACTACTTCCATGGTGGCCTCAATTCTCATGTGCGGTCACCTTGATCCGACAGTTGTCATAGGTGGAAGGCTGGATATATGGGGAGGATCCAATGCCAAGCTGGGTGAGGGTGATTTTCTCGTGGCAGAGGCGGATGAGAGCGATGGATCCTTTTTAGCACTTTCTCCTACAATTGCAGTTGTTACAAATATGGATTGTGAACATATGGACTATTACAGAGATATGAAGGCGATCAGAGAGACCTTCATCTCATTTATAAACAAAATCCCTTTTTACGGCACAGCAATATTGTGCCTTGATAACGAAGAAATCCAGGGGATTATTCCCTGCCTAAAAAAACGGTACCTCACATACGGTATGACATCCCAGGCGGATCTGATGGCCAGGGACCTCGAAAAGGGTGAGAGAGGAGTGGACTTTGAGGTCATTTATCATAATCAATCAATGGGCAGGGTTTTGGTCGGCATGCCGGGTGAGCACAATGTGCTTAATGCGCTGGCGGCCACAGCAGTGGGACTCGAACTGAATCTTGGAATGAAGGTGGTCAGAGAAGGACTGGTAAATTTAGGGGGTCTGGAGAGGCGTTTTCAGCTAGTAGGGACAAAGGCAGGTGTGCTTGTGATGGATGATTATGGGCATCATCCTACCGAGATCGTTGCTACCCTTAAGACAGCAAGAGAGAGTTGGCCGGAAAGGCGTCTTATTGTGGTCTTTCAGCCCCATCGTTATACACGGACGAGGGAGCTGTTCGACCGCTTTGTTATTTGCTTCAACCAGGCGGATATTCTTATTGTAACTCCTATTTATCCTGCCGGAGAGCAACCTGTGGAGGGAGTGACCTCAGAAAAACTTGTAATGGGTATAAGGGACCATGGGCACAAAAATGTTTCTCTATGCACCAGTAGAGACCAAGTGCTCTCTACTCTCTTATCGATGGTAAAGCCCGGGGATCTGGTTTTGACTCTGGGAGCCGGAGGTGTCTATGAAACTGCAAACCTGCTTCTCGAGAGTTTACCCGGGCAGAGCGACGAGTCGTGATTAACGAAAAATTTTATTCAAGTCTTATTCTTTTATGGATAAAGGACAGAAAAAAGAACTGACCAGAATGGCAGGAAGTGGTGTCAGTTTTGATTGCCCCATGGCTGGGTACACCTCCTTTCGATTGGGAGGAAAGGCTGAAGCCTTTTATGAGGCCCAAAACATGGAGTCGCTGAGGCAAGTGGTTGCCTTTTTAAATAGGGAGTGCGTCCCCTATCTAACGGTGGGTAGAGGTAGCAACCTCCTGGTAAAGGATGAAGGTGTGCAAGGAGTGGTAATACATCTCTGCGGGGAACTTGAGGCCATTCAGAGAGACAATATAGATTCCCTCACCATTCGGGCCGGAGCCGGTTTGGCTCTTTTTGACTTACTGGCCTATTGTCGGGATTCGGGGCTCGGAGGGATGGAGTTTTTAGCGGGCATACCGGGTACAGTCGGTGGAGCCATAGCAATGAACGCAGGTGCCTTTGGCAGCGAGATCGGAGAGAGAGTTAGAAGGGTCCAGTTAATTACCCGCACCGGCGATTTAACACTGAGAGATGCCTCTCAACTGAGTTTCAGATACAGAGGACTGGACTTGGAAAAAGGAACGGTGATCGTGGGTGCCTTTTTCGCTCTCGAGCAGGCGGATGAATCAACGTCAAGGGCAAAGATAGAAGACTATCTTAAGAGGCGCAGGAAGAGCCAGCCACTCGAGTATCCCAGTGCGGGCTCTGTGTTCAAGAATCCCCCTGGGCACTATGCGGCCATGCTGATTGAAGAGGCCGGTCTTAAAGGGTCCAGGAAAGGCGGAGCGATGATTTCTCCTAAGCACGCTAATTATATAGTGAATATGGGCGGTGCAACAGCGAGGGATGTCTTAGATCTAATAAATCTTGCCAGCTCCAGGGTAAAAGAGAGAACCGGCATCGAAATGCAGCTTGAGTTAAAGGTGGTTGGCAGTTAAGCATGAAAAAGACAGCCAGAAAGAAAAAACAATCCGTTCTGAATAATCAGTCAGTGAAAAAGCAGAAAAGAAAAAAGGATTCTTTCTCTTTCTTAAGGGTTATGAACCGTGTTGCTTTAGGTTTTATGAAGGGTTCCCTGTTGATCTTTTTCGTGGTGATGATCAGTGTGTCTTTTTTATTTATCTATCAGTACCTGGTTGAATCTCCTTATATGAAACTCCAGGAAGTGGATTTTCAGGGAGTTGGGCCTGAGATCAGAAGGGAACTGATCGAGATGTGCGGGTTGCACCCTGAATTGAGTCTTCTGGTACTCAGGCTTAATGAGCTGAAACAGAAAATGGAAAAACATCCGTGGATCAGGTCTGTTGAACTGGAAAGGCGCTTTCCACACACCCTTGTGGTTTTTGCTAAAAAGCAGGTACCCTCAGCGCTGGTTCTCAAAGACGGAGCCTACTACATGAATAAGTGGGGGGAGATCTTTAAAAAAGTAGGCGGCTCTGAAGAAATGGATCTTCCGTTTATTACGGGTATCTCATCAGAACAACCGCATGCAAAAAGAGATTTGATAAAGGCAGCGCATGTCATCAGGATTCTGGGGTCAGAGGAAGGGCCGTGGTCTCTGAAAGGTCTCTCTGAGATCCACGTAAACAGGGATGGAAGTGTCTCTCTTTATTTCGACCACCTGGCTGCGGAGGTCAGATCCACAGAACTCGATCTGAAAATGAAGCTTGAGGGTCTTAAGAAAGTGGCGGAACATCTAAATCGGACAGGACGAATCAATCAGGTGACAGGAATAGATTTGAATTGTTTGGAAGGGGCGGTGGTTTCTTTTCGGAAAAGTTAGCCCCAGAGTTTCTTAAACGAGCGTTTTTCTGTCTGAAGCTTGTCGTAAGTAATTGAAGCCTTTTCATACTTATAAGACGAGGTGACGAATAGGATGTCAGGTGAAATAATTGTTGGTCTGGACATCGGGACTACCAAAATCTGTGCGGTAGTTGGTGAAGCTCGACCCGACGGCGTGGAAATTATAGGAATTGGCAGCCACCCTTCAGAAGGCCTCAGGAAAGGTGTGGTCATAAATATTGAGCATACCGTGAATTCCATAAAGGAGGCTGTAGAAGAGGCTGAGACCATGGCTGGATGCGAAATCAGCTCGGTATATGCAGGTATAGCAGGAGGCCATATAAAAGGTTTCAATAGCCAGGGTGTAATCGCGCTTAAGGAAAAGGAGGTTACCAAAAAGGATATTGACCGCGTTATTGAAGCTGCCAGTGCCGTGGCTATACCAATGGATCGGGAGGTAATTCACACGCTTGTTCAGGAATTTATTGTGGATGAGCAGGACGGGATCATGGATCCTCTTGGGATGTCAGGCGTCCGGCTGGAATCTAAGGTCCATATTGTTACCGGCGCTGTCACTTCAGCCCAAAATATCATCAAGTGCGCTAATAGGGCAGGTCTGGACGTCTGCGACATCATCCTGCAATCCCTCGCTTCCAGTGAGGCGGTCCTCACCAAAGAGGAGCGCAGTCTTGGGGCAGCCCTCATTGACTTTGGAGGAGGCACCACAGACATGGCGTTGTTTTCAAGAGGAGCCATAAAGCATACTGCCGTTCTGCCTCTTGGCGGAAATAATTTGACATATGACATAGCCATTGGGCTCAGGACGCCCAAACTGGAGGCGGAAAAGATCAAGATAAAATATGGCTGCGGTCTTTCTTCGCTTATCGGCAAGGATGAAACTATAGAGGTTCCTGGCATGGGGGGAAGAAAGCCCAGAGTCCTGTCGCGGCAGATCCTGGGTGAAATACTTGAGCCCAGGGTGGAAGAGATATTTTCTTTGATCTACGGTGAACTCCTTCGTAGCGGGGACGAAGACGCTTTCAGTTCTGGCGTTATCGTAACAGGAGGTTCTGCAGAGCTGCAAGGCGTCGCAGAGATCGCGGAACAGATATTCGATGCACCCGCCAGAATAGGTTACCCGCAGGAAATCAGCGGGCTGGTGGAGGTGGTAAACAAGCCTATGTACGCTACAGCAGTAGGCTTGGTCCTGTATGGGGCTAAGAGGGGCAAGAAGCAAAAAAAATTCAGGATAAGAGATTCCAATAACATATTTAACCGGGTAATGGTCAGGATGAAAAAATGGTTTATGGACGTTGTATAAAGATGGGGATTGAAGAAGTCTGTTCGACCATGAACTGTAATAAAATTTAACAAAGGTCAAGGGAAACGTGAAAAAAGTTTTCGAATGAGGCCTGCATGACTCATTCAGGAAACTAAAACCGACAACCGGCAACTCGATAGATAGGAGGTACGCCATGAAATTCGAATTTGCGGAAGAAAAGAGGAAACATGATGCCAGAATTAAGGTGATCGGCGTAGGGGGCGCTGGGGGAAATGCCATTAACAACATGATTGCCACGAAGCTGAGAGGGGTAGATTTTTTGGTAGGCAACACAGATTGTCAGGACCTTGATCGCTCTCAGTGTCCCGTTAAAATCCAGTTAGGCCCATCGACCACTATGGGTCTGGGTGCGGGTGCCGATCCGGAAATAGGAAAACTTTCTGCGGAGGAGAGTGCAGCTGAGATACGTGAAGCCGTGGAGGGCAGCGATCTTCTCTTCATAGCTGCCGGAATGGGGGGTGGCACAGGAACCGGGGCGTCACCAGTGATCGCCCGTCAGGGCAAAGAAACCGGAGCGTTGACTGTCGCAGTGGTGACAAAGCCTTTTGCCTTCGAAGGTGAAAAACGTATGAAGAGGGCTATCGAAGGCATAGAACGTCTTAGAAGTGAAGTGGATAGTCTTATTGTAATCCCTAACGAACGTCTCAAGGCATTGGGGAGCAAGACAACCACTTTTAAGGACCTTATGTCACGTGCTGACGAGGTTTTGCTGCAGGCGGTAAAGGGTATCTCAGACTTGATCATGAGTGAAGGATTTATTAACCTGGATTTCGCTGATGTCAGAAAAGTGATGGAGCAGATGGGTACCGCAATAATGGGGATGGGAAGTGCCAGGGGTGAGAATAGGGCCTCTGAGGCCGCCCAGGCAGCGATTAACAGCCCTATTTTGGAGGATATTTCTATAAGCAGCGCCAAAGGACTCCTCATGAACATCACAGGTCCTTCTGACATGACTATGGATGAGATAGGTGAAGCATCCAATTATATAAAGGGAGAAGTAAACGAGGATGCTGATATCTATTGGGGTGTGGTTTTTGACGATTCCATGGAGGACGAGGTACAAGTAACCGTAATCGCAACCGGTATAGAAAGCGGTTTTGCGGGGTATGGAAGGAGAAGCTTCGCCCCTGAGGCCCATACCAATGTAGTCAACATTAGAGACGTGACACCCGAAGAGGCTGAAGAAGGCTGGACTATCAAGGTTAATGGTGAGGCCCTGGATACCCCTACATTTCAGAGACGAGGGGCTGAGCCATCTCCAGATGTAAATGCGGATAAGGAGCGGGAAAAGAAAAGAGGTATTCTAAGTAAATTTCGCATGAAGGAGGATCTTGATTATCCCACCTTTTTGAGGGTCAAAGCCGACTGAATCGGAAGGTGGTTTAGAAGTTGTCCGACGATATAATTTCCCTTTACAGGGAACGATTGGCCCGGGAAAAGGGAGCGGTAAAGAAAGACCGGGGGGGCAAGCTTGCAGTAGCACTTGCATACCCGAATTACTATCGTCTTGGCATGTCAAATCTGGGTTTCCAGATTGTCTATAATCTGTTGAACCGAAGGTCGGACATTGTGGCAGAGCGATTTTTTCTGCCCGAAACTCAGGAAATGTCCATTTATCTCCGTTCTGGAAGATCTCTCCTTTCTTTGGAGTCTCAGACCGCCCTCCAGAGTTTCGACCTGGTAGCATTTTCACTTTCATTTGAAAATGATTACCCCAACATTCTAAATATTCTGGAAATGGGTAAAATCCCCCTCCTTTCAGAGGATAGATATTATCCATGCCCTTTTATCATGGCGGGGGGCGTGGCGAGTTTTCTTAATCCTGAGCCTTTAGCTATATTTATAGATTTTTTCCTGGTGGGTGAGGCAGAAGCGAACTTAGATAAATTCATCGATTTTTTTATTAATATACGGTCGGGACGGTTTACTAGAGAAGAGACAATTCTAGCCCTTGCTAGAAATATGCAAAGCCTTTATGCGCCTTCGTTGTATGCTGTTGATTACCACCGTGACGGCAGGCTCAAGTCTGTATCGCCGAAGGCAGACGGACTGCCTGAAAAAATCAGGCCAGCTTATTTAAGCGAGGTTCGGGCTCCCGATGGTGGGGCTCCACGGTCTGTTATAAGAACACCAGATACTGAATTCGGAGACAGAATTCTTATAGAACTGGGAAGGGGTTGCGGGCGATCTTGCAGGTTCTGTGCAGCAGGATTTGTTTATCGCCCTCCAAGAACAAATACAGCGGAAGGTTTGACTACCACGGTCGACAGCGCTATGGAAGACTGTAAACAATTGGGTCTGTTGAGCGCAGCTGTATCTGACGTGCCGGGGATAGAAGAACTTACGGACCGTATTATCAAGATGGGCGGAAGTTTCTCTGTTTCTTCACTAAGGGCTGAGAGCCTTACAAAAAGGCTTCTCGAGAACCTTAAACGTGCAGGGCAGAAGACTATTGCCATAGCTCCTGAGGCGGGCACCGAAAGGCTTAGGAAGGTCATAAATAAGCATCTAACAGAATCTCAGATCATGGAGGCCGTCAGTTTGATTGCAGGTGTAAAGGATTTTTCCCTGCGACTATATTTCCTTATAGGCCTGCCGACCGAGACCATGGATGATGTTGCCGGAATTGTAAACCTGGTCAAGGCTATCAGACATCATATGATCAAGGATTCAGCAACACGAGGAACAATAGGACAGATCAGATTGAGCATAAACTGTTTTATTCCCAAACCTTTTACTCCTTTTCAATGGTTCGACCTGGAACAGGTTTCTTTATTAAAAGAAAAACAGAAATGGTTAAAAAAGAAGTTGGCCAAAGAGGGTGGAATAAGGGTTAATACTGATCTTTCCAGGTGGGCTTATGTGCAGACTCTCCTTTCAATCGGTGACAGGAGAGTCGGATTCATACTTCAAAGGGTACATGAATCCAGAGGAGATTGGAGAAACGGTTTGAGGTATTCGGATGTAAACCCGGATTTTTTCGTTTATCGCCCAAAAGGCCTGGATGAGCTTTTGCCATGGGATTTCATAGATCACGGAATCAACAAGAAATTTCTCCAAAACGAATATGCCCTGGCCCTCAGGGCTGAAGAGTCGGATATCTGTCGTATCGGGGAATGCTTTAGGTGCGGCGTTTGTAGGAGGATTGATAAATATTGATTTATACGAGCGGCTTCTTAAACCGTTTGATTCATGACCTTCAGTATCTGTAATTGTGTAAAGGCCCTGGAAACCAGATAAGAGAGGCCTTCATGCTGAAGGCCTCTCTAGAGGAATCCGTGTTGCTTTATGGTACCAGCCATACCGCGCAATTAGACGCTTCTGTGAGCACTCGCCTTGACACACTTCCCATGAAAAATGAATTATTTGCCCCTCTCCTGCCAACAACGATAGTGCCAAAATTTCCCCTTTCAGCTTCATCGACAATTGTTTTACCGATATTTATGGTACTCTTAACTTCCTTTATTTCAATCTGGTTTTCTTTTAGTCCGGATTCTTTGAATTTCTGTTTGGCATGAACGTAAAAGCTATCTACGCATTGTTTGTCGCCTTCGGTGATTACCTCGCTCAATTCATCATTTTCCTCTTCAAAATCGATGGTGCAATAATCCCTGAGCCTCGGCGTTATATGAAGAAGTGTTATTTTTACGTCAGGATTACCTCCAGTCATGAAGCCTACGTGGTCCACAGCACGAAGAGCACTTTCAGAGCCATCAATGGCGACCATTATTTTTGGCGATGTCACATCTCCCCCAATAGCCCAGACCGGGATAACATCTGCGTGTTCCAGTACGCTGTTCGTCACGCTTCCTATAAAGGTTTCCGCCAGGCGCGAAAGACCTCTCTTCCCTATGAGGATTGCATCGCATAACGATTGTCTGCTGTAATCCAGGATGCTCTTTGCTGTCCCTGCTGTCTGAGCCTGGCTTACTGTATCGATAAGGTTCTCTGCTATTCCTGACTTTACCATAATATCTTTTGATTTTTTAAGCAGATCTCTGGAATCGTCCTGGTTTTTCTTTGTAGCGGTTTTTAGAGCGGATATGGCCTTTGGGTCAAGCCTGGCGTCCTCCAGTAAGAACTCCGATATTTTTGGTTGTATGTGAAGAAGTGTATAATTGACATCCTTGATCATCGATCCAATCATTGCTGCGTATTCCATAGCCCTTTTCGAATAAGCGGACTCATCAACGGCAATCAAGATTTTTTTTTCCACAGTAAATCCTCCTGCGTTTAGTTTTTTTGTCTGCCTGACTCAAGCCTCATGCCTTCAGATGTGAGATAATAAAAATAGTGAATAATTAATCTCATCAATTTTAAAAAGCTGTTTAAAATCATTATTAAAAAACTACATTCTACTAAGAGTCGCCCACTGGGTCAACCCCTTCGCACCTCGAACCTCAACCTACTCACAAACAGGGCTTGGACTGCTTCAGCCTCAATCACTCGTGGGGATGACCCTGTATGGTATCGATATTTTTGGCATGCCCTCATCATTAGTAACTATAACCAGGTCTCCGTTTATCTGCTTATCTATATTTTTTCCTTTCCATACCAATGCCAGAACACAGCTCTTGTTTTGTTCTACGGGAATTATTCCCCAGATAATATTCTTGTTGTTGGTATTTACCTGCTCCAGCCTAAGGGGTTTGCCTGATGACTGTATGAAATGTACGGTATTGGATGCTTGACCATTATTGACCTTTTTGTGTGAATAAAAGACAAGCTCATCCGGGTAATAAGATATATTCCCTTCTATTTTGCCGAAGAGGAAAAGTTTGAGATTTGAAGCGTTTGGGACATCTGTTTCAATGGTGATAATATCCTCCACCCTTCCAAGGGGAATATTGGGGGCAACTTTTATTTTCAGCTCGTAACCGGGACTTTCATTCTTTCCCTGGTTAATCGGTTTGTATGTGGTAGTAAAAAATTTGGAGGAGCTTTCTATCCCTTTTATTTCAAAAAATTTTCCATCATTAGAAATGATTTTGAGTTCCTGTATCCATGTTTCTCCTCTCTGGATATGGATCAGCAGATTCTCTTCGGGTATGACACTGAGGATGGTTTTCACCCTGGCGCTGAGAAGCAGTCTAAGTTCGGGCCAGACCGGATCATTTGAGATTACCATGACTCCCATGGTAGTGCTGCCTCTCAAACCTTCTGTTTTTACCTCCAGAACGACTTCACCCTCCTTCCCGGGAGGGATTACCCGGTCAAACCGGGCGACTGAGCAGCCTCAGTCTGGATAAGCCTCTTCAATTATCAGATCCGCATTCCCATTGTTTTTCAGGATAAAAGCATGGCTGATTTTTTTACCGCGTATTACTTCACCGTAATTGTGCAGGGTGGAATCTACTGCCAGTTCGGGCACGGGGCTGGCTATCAATTTTCCCCCCATGAACATATGCATGATAAACAGGATCATTAACATAATATTTATATTTTTCATTCAGTTCACTCCTGCCATGATTTCTTGGAGTTATATAAAGGTCATTCTGATCTGAGAGCAGTTATAGGATCCAGTTTGGATGCCTGTCTTGCGGGATAGAAACCAAAAAAGATACCAACTGCGGAAGAGACTCCGAATCCCAGGGCAATTGCGAGGTATGATATCAGGAACTGCCATTTTGAAAAATAGGAGATAATGTATGAGGCTGACACTCCAAGTATAATTCCGAAAATGCCCCCTGCCAGAGAGAGGAGGATAGATTCGATCAGGAATTGGCTCTGAATATCTCCCCTTTTTGCCCCGAGTGCTCTTCTGATGCCGATCTCTCTGCGACGCTCGGTTACTGATACGAGCATAATATTCATTACACCTACACCGCCTACGATCAGAGAGATACTCCCGACTGATCCCAGAAGCAAAGTGTAGAGTTTCATCTGTTTTTCCATTCGCTCTATCAGTTCCTCAGCACTGTTTACGTTCATGGGGTTGTGTCCTAAATATTCTGTGAAATAGGTCACGATCTCGTCCCGGGCCGCCAGGTGATGTGCACCTTCGGTCATCCTCGCCATTATATTGCTGATTTCTCCGCCTTCAATAAACCTTTCTGCCGTAGTTATAGGGATCAGAATACCTTCATTTATACCCCAGGGGCGCATACCACCAAAAGAGGTATATTCAAGGACCCCTATAATTGTTAATATATGATTCCCGGCCTTGATCTTCTTTCCTATAAGATCCGCCTGCATGCCTGCTTCAACAAACTTGGAAGCTATTTCTGCGCCGAGGACACAGAAGTAGCTGTACCTGTCAAGGTCGCTTATAAACCGCCCCTCCTTAATTCGAATTTTATTCAGTTCCTGGAATGATTCGGTAACCCCTAAAACGGATCCGTGGTTTTCCTTTCCCTCCAGCCTTATTACCGAGTTTCCCTGGATATATGGAGCCACCATACTTATAGCAGGGCAATAATCGGGAATCTTGAGGGTGTCTTCAAGTATAATGGCCTTATCCTGGAATTTTCCTTCGGCCGGGCCGAACCCCTTCTGTATGGTTAATATGTCAGTGCCCATCTCTCTAAACTGTCTGAGAGCTTCGGCTTCAACAATTTTTCCCACAGATACCATGGCAATAACTGATCCGATTCCTATGATAATGCCTATTAGCGCCAGCACGGTGCGCTGTTTGGCTCCGAGGAGGCTTCTGGCGGCTTCCTTCAGGCTCGTGTCAAGGATCATTCTTCAAAAACCCTCCCGTCCTTCATATTAACGCGACGATTGCATTGAATCGCAATATCCGAATCATGGGTTATAATAATAACTGTAATTCCTTCCTCCACGTTGAGCCTGATAAACAGGTCCATTATGTCCTGCCCGACGCCGGTATCAAGTGCACCGGTGGGTTCATCAGCAAGAATGATCGCCGGTCTGGCGGCCAGAGCTCTTGCAATTGCAACCCTCTGTTGCTGGCCTCCTGACAGTTCATTTGGCCTGTGGTTAAGCCGATCCTCCATATTTACTTTTTTTAAATATTCGAGCGAGGATTGCCTGATCTCCGACTTTTTCATGCCTCTGTATATGAGGGGTACTCCAACATTTTCAAGAGCCGTGAGCCGTGACAATAAATTAAAGGATTGGAAGACGAATCCGATTTTCTGGTTGCGGATAACTGAGATTTCATCATCGCTGAGCTTCCCGGTTTCCTTTCCTTCTAACACATAAGAGCCGGATGCAGGCTTATCCAGAAGTCCTATTATGTTCATCAGTGTTGATTTACCGCAGCCGGAGGCACCCATAATCGAAACGAGTTCTCCTTCTTCCACCTCCAGAGAGATGCCTTTCAGTACCTCTACATCGATCGGCCCGATTCTGTAAGCCTTTCTGATATCAACCAGCTTTAACATTTATTTTCAACCTGTGAGTTATTACAAAAGCCTTACAGGAGAACTATTTTTCTGTAATCAGTTTTTTTCCAGGCTCAAGTCCCTTAAGTACTTCTACTGAATCTAGAGTAGTTATGCCTGGTTTCACCAACACCTCTTTGATTGTTCCATTCTCGTCTTCGACCCTGACAAAGTAATTGCCTCCCTTGATTTCAACAGCATCTATGGGAACCATGATAGCATCGGACCGTTTATATGTCTGGATTTCCATATCTGCAGACATTCCGACCTTAATTTCTTTCCTATGTTTCGGATCAAGCCGTTCGACAACGATTGTGATGTCAAAGGTGGGTATATTCCGCTCTCTTTTAGCCTGTGAGGATATCTTGGTGATTTGGCCTTCCAGTTTCAGGCCGGGGAAGGCATCTCCTGTAATTATAGCAGGTTGTCCTTTTTTAATTTTGGAAATATCCACTTCATCCACACTGGCCTTTACCGACAGGCCACTCAGGTCTCCGATGGAGAACATGATGGAACCATATTCAAAGTCCATGCCTTTTTCTACTTTTTGGACACTTTTTCCCCTCACCGCTACAGTGGGAAGAATGACAATCCCTGACACAGGTGCAAGAACTTTGGCGTTTTTTATCCTGGTTTCAATACCTTGCATTCTGATCCGGGAGTTTTCGGCTTCCATCCTGGCAATATCGATATTTTCCTCTTTTCCTTTTTCGAGGACCGCCTCAAGTTCTTCTTGAGAAGCCCTGAAATCTATTTCCATGTTCCGAAGCTGCTCCATCGCTGATTTATATTCGCTGGCCGGAATAATCCCTTTCTGGAAAAGACGTTCAGTTTCCTCCACCTTACGCCTCTGGGAATCCAGTGAAAGTGTCGCTTTGGATAAAGATCTGCGGGCTTGTTTGACTTCGGTCCCGCTTTCCCAGTCTCTCAACTGTCTAAGATTCTGAAGTGCTTTTATGTGCGCGGCCTTTGCTTCGCGATATTTGATTTCTATATCCGAGGTGTCCATCTCCAGAAGCAAGGTCCCCTGTTCAACACGGTCACCATAACTGAAGTAAATTTCCTTTACTTTCCCGCCAAGTGGGCTGAGTATGTTAACAACTCTCAGGGGTTCCAGGTTGCCCGGAACGGATATGGTATGGGAAACGGCCTCGGGGGTTGCAGTGAATGTTTTTATCTGCATATTTTCCGGAATATTCAGAGAAGCTTCTCCGGATTTCGCGGGCCGCTTCAGGAGTTTTTTGTTCCAGAAAAAGAGGCCGGAACCCAAAAAAACAGATATTATCAGGATTGTGGAGAAAATACGGATAACCTGCACCTTTCGAAGGGCGGAGTGAAGCCCCTTATTAGTCTCCTCTATTTTGAGATAGGCCTCCTGGAGTTTTGCGTGTTTATTTTTAAGGTCTTCTGTCAGCCTTGCCTCTGTGTCGCGCAGTTTTTTCAACTCTGTAATATCGCTGAAAACGGCGATAACGCCTACTTTTTCGGCCTTTCCATCTTCTCTCATATCTTTGAGAAATGACGTTGTTAGAGAGAGAAAGACCTCCTTCTCACCGTTGAAAAAAGCGACAGTCCTGTTATGAGAAGTACTTGATTCATATATCGCATCCAGGATGGCCTGGTTAAAGTCATCGTTACCTTCGTGTTCAAAAAAAATCTGAGCAAATTTTTTACCTGAAACTTTCTCCTGATCCAGGCAAAGGATAGATGATGCCGCGGAATTAAAGGTTATGATCTGACCGCTGAGGTCAATGGCCATGACTCCGTCGCTCATGTTTTCAAGGATATTCTTATAGACAATGGATCTCTGCCCCATGTCCATCAATCCTCCTTCATTTTTTTTATATCTATTTTCCACGTATCCAAGGTGGTACCCAGCGTCCTGTCCATTGCTGCCAATTCGTTCAGGTAGCTGATGGTGGCATCAAGTTCATTGTTCCGGGCATTTAGAAGGTCATTATGAAATGTTACAAGCTGAAAATTGGATGATCGACCCGTTCTTAATTTCTCTCTTTCAAGCTCCAGTTTTCTTTCTGTAAACTCTCTCGCCCGTTGGGCGGATCCAACCTGGCTCAATTTCATTTCAACATCCCGAACAGCATCCATTACCTCTGTTTCGATACTGTCAGTCAGCTCATCCAGGGCCAGTCTGGCTTTTTTTAGGTGGTTTTCCGCTCTTATGACTCGTTCTTCACGGGTCAGGTCTCCGAAAGGTATGTTAAGGCTCACTCCCGCATTCAAATCACTCATGTCGGCGTTGCCTGTCGCCTTCCAGGAGTGCCGCCGTTCTGGGGTGTCGGTGGCGTCTACGCCGTAAGCCCCGTCCGGGGATACGTCCCAGAGGTAGTTGTTTTCGGCTGCGATGAGATTTAGTTCCGCTACTTTGAGGTTGAGAAGTGCCTGGAGGTAGTCGGGCCTTGCATTCAGGGCAACTGCCATGTACTTCACCGGGTCGGGTTTGATAGATTTTATTTTCATGGTTCCACTAGGGATGATCATTGTATTTTTATCAATGTCAAGTATCCTCAGCAAAGAATAGCGTGCCGCCTCCATGGCGTTTCTGGCCCGGGTGAGGCCGAATTCCTTATCTGCCAAATCCGCCTGAGCCTGAACAATTTCCACCTGTGCCATTCTCCCTGCCCCTATCAGGGCCCTGTTTACTTCAAGCAGGTCTTTAGCCCTTTCTAGGGATTTTGTGCTGATTTCAAGCTGTTTTCCAGCTTGAAGAAAGTTGCGGTAGGCATTGATGGCGGAGGTTACCGTGTCCATGATTGTAGATTTCAAAAAGAGGATATTGATCTGTTTATTTATCCTTGCCATTTCGAGCGGTATGGTTTTTACGGTTATACCCTCACCCTTCAATAATGGCTGATTAAATGCGAGATTCCAAGAGGAACTGTAGGTATCATCTGGAGAATTACCGTCGATTTCGCGAGCAGTAGAGTTATCCCACACAAAAGAAAGCTCCGCACCGGTTTGGAGTTTTTGAGTGACCGTGGCGAAGATTTCGGCCCGGTTAGCATATGACCTGTTTTGACCGTCGCCTACGGATACATGTTTTACTGAAGGGTTTATGGCGAGATCCGGGTGAAATTCATCTTCATCAACTCTCAGATCAAACTTCTGGACAACGCCGTCCAGGCAAGCGCTTTTGATGCTTCTATTATGCCTCAAGGCAAGGAAGACACAGTCTGTCAGGGTCATTTCCTTAGCCTGTCCTGTCTTGGATTTGTTTTTTTCATAAGAGTGCGCAGGTACAAAAATCCAAAAGGGAACCGAAAAAATTAAAAGCAGGCAGGAAATTTTCTTGAGAGAGAAACGCATAATCGCAATGAAAAATTTTAAATCCGTTAGAAGTTGGTTTATGTTTTTCCCGCTCAGTGGGTTGGCCAATTTATTCAGCTGTTTTTGAGGTATACCCTGCGGCCGGAATTAAAACACAATGGGTTTTTGTGAAAAAACATAGGTTACGGGGGAGGAACTGTCAATGACGAAATACATTGATGATCCAGGCACAGTAGGTGCGTATCAGGGGCCTTTAAATTAAAATTCATTGCAATGTGATAAAGTTTAAGTACATTTAAGCTGTGTAACCGGCATTTGAATTCCGGCCTTTCCAAGATTCTCTTCCTTTTTCCTGGCACTTGTTTTATAGTAAAAAACGAGGGTCTAAATTCAAAGATATTTAGTAATGAGTACATGTTGAGTCAATGATTCCAGAAATGTTGTCTGTCTGGATGGCAGGAAAGGAGGGCAGTATGAGTTATCTTAAAAAGGTTCCGGCTATGTTGGTTGTATTGTTTTTTGCGTTTGCTCTTACTGGTTGCGGGGTGAGCAAAGAGGAGCATGAAAAGATCGTAGAAGAGCTTAACAAGGTAAAAGCTGAATTAGCAGAAGCAAAGAAAAAAATTGCTGAGCTTTCGGGTGGAGGTGGAATAAGCGCCGGATTGACTGACAAACTTCGTGAAGCTCAGGCAAAGGCAAACGAACTGCGCGAAAAACTGGAAATAGTTACTGGCGAAAAGAGTGAACTCATGGAGAAGTTGGGAAACATGCAGGCAGAATTCGACGAGCTTATGGAAAAACTGAAGAGTTTCCAGGGAAAAAGCGGGGGACTGCCTACAGATCTACTTAAAAATCGCTAGGCTGTTTTTTTTCTTGCAGATCGAAAGGTTTGAACACATTTCAAGGGTACCTACCCCCACGTACTTACTTTAACAACACAGAGCCCGGTTTTTCCCGGGCTCTGCTGAGTTAGGCTTTTCTAAAATCCTTGCAGGAGAAGGTTGCTGGTTCTCCCTATTAATGACGAGGTGGTAGGAGTCTGATTTATAAATCTTTCATTAATTGTTCAATATAGTTATAAAAGCTTTTTCGCTCCTGAGTAGACCTCTTCTACTTTTAAGGCTGCTGCCGCATTTCCAGGATGCTCTTTAGGGTTCCACTTTTTCATGTCATCAAAAATTGCTCCCTCGGTGTGATAATCAATAGTCCCCTTGATCTGAAATGACTTGTTTTCCGGCGTGATGAACAGCAGCGCCCCTTTGCTGCCTGCAAATATGTTTTCTTTCGTCTTGCTGAAATAATTGTCAGCAACTACCAGCGTGTCTTCACTGAATTTGGATACACAGGTCGCATAAATAGCATTGGGTGTACCATTTTTGTCAACGGTTATCAGAACCACTGGCCCTTTGCGGTTATCCCATTCCTTGCTGACCGATTCCGGTAATGATGGCATGTTTTATCCCCCTTGATTATAGTTAAAGGTTTGTACGTGATAATCTCAAACGGCTTTTGATGACAATAAATATTTAATGAAACACAGGTATTTGATTGTAGCGTTTTAGAATAAGACCTGATCGACAGACCTTCAGCCGCCCCGGCCCTGCCGGGTGATGTCCATGTCGCGCAGGTAGATTTTTATTATATCTCTCCACGTAATGATACCCTCGATTTTGCCCTCATCAGAAGTTATAGGAAGGCATGATATCTTTTTACCCAGCAATAAGGCAATAGCATCTTCTAAACTCGTGTCTTTGGTGACGGTAACGGGGTTTCTGCTCATAATCTGATGTGCCCTCCTGTCCAGTATGGCGATATCCCTGGACTGTTCGGAAAGAGTATTCAGGAAAGGGCTCGTGGCCTTGAGCAGATCGCGATCCGAAATCACTCCTCTGAGTTTATCGCCGGAAACCACCAATAAATGATGGAATTTTACTTTGGCAAAGATTTGGCTGATGGTCCTCAGGGAATCGTCCATCTCCACTGTTACCACTTCGGTTTTCATTATAGAAGCTATTTCCATGAATCACCTCCATCCTGTAAGCGGGGTAATAATTTTAGCAATGCATGGGGCAGGTGGCTTTTTTGCAGGACCGTGTGTCTATTCGGGCCATAGCAGGTGTGTTTCACATCCACTTGCATTTGTGAGCAGGCCCTGCGAGATCATATTGAATAGATAGGGAAAGTCAAGGGGATTGGGGGCCATGAGAAGCGCGGTTAAATGAATAGCTATTGGACGGATTGACATCATTTTGATATGTTTCAACTTTTATAAGATATTAACTTATGCAGTTTCGAGAGCCCGGTATGGCAAACAAGGGCCGAATAAAGCCTGTGGTTGCATAAAAAATATGATAAAGAAGGTTGAAAAAGAGGAATTTGCAACCATAGGGTAGAGAGAGGTTACGAATAATGCTTAGAAAATTGGCAGTAGGGCCTTATCAGGCGAATTGCTATATTCTTGGATGTAACACCACCAGGGAAGGTCTGGTTATAGATCCGGGTGGTGATGTGCCCCGGATAATGAGAGAGGTGTCCAAAGCGGGCCTTACTATCCGCTATATCCTCTTAACTCATGGCCATTTTGATCACACCGGGGGGGTAGGTGAACTGAAAAATATTACCGGCGCGCCGGTTTGGATTCACCCCCTGGATGCTCGGGGCACGAATGTACAGCCTGATGGAGATCTTTCAGACGGCCAGGAAATAAGGCTGGGAACCTATTCAATATCTGTTATACACACGCCTGGCCATTCCCCCGGAGGGGTGTGTTTCCACGCCCCGGGAGTGGTATTTACAGGTGATACCCTTTTTGCAGGATCTATAGGCAGGACGGATTTTCCCGGAGGAAGCCAGGATGAGCTGATTCGTGGAGTGGTGAACAAGATTTTTCCCCTGGGAGACGATTTGCGGGTATATCCAGGCCATGGACCGGCCAGCACAATAGGACGAGAACGTATGTACAATCCATTTTTCAGGTCGGTCGGACGAGTTTGATCCACCTTTTAAATACGTTGCTTCTTATATGCTTATTCGCAGCCCGTCTTGAGCCACAGTTACCTTGAAGTTCAGGCCACGGTCAGTCAATGCCCTTTCAACGGTTCGCTGCCACTGCTCCTGGTTAAGAGGCACAGGATAGGGATCGTCTCCTGATGGCGGCCCAAGAGGGGACTTGGGTTGGTATTTTTTTAAGTTTATGTTAGCAGGGTCCCCTTTAACCATGTCCGCATCTCCGATGTGTACCAGGAAGGTCTGTTTTTTCGGTTTTAGAAGCCCAATAAAATGCAATGCCCTCTGGAAGCTCATGTGATGAGGCCGGTTATCAAGAGGTTCGTTCAGCCAGAAGGATTGGATGATAAGGTAATCGGGTTGAAAAAGTTCCTCGGAGATTGACGGAATGTCCATGAAATCCGAAGTATATAAAATACGGCATTCCTGCCCCTCGCAGTCTTTGAACTTTATAACAAAACCCACGGAACCCTTTGCAAAGACCCCATGTTCCGTCTTAAAGGGGAGTACCTCGAATTCCCCCTGTTTAAACCAGATGCCCGGTTCGACCTTCCTGGTCTCTATTACTCCCATTTGTTCCAGATAGGCAAATCTTGGAGCAATGGTCTCCCAGGATTCTGCAGTCAGGAAAACCGGTACAGGCATAAAAGAGTTTCGGGGCGAGTTTCGTTTGTATGCGAACAGCTCATCCATGCCCATATAATGGTCCCCATGCTCATGGGTTATCAGAACTCCGTCAATATAATCTACGCTATGCCGCAAAAGCTGTGCACGTATATCAGGCCCACAGTCAACAAGCAGCCTGGTTTTATCAGAGAGGAGCAGGGCGGTCCTTTCTCTCTTCTCCCCTATTCTCCTCATTTCCTGACATATAAGACATTCACAGTTTACCTCAGGTAATCCCCAGGCCCCTCCGGTCCCCAAGAAATCTAGATCCATGTGCCATCCTCTGTTCTGGTTTGACTGTTTTTTAGCCTTAACCCTCTAGAAAGAAATCGCCAGACAGGAGTCAATCTCTTATTTCGACTTTCAGGTAAAGATCACCACGTCCTTCCTCCCACTGCTTTCCCATCCCCTCAAGCCTTAGATTTGTCCCGTCTGTAACACCAGACGGGACTGTCACACTGAACAAGCGTTTCTGAAATCCCCAAGGTATATTTACCAGCTTGCGTGTGCCAGTATGCGCTTCTGCCGGGGAGACGGTGATAGTGCCATAGAGATGAGGGCTGTCTGGCTTACTGATAGTAGGAATAACCTGAAGACGGTGAGTTCCGTGTTTGGCTGTCAGGCTCTGGACACGGTTATCGGCTCCGAGTTTTGGAACCCTGTCAAACATTTTAAGAAAGAGCATACCAAAGAGAAATCCGCCTATGTGTGCCCACCACGCCACACCTCCTGCGTGCCCGGGAGTTCCAGCAGCACTGATAAACTGAATCATGAACCATATCCCCAGGAAAAAAAACGCAGGCAGTTCAACGAAATATGGGATGAAAATAATCGGGATGAGGGTAAGTATTTTGGACCTGGGATAAAGGAGAAAATAGGCTCCCATTACTCCCGCGATGGCACCGCTGGCCCCTATAGTGGGGATTTCAGAGTGCCAGTTTAAAAAGAGGTGAGAAATGCCTGAAGCGAGTCCGCACAGAATATAAAAAATAAGATAACGTAGAGGGCCCATCCGGTCCTCTATATTGTCTCCGAATATATAAAGGGTCCACATGTTTCCCAGCAGGTGCCAGAAACTTCCATGGATGAACATAAAAGAGAAAAAGGCGGTAAACTGCTGGCCGGTGGTGAAGTATGCTCCTATCTCGGGAATTGTATATCTGGCAGGAACAAGGCCGTAAGTGAAGATAAATTTATCCAGGCCGGGTCCCTGAGCCATTTGGATAATATAAAAAAAGATATTGGAACCTATAAGAATGCTGTTTACAAGCGGATAATTTTTGGATTCAATTGTATCGCGTATAGGGATCATAGAAGACTTGAATGATTAAGGAGAGGCCGGCCAAATGAGTTTTTATTGAATTATAACAGGATTTGCCTTTTTTGAAAAGATCTCTATCTGTAACGGACGGCCTCAGGTGTGGCTATCGCCCGGAGAGCCGTTCCCATATGTCACTGGCCTCTGATTTGCTGTCTGCGCTGTAAATATCTTTCTTCGAAGTTGATATCTTTTTACCGCGGAGCCTGGCAATACGCTCTTCCAGCGGGGGATGGGTGGAAAAAAGGCTTGAAAGGCTTTTTCCAGAAAGAGGATTAGTGATAAACATATGTGCTGTCGAAGGGGCGGCTTGTAGGGGAGTACGGCGTGAATAGGCCCCCAGTTTTTCCAGCGCATTTGCAAGCCCTTCAGGATGGCCTGTAAAACTTGAACCAGTAGCATCAGCCTGATATTCCCTGGACCGTGAAATAGCCATCTGGATCAATGCGGCTGCGACAGGGGCAAGTATGGACATCACTATAAGGCCGATTGAACCCATTCCGCCTTCTTCGTCATCGCGGCCTCCACCGAAGATAGCCGACCAGCGAGCCATAGTAGCCAGCAACATGATAGCACCGGCCATTGTCGCGGCGATTGAACCTATGAGTATGTCCCGGTTCTTAATATGTGCCAGTTCGTGGGCAAGCACACCTTGTATTTCCTCCATATTCAATAGCTGCAGGGCGCCTTGTGTTAAGGCAACCACAGCATGTTCCGGATTTCTGCCTGTCGCGAATGCATTAGGTGATTCCTGGGGAATGATATATATTCTCGGCATGGGCAGACCAGCGTTTTGGGCCAAATTTTTTACTGCATCATAGAGCTCCGGCTTTTCCTGAGGCGTTACTTCTCGAGCCCTGTACATCTTAAGGACTATTTTATCGGAATACCAGTAGGAGAAAAAATTCATTCCTGCGGCCAGAATAAGGGCTATAAACATACCCTGGCGACCACCGAGGATTTGGCCTATAACCATGATAAAGACGGTCATAAGAGTCAGTAATATGGTCGTTTTGATCTGATTTCCCATCTGTTTTTATCTCCATTATATGAAATTTTCAGATTCGCATATACAATACTCACTGATTTTAGCATACAATATAAGCATTGTATGTATAGATGAAACCCTCATATTACATAAAAATCGGTTTCTGTTGGCGGAGGGCCTGAAGTCCCCTCCCTGGCCCACGGCGATCTCCTGGGATGTATATCCTGAAGTTGCAGACTTTCGAGAGGACCGCAAGCTCTCCGCCGTACAAGGAGAAATAAAGCATTTTCAAATGTTACCGGCGGAAGTCTTCCGTGGATAAGCCGCGATGAAAGACCGGGCCGGTAACCTTGAAACCGAAAAAATTGTCTCATCCAGACCAAAAAACGCCTTTATGCTATGATCTTGATTACAACAAGACCGGTTCCGGGCCTTTTTATCAGAAAATTTATTGCTTCTCCAGTTTTAACCTTACTTATCACTTTCCTGTATTCCTCCGGCGAACTGATTGGTTTCCGATTGATTTCCTTTATAAGATCGCCCCGGAGTATCCCCGCCTGCTCTCCCCTGCTGCCAGGCATCACATCCGTTACGATAGCTCCTTTTTCCGATTCCGGGTGGGCGAACCTGCGGGCGGTTTCAGTTGTGGCCTCCAGCAAAGCGAGCCCAAGCATATTTTTGTCAGGTCTCAAGGCCGTTGCTTCTGAAAACTCAGTTTCAGATCTTTTTGCGAGTTCAACCTGAACGGTTTTTTGTTTGCCCTGTCTCAGGAGTTTGATTTTCACCCTGGTACCAACTGGTGTGTTTGCCACAATACTTGACAGTTCACGGCTCGAAGAAACAGGCTTGCCGTTTATCTCGATTATTATGTCTTCAACCTTGATACCGGCTCTGTCCGCCGGGTCTCCGTCATACACCTGGGAAACCAGGACTCCATCTTTGCCTTTGACATTATAGTATTCGGCCAATTCGGATGTAAGGTCCTGAATTCCTATGCCCAACCATCCCCGTGTAACACTTCCTCCGTTTTTCAGCTGGTGGATGATTCCTTTTGCGAGATTTACAGGAATGGCAAATCCTATTCCCTGACCGTTAGGGATAATGGCGGTATTTATACCAACAACTTCACCTGTCATGTTGACAAGAGGGCCTCCACTGTTCCCGGGGTTAATGGATGCATCTGTCTGAATAAAGTCATCATACGGTCCTGCCCCTATAGTACGTCCCTTTGCACTTACAATACCGGCCGTAACTGTCTGCTCCAACCCGAAAGGACTTCCTACAGCGACTACCCATCTGCCCACCTCAAGCAGATCGGAGTCGCCCATTTCCAGTGGATAAAGGTTTTCTGACGCCTCGATTTTTATAAGAGCGAGATCAGTCTTCGGGTCACGGCCTACCAACTCTGCATCAAACTCTTTTTCATCGGCTAACCTCACTTTGATCTGATCCGCATTCTCAATGACATGATTGTTTGTTACTATGTAACCCTCCCTGTCAATAATGAATCCTGAGCCAAGGCTTTTCTGTTTAAACTCATGGGGCGGTCCGCCGAAAGGTGGAATATTACCAAAGGGGTTGTTCGGGCCGAAAGGGTTCCCGAAAAAATGGCGGAACACAGGCCCGCCCCCGGATATTGTTTTTACAGTTCGAATATTGACTACTCCAGGGCCAACCTTTTGTGCAATTGCCGTAAAATTACCGGGCATAATTTGCTCTGTGGGCGGGGGAGGTGTGGCAGGGGATTTTATGCCGGATCCCACAATTAATCCTGCAGATACCAAAGTCATTGCTAAACCTATAATTATTCGTTTCATGAATTGTTCCTCCGTAACTGAAATTAAAATATTCGATTTCACAGCTTTGGCAATTATAAGACAGCAACTTGACCGGAACATGACGGCAGCATTACCAAATGGTAATGTTAGAAATGAGGGGACCAGGGGTTCAGGGGGTCATGGGAAGGAAGTGTATTGATAGGGCATGTTCTTGGTTCCAATTCTCATGGACTGGTTTTTTCATTTAACTACAAGAAGGGCAAAATTCGAAATTCTAATATCGAAATTATAAACAAATTTAAATATCTAATGTTCAAAATATAAAAACAGAGGATAACTACAGTATGAGTAGCTATTGTTTTGATCACTTGAATTTTATTTATTGAGTATTGTTTAGGATTTCAATTTTCTAAACAGGCCTTTCGGCTTTAAAAAGAGAGTTCTGAGCAGTCGCCAAGGGTTGTTTGCAGGGTTGGCTTCGAGCTTACGATTCCCTCTTCAGACCGCCTCTACTCCAGCAGAGGAGGCGGTCCTGGCTTCAAGGGTGCCGGTGCAGGCCGGTGGTATCTCCCATTATGCCCATAAAAGGCACCCTTAGCTGCGGACCGCGGCCAAAGTTTTGAGTAGAATATTGAAAGATGCGGACATAGAGGGAACCGCAAACTCTCCGCTGACGGCAATGGGGTATACTGAAGGAGCCTTGCCAGCAGTCACCTTTGAAAATACCTTATCCCTTCCGGGTATGGCGGGAAGCTCATATTGTGAGAGTCAAGGGGCCGATTTTATACAGACTGTCCAGGGCTCTCTGTTACAAGCCGACCAGGTACAGTGGTAAACAGGGTGGCATACTAAGAGGGTGAGGCGAGCGGCGGGATAGCAGGGAGTGAGCCTTATTAAAGAAGCGACGGATTCAGCAAAAACGCCCTCCGCTCGTCTTTATGGTGTTTGGTTTTAATTTTCCACATGGGGCTTTCCACTTTGAAAGATAGTTATAAACAGGTCCCATATTCAACAGACAGAGTTTGAGCATTCAATGTGACCGGTTGCATATTTTAAAGAGCTTATGCAGTATCAGGGAGCTTGTAGTATAGTATGCTTCAGGATTATAAGCTGCTGTAAAGAGATTAAAATGGAAGGAGCTTTGAATTTTTTGGAATAGACATTTACAGTTCGGCGTATTAAGTTGTACCGCTATCAACTGAAGCCCTGAATTTGACATGATTAATAATCATCTCAGAGCCGTTGACGTATGCTCGGGGCTTTTGATAAAAGACCTTCTAGTAAAGAAGGGGGAGGCAGTAATTTGGAATTTTCTACTGTAAAAGGTTTTAAAGATATATTACCTTCAGAAGCGGGTAAGTGGCAGAAGCTTGAAGCCTCAGCCCGTAAGGTGTTTCATTCCTTCGGATACCATGAGATCAGGACTCCCCTGTTAGAGAGAACCGAGCTTTTCAGTCGCGGAATTGGACAGGACACTGATATTGTTTCAAAGGAGATGTATTCCCTCGAGGACAGCAAAGGCAGGGGGATGACAATGAGGCCTGAAGCTACTGCATCAGTGGTGAGGGCCTATATCCAACACCGACTTTATCAGGCAAGCCCTGTACAGAAGCTTTTCAGTATCGGCCCGATGTTTCGGCACGAGAGGCCTCAAAAAGGGAGATTCAGGCAGTTTCACCAGGTGAATGCAGAGATTTTAGGTGATCCAGGGCCCAGAAGTGATGCCGAAATTATTATAATGGCCGTGTTCCTGTTGGAGACGATAGGTGTCAAAAGTCTAAGCCTTAAACTTAACTCACTCGGATGTCCTACATGCAGACCCCGTTATAAAGAAGAACTCAGGGATTACCTTTTGGGAAAAGTTGCTTTATTTTGTTCGGATTGCAGGAGGAGATCAGAGGTTAATCCCTTGAGGGTATTTGATTGCAAGATGGAAGAGTGCAACAGAGTTGTGGAAGGCGCCCCGTCGACACTGGAGTTTCTCTGTGATGAATGTCGCGATCACTTTGAATCCGTTCAGGGTTATCTGAAAAGATCGGATGTATCTTTTGTCCTGGATCACAGGCTTGTTAGAGGGCTTGATTATTATACCCGCACTGCTTTTGAGATACAGACGGAACTGCTGGGCTCTCAGAATGCTGTTGCAGGTGGGGGCAGATACGACGGCCTGATAAAACTTCTTGGAGGGCCGGACCATCCAGCAATTGGATTTGCTTTGGGAATTGAAAGGGTGATTTCCCTGGTGCAAGGGCAAGATGAGGAGGATTTTGAAATCAGAGGGCCTGACCTTTTTATTGCTGCACTGGGGGACAATGCGGTTAAGGGCTGCTTTAAATGGGTCATAGAACTGAGGAAAGCTGGTTTCTGGGTTGAAATGGACTACGCCTCAAGAGGTCTGAAGGCCCAGATGAAAAAGGCTGACAGGCTCCGGGCAAGGAAGGTCCTGATTGTAGGCGACGATGAATTGGCCTCTGGAAGAGGTATCTTACGTGACCTGGTAACAGGAGACCAGGGTGAACTGGGCCTTGATGCCATCGCAACAATTATTGAGAAGGTATTATAGACTAATGAAGAATAATGAAGAGTTTAGGATTGATCCTTTGGGTGAATGGAAGCGAACCTGTGATTGCGGCAGTCTGAGGGTGGAAAATGTAGGCGAGGAAGTTGTTTTGATGGGCTGGGTGAATTCGAGGCGGGATCTGGGAAGCCTTATTTTTATTGACCTTCGTGACCGAGGTGGACTCACACAGGTAGTTTTTGATCCCCAGGTAGACCGGTCGTGTCATGATAGGGCTCATATACTCAGGAATGAGTGGGTCTTGGCGGTCAAAGGAACGGTTTTCCCTCGTCTTGAAGGACAGGAAAATCCTGATTTGCCTACTGGAGATATAGAGATACATGTAAGGGAGATAAAGATTCTTAACAGGACTGAGACCCCTCCCTTTCAGATCGACGGTCCTGTGGATGCCTCTGAGATACTTAGGCTCAAATACCGTTACCTTGAGCTGCGGAGGGCTCAGGTACAAAACCTTTTCCGTAAACGCCATGAGATTTCATCCTGTATAAGGGAGTACCTGAACAGAGAGTCATTCATTGAGGTGGAGACGCCCTTTTTGACAAAGAGCACCCCTGAAGGTGCGAGAGATTATCTTGTTCCCAGCAGGGTAAACAGGGGTATGTTTTATGCTTTGCCTCAATCCCCCCAGCTTTTTAAGCAGTTGCTTATGGTAGCTGGATTTGACCGTTATTATCAGATTGTTAAGTGCTTCAGGGATGAAGACCTGAGAGCGGATCGTCAGCCCGAATTCACCCAGGTGGATCTTGAGATGTCCTTCATTGATGAAGAGGGGGTTATGGGGGTTTTTGAAGGCATGATGAAGGAGATCTTTGACCGAGTCTTGAGTCGTTCTATTGAAACTCCTATCCCGCGATTGGAATACAGCCAGGCTATGGATCGTTTTGGGACCGATAGACCAGACACGCGATTCGGTATGGAGTTGAGAGACATAACCGACATCGCTGGCAGATCGGATTTCAGGGTGTTCAGGGGAGTAATCCAAAATGGTGGTGTAGTCAAGGCGATTATGGTCAGAAGAGGGGCGGATTATTTTTCCAGGAAAGGCATAGATGAACTTTCACAAGTGGCTAATGAAAATGGTGCCAAAGGACTTGTCTGGATAAAGGTTGTCGATAACGGGTGGCAATCCTCTATTGATAAATTTTTCAAAGAGCAGGACAAGGCTGCTATCAACAAGAGGCTGGAAGCTGAACCAGGTGACTTGGTGTTAATTGTGGCTGATAATACAGAAATTACCAATGAAGCTCTGGGGCGCCTCAGAATCGACTTGGCTGGACGCCTGGGGCTGATCGATAAGGATGAATTCGCCCTCGTATGGGTCATAAAGTTTCCACTCTTTGAATATAATGAAACTGAAAAAAGGCTGGAAGCGGTGCATCATCCTTTTACTGCACCGGTTCAAGATGACCTCCACCTTTTTGGCGACAATCCGGGAAGGGTAAGGGCTAGGGCCTATGATTTGGTTCTGAATGGTGCTGAAATAGGGGGAGGAAGTGTGAGGATACACAACCTTGCCCTTCAGGAGAGGATGTTCGACATTCTGGGGATAGCACCTTCTGAGGCCCAACGTAAGTTTGGGTTTCTCCTCGAGGCCTTGAAATACGGGGCTCCTCCCCATGCCGGGATGGCAATCGGTTTAGACCGTCTGGTTGCTATTATGACAGGTGTGGGATCAATAAGGGAGGTCATTGCATTCCCAAAGACAACCAGCGCAACCTGCCCGCTTACCGACGCACCCTCCACGATTGATGAAGAACAACTAAAAGAACTCGGCCTTAAAAATTTATGACCTGGTAAATAGGATCCGTATCCAGATCCGGTAATTTTTTAAGGACAGTTTGTTTAATTTTCTTGACATGAAAACGCCAATCAGGCATATACCAATGTTCTCAAATTTTGCAATTTTATAGATGAAAGGATGTGATTAAAATGGTTTGTTCAACTGTTAAGGAAGGGTATGATTGTGCTTTTATGAGCAAGCAGGGCTGTCAGTTTAATGGTGGTACCTGTCACGTGATTGTAGAACAGTGCGAAGGATGCAGCAAGGCGCAGGAATTCCCCTCAGGCAAGTATTGCCTCATTTTCCCCGATCCCTCTGCCAAATGGAGATTAGGCAACTGCAGTATGGCCACACATTTGAAGGCATTGGAAGGAAAAGAAAAAACAAACGGGAAATTGAACCCCCTGAAGGCCTCCAAGCGAGGCGGTCGTTAATTATACCTATTGGTTCCCTTTTAGGTCCCGCTTTAGTTTTACATTTTTTGAGGAGACGATAGACTTCGGCCTTGTGGTGTCCTTCAAAGGAAGCCTACTCTAGTAAAGAGACGGTCCTGGCTTCAAGTGTGCCCGCGCAGTCCTGTGGTATCTCCCATTATGCCCATAAAAGGCACACTTAGCTGCGGACTGCGGCCAACGTTTTGCCTGGAATATTGAAAGATGCGGACTTTCAGAGGGAACCGCAAGCTCTGCGCTGATGGCACCGGGGTATGCTGAAGGAGCCTTGCCACCAGTCACCTTTGAAGACACCTTATCCCTTCCGGGTATGGCGGGAAGCTCATATTGTGAGAGTCAAGGCGCCGATTTTATATAGACTTTTCGGGGCTCTCTGTTACAAGCCGACCAGGTACGGTGGTAAATAGGCCTGCATGCTAAAAATGTGAGGCGAGCGGCGGGATAGCAGGGAGTGAGCCTTAGTAAAGAAGCGACGGATTTAGCAAAAACGCCCTCCGCTCGCCTTTATGGCACCGGGTTTAATTTTGCAAATAGGACTTTCGGCTTTAAAAAGAGAGCCCTGAGCAGTCGTTAAGGTCTGTTTTGAGTATTAGCTTCGAGCCTGCAGTCCCCTCAAAGGGGAAATTTCAGTACAGCAAGAGATAGACGCTAGATACAGCGTGCCGAATAGAGAACGATCTTAACTCCATTCTGCTGCAAAGTGCTCTGGCCCGACGATATTGAATTTTCTTTCCTTAAGTGCCTCAACAATAGGAGCCAAATCGTCAGTTTCTACCCTGAAAACTAATATACAGCTATTTTTATGATAGAAGCTGGCAGCAGATACGAAATTTATACCCATTTCGCTGATTACATTTGACACCTCGGCCATTACGCCTGGCCGGTCAGTGAATTCTATGGCGAATCTTTTTCCTCCCCTGCGCAGTCCCATCTCTTCCACGAGCACCTCAAGCATTATGGTACGGTCTATATATCCGACCAATCTGCCATCGGCATCCACTACGGCTAGGCCCTGCTGCTGCTCATTAGACATAATTTCAGCTGCGGTCTCTATCTCGGTTTCAGGCCTAACTGTAACGATATCCTTTTGAACGAGGTCTTTCAATTTGATTTTCTCAATTATAGAAGGGATTTCATGCTTACTGAGCATTGTAGCAGAAGAGGGTAAGGCAGCACGAATATCTTCTTTTTTCACGTAACCTACAAGCTTCTTGCCTTCAACTACGGGGAGCATATAGAGCATTTTCTTTTCCATAAGCTCGTGAGCGTCGCTAAGGGAAGTGTTTGGAGTTACGGTAGTTACCTCGGTCATCATTTTCAGCCCCACATACATTACTTGATCCTCCTAAACTATCTTTTCACAAGGTGTTGAATTCGGATGGTCCTTTAAAGTCCACGACTAAAGCGTGATCTGATAGGCCTCATAATACCAAAAACACATCGGTCGACTGTTGCTTTATATCCAGAGCTTAAATTATGGATAATTTCCCTCACTTTGTGCCCAGTCTGACGGAAGAGATCAGGGGATATATTGAGAAGCAGAAAGTGAGATAGTTTTAAGACTGCGTAAAAAAAATAAATATGACTGATGAAAAATAATAGAAAGGCAATGTCCTTATGTCAAGCGAAGATATTTTTATGTGTCTTAATATATAAGTATGATCTATAAATGCTCTTTAAAAAAGAGATAAAAAAAATTGGGGCCATTGATTTAAAGCAGTATAATAGGAAAAAAATTTTACCGAATACTGGTCGTTTCAAAAGAGTGCTGCAGTCTTGGATAAATTAGAATCCTATTTGGCTTTTAACTCAGGTGTGGCTGGATAAGATCTCCGTTTTTACTGTCTTTGATGATCTAGATTCGGAATATGGCTTTGCCGGAAGTGTTACTGAAAAAATAGTGCCTTCGCCCGGTTTACTCTCTACATGGATCTGCCCCCTGTGAGCCCGGACGATAGCCAGTGCGAGGCTCAGCCCCAGTCCGGCCCCTGACTTTGATCGGCTTGGGTCGCACCTGTAAAACCTTTCAAATATATGTGGCAGATCTTCTTCGGATATGCCAACTCCTGAATCCTTTACAGTTATATTTATTTTTTCACTCTCTTCAGAGGATAGTAGTAAATAGACCTCGCCACCAGCTGGTGTATATTTAACTGTATTGTCAAGAAGATTGGCTATCATTCTCTGAATCATTCGAATGTCTCCACTAAGTACCAAGCTCTCCGGCAGATCACAGGTCAATTTAATACCATTGTCTTCAGCAACCGGCTGAAACAAATCACAGGCATTTCTGGCCACTTTTGCTAAATCTAATTCCTCTAACCTTAGGTTATCTGCACCTGCCTCGGTTTCGGATATAACGAGCATGGTATTTATCATATCCAGCAGTCTATCGCACTCTTCTACTATATTTGAGGCCATGCTTTCGAAATCACGCACAGAGGTCCCAGTGGTCAATGTCACCTCAGCTATACCCCGGATCCTGGTCACCGGACTCTTCAGATCATGGGCAATGTTATCGCTCATTTCCCTTATCCCAATTATAAGTGTCTGTATTCGGTCTAGCATTTGGTTGAAAGTTTTGGCCAGTAGGTCAATCTCATCTCCTCTGGCATTGACTGGGACACGTTCGTCAAGCGTGCCACCGGATATTCGACGGGCAATTTTAGTGACCTCACCCAGGCCTGACAGCGCTTTTTTTGACATGAACCATCCTATAAAGGCTGCCAGGACTACAAGAAAGGACATGGTTGATACGAATATATTTTTGAATGCCTCAATGAATTGGGCGTAATCCTCCATGGATTGACCAAGCTGGATAATGACACCAGGACCTATCAAATCATACAGGATGCGTACCTCATCTTTTCGTTCTCTGAACAAAATAGTGTCAAAAATTTTGCCGGAGCCATTCACCAGCCCCCTTACCGCGTTATTCTGTATATCTATATCTTTCCAGTAAGACATATTTGAGGACGAAAACACCTCACCGTTTCGGGTGAGAAGCCGAAAAAATATCTTTTTCTCGCCGGCTGCCTGGGATTCGACTATCGCCACGCGTCGGACAGCGTCTATTCCATTGGTCACGAGAAGGGTGGAAAATTTCTCAGCCCGCTCCAGGAGGTCCCGGTCTATTTTGTCCCGGATAGCTGTGCTTATGAGGAAATAAAAGAGTAAAAAGGCCACAAAGGAGGAGACTGTGAAAATTCCTGCATACCAGAATGTCAGCCTGAATACAAGGGCGTGACGGAGCTTAGCTAGCTTCCTTAAGGACATAGCCTACTCCCCGTATAGTATGTATCAATTTCGTTGGAAAATCTTTGTCTATTTTATCTCGCAACCTGCATATCCTTGCCTCGACTACATTAGTCTGCGGGTCAAAGTTATAATTCCAAACGTGCTCCATGATCATGGTCTTGGAAACTACTTTGCCTGTATTACGCATAAGGTATTCGAGTAGAGAAAATTCAAGGGGCTGGAGTTCGATTTTCTTGCCTTCCCGCGTTACCTCACGGGTGAGAAGATTAATAGAAAGGCCTTCCACGGAAATATGAGTAGGTTCCGACACGCCGCTCGCTCTGCGTATTAGTGCCTGAACTCTTGCGAGGAGCTCGGAAAATGCGAATGGTTTTGTCAGGTAATCGTCGCTTCCTCTTTGCAGCCCTTTGACTCTGTCATCTACTGATCCTTTTGCACTCAGAATAATGACGGGCGTATTTAACTCCTCCTTCCTCACCTTTTCGATGAGCGACAATCCATCCAGCCGAGGAAGCATGATGTCAACGATAGCTGCATCGTAAGGCTCTGTTAGAGCTATGAAGAGACCTTGCTCCCCATCCACTGCGTGATCCACTGCAAAGCCGGCGGATCTAAGGCCCTTTATGATAAAAGAGGCTATTTTAGTGTCATCTTCTACCAGGAGTATCCTCATCATAACACCCTGTAAAGTTTCTTTGCCCAGTCTGAAATCTATAAGACAAGGGCTGGAAATTCAACATAATCCACCGAAGGATTATTGGGTAGAAGCGATTGAGTCGCCTGTTTTTCTCGTCAAATAAATTAGAAACTCCCGGTTTCCTTTAGGCCCCAGAATAGGGGAGGCCACATGCCCTTCCACTTTCCAACCGTTAGCCCTGAAAAATGCGGCGAGTTCCTTGATGACGTCTGTGTGCAGCTTTGTATCTCGGACTACCCCGCCCTTGCCTACCAGTGTTTTCCCCACCTCGAACTGGGGTTTTATCAGGGCGATTATAAAAGATTCCTTGAGGAGCAAATCAGAGATCGGCGGAACTACAAGTTTAAGTGATATAAAGGAAACATCGATGACTGCGCCATTTAAGGGCACCTCAAGATCCTCAGGTCGCAGGTAGCGGGCATTCATTTTTTCCATAACTACCACTCTGGGATCTTGCCGGAGATTCCAGTCGAGCTGGCCATGGCCGACATCCACTGCAAAGACCCTTTGCGCGCCATGCTGAAGCAGGCAATCTGTGAATCCGCCGGTAGAAGCACCGACATCCAAAAGCTCGAGGCCGGCTACATCCACATTAAAGTGCTCCAGAGCGGCCTCAAGTTTGAGCCCTCCGCGACTCACATAAGGCGGGTATTTTTTTTTAATTGATACGGTCGCCGAGGCAGGGATCATGTGTCCCGGTTTATCCAGTTTCACTCCATCAATCTGAACCAGGCCTGCCATAATGACAGCCCTGGCCTTTTCCCGGCTCTTAACCAAGCCTAACCGGACCAGGAGCTGATCGAGCCTGGTTTTATCTGAAATTTTATCCATAACCTCTAATCTTTAAGGTCATTTGGATGTCGATCTTTTCAGTAAGCACCCGGGACATAAGCGGTCATTCCAGGAAAAATTCATTGCGGGGGTCATTTTCCAAGGTGTTTCCTAATCATAAACCTGTTAAAGGACGCTATACTGATTCCGGGAAGGTTTATACTGCAGGAGAACTCTTGCCCCTCTGTCTATTCCAGATGCGTCAATCCCGTATTTTTTTCTCAGGAGAGAGACAGGGCCTTGCTCCACGAATTTATCCGGCAAACCGAGTCGCTTTATTTTCACATTATGGATTTCCATATCGTTCAGGAGTTCAAGGACTGCGCTTCCTAGCCCTCCCTTCCTGGTATTTTCTTCTACTACCAGGATTCGGCCTGTATTCCTCGCTATGTCCCCTAAGATTTCGTCGAGGGGGCTCGCGAAACGGCAATTCACAACACCAACAGAAAACCCTTCTTTTTGCAACCCGGCGGCGGCCTGTATGGAAGGTTGCACAGTACTTCCCAGGGCAAAAATCATTAGGTCTTTCCCTTCAGTCAGGACTTCCGCTCTGCCTATGGGTATGCTTTTATAGTCATTGTCCAGGGTGACTCCCAGGCCCTTCCCCCTTGGATACCTTATGGCCACAGGGCCAGAGGCCCTCAAGGCAGTGTATAGCATATGCCTGAGTTCGTTTTCATCTTTTGGAGCCATAACGATTATATTCGGCAGGTAGCGCAGATATGTGATATCGAAGTGCCCATGATGTGTGGGGCCATCTTCCCCTACAAGACCACCACGATCGATCGCAAAGACTACCGGCAGGTTAGGCATACAAACGTCATGGATGACCTGATCATATGCTCTCTGCAGAAAGGTGGAGTATATCGCTACTACAGGCCTGAATCCTTCAGTTGCCAGACCTGCCGCAAAAGTAACAGCGTGTTGCTCGGCTATTCCCACATCCAGAAAGCGCTCTGGATAGGACCTTGCAAATTCCGCAAGCCCCGTACCTTCGGGCATGGCTGCAGTAATGGCAAACAGGTTTTTTTCTTCTCTGCCCAGGTCCACCATTGTCCTGCCGAATATTTCAGTATATGAGGGTGGAGTGCCGATCTTGGATTTTGGCAGTGAACCCGTAACAATATCGAAGCTGCCTACGCCGTGATAATGCGAGGGGTCTTCCTCAGCAGGACCGTACCCCTTACCTTTTACTGTCAATACATGAACCAGGACGGGGCCTTCAAGGTATTTTGTATTGTTAAATGTTTCTATAAGCCTTCCCAGCCAGTGTCCTTGTATAGGGCCTATATACTTAAACTTGAAGGCCTCGAATAACATGCCTGGGGTAAAAAAGGTCAGAAATGAATCTTCGCTCTTCCTGACAAGGTTTAAAATATTTTCACCAACTCCCGGAAGCGATTTTATGAAGTTTTCCAAGTCCTTTTTAAAATTCACGAATCTCCTTCCGGTCATTTTGCGGCTCAGAAAGGAGGAAAAAGCTCCCACATTGGGAGATATGGACATCTCGTTATCGTTTAACACTACAATGAGGTCTTTTTCGGTCTCTCCAGACTGGTTGAGTCCCTCAAAAGCCATACCCGCTGTCATTGAGCCATCACCTATAACGGAAATAACCTTTCCTTTTTCACCCTTAAGAGCCTTAGCTGTTGATATGCCAAGGCCGGCGGATATGGAAGTGCTGCTGTGACCCGTATCAAAGGCGTCATATGGGCTTTCACCCCTTTTGGGGAAACCGCTTATCCCCCCATGAGTTCTAAGAGTGCAGAAAGAATCTCTTCTCCCGGTTACAAGCTTGTGTGCATAGGCCTGGTGGCCAACATCCCATATTATTTTGTCTTTAGGGGTATCAAATACGTAATGGAGAGCTAAGGTAAGCTCCACTACCCCGAGGCTGGGAGCCAGATGTCCACCGGTTTTGGACACTGTCTCTATAATTTTTTGCCTGATTTCAGTCGCCAGGATTTCCAGATCCTGAAGCGATAGGCTTTTAAGATCTGCCGGGCTGTTGATTCTTTCCAAGAAATTAAAATCGCTAACAGACTCTTTCATTTCTTTCTCTCAATTATATATCTGGCAATCAGTCTAAGAGGGTCAGCCCTCCGGTCAAAGGACTGAATAGAGTTTATAGCCTCTTCCACGAGCTCAGATTGTAAAGCTTTTGATTTCGCAAGACCTGCCACAGCCGGATAGGTTGGTTTCCCTTTTCGCTCGTCTGCCCCTACTTTTTTTCCAAGGGCTTCGCTATTTCCCTCGATATCCAGAATGTCATCGGAGATTTGGAATGCGAGTCCTATCTTCCTGCCATACGAGTCCAGTGAACGGATTTGTGATTTACTGCCTCCGCCCAATATTGCCCCTGACATTACTGAAGCAGTGATCAGTGCGCCAGTTTTATGATTATGTATGAATTCGACTACAGATATGTCAATATCTTTGCCTTCAGATTGGATATCAACGACTTGGCCACCTACCATTCCACGATAGCCGGCGGCAGAGGAAATCAACCCTATCACACTTAAGATCGCATCCGGGTGCACAGTTACCGGATACTTTGACATTGCCATAATGTTAAAAGCTTCTGTCAAGAGTCCATCGCCTGCCAGCAGTGCGAGGGCCTCTCCAAATACCTTGTGGCTGGTAGGCTTTCCCCTTCTTAAATCATCGTCATCCATTATTGGCAGATCATCGTGAATAAGTGAATACGTGTGTATAAGTTCAAGGGCGCACGCTACCGGAAGAACCTCCTCGGGGTTTCCACCCACCGCCTCAGCCCCTGCTATGCTGAGTATCGGCCTGAGTCTTTTGCCCCCTGCAAAGAGACTGTATCTCATTGCAGTCATGATATCCAGATCAGACATCCCTTCGTCAGGGCAGTATGCTTCAAGTGCCCGGTCTACATATGTCTTCTTTTCTTTGAGATAAATTTTGAGATCAGAAGCCTGATCACTCCTCATCCTTTTCTCCTTCGTCAAAAGGTGCCAGAGAGTGCTTTCCACCGCTTTCCCGTATGAGAATACTTACCTTTTGTTCAGCTTCTTCAAGTTTATCTGAACAGAATTTGACCAGTTTCATACCTTCCTCAAAGGCCCTTATAGAATCTTCTAGTGATAACTCTCCGCTATCCAGTTCTTTTACTATTGTTTCCAGCCGCTGCATTGCCTCTTCAAATTTTTTACCGGCCATTTTTCCTCCAGATTCCTGAATCTTTTGTGACTGTATAACGGGCCGACCCAGGTGTCAAACGGGATCACGAGACTATTTCTGTATCAGTAATAAAATAACAATCCACTTTTTTTCCATTAATTTCTTTATGCGAGGCACGCGTGATAACTGCTTGCCGCGTCCATTTACAGTAATGATGTTATCTATGTTGCGTAGAAGGCCTAAATAAAACGTTAGCTATGATTCGGGTGATAAATCTTTAGCGAGACTCAGGTAAGGGTGTGCGGTTATATCTTTTTCCCCTCCTTCGAGCATCGGGCTGGTTTTTTCAACACGACATTCCATTTCTCCCTGTGCCAAAATTATCTGGACTTGATTCCCTTGTTTCACGCTGGAGGCTTCTCTCAATATTGTTTTTTCAGGCAGTTTCCTTGTAATGCTATATCCTCTGTTCAGGATCGCCGGCGGACTGAGGTCGTCCAGCCTCTTGGACAGCAGAGAAAGGGTTACTCGTTTACCACCGAGTCTGTTGCTCAAGGTCTGTCTGAGAGTCGCTGCCTGAAAATCCAGTCTCTGGTTCATTGACATGATTTTGTTTATGGGTGAATGAAGTCGAATGCCACGCTCCTCGGTTTCGAGCCTCCTGCCTCGGTCAAGAATAATAAAATTAATATTTCTAGTGATAATGGATAATATGCTGTCCAGGCGCATCCAGGAGTCTGCCAGCCGCTTTCCAGGATGCAGAATCGCCTTTTCGAGGCGTTTTAATTCCTGTGAGAAATGTTTTAAAGCAAGTCCTATTCCAAAAATGAGCTTTTCCCTCGAGTCAAAAAGTCTGTACAGAAGTAATTCCTTTTCTCTCACCAGAAGTTCAGCGGCTGCAGAGGGGGTGGGTGCTCTGAGATCTGATGCAAGATCCGAAATGGTTATATCAATCTCGTGACCCACGGCGGATATGACCGGTATTTTAGAACGTCTGATAGCAAGTGCGGGCTCTTCGCAGTTAAAGGCCCAGAGGTCTTCAAGTGAACCACCTCCACGTGTCAGGACAATTACATCCACATCCAATTCCCGGTTCACCAAATCTAAAGCCCTGACTATATCCTCTGCGGCTTCATTGCCCTGCACTCTTATAGGAACCAGTATGATTTCAATATTGGAGAATCTACGGCGTATGACTTTAAGAAAGTCATGTATGGCAGCACCCGTGGGAGATGTTATGACTGCTACACGCTGAGGCAGATAGGGCAACTGTTTTTTTATTTTATTATCGAAAATGCCTTGAGCCGCCAGCTTTTTTTTTAGCTGCTCGAAGTTCATTGCAAGAGCCCCCACGCCCATTGGCTCAAGATAATCGAGGATTAGCTGGTACTCTCCACGAGGCGGGTATATATTAATCCTGCCCTGAGCAAGAACTTTCATTCCGTTTTCAGGGAGAAACCTTAAATGGCGGGCCTGAAGCCGAAACATGACCGTTCTGATCTGGGCTTTATCATCCTTCAGAACCATGTAATAGTGACCTGATGCGGGAGCACTGAAGTTTGAGATTTCACCTTCCACCCAGATAAAATCAAAGTGCTTTTCGAGGAGGGCCTGTACTTCCTCTGTAAGTCTGCTCACCGTGTAGACTTTCGGTTCATCTATGCCTATGCCTGTTGATAAACTCAAACTTTGTTTCCTTCCAAGATCCTTGATCAAATGTTGAAGGAGTTTAATCTTCCCCTTTTGTATTGTCTATCTATTAGAATAATATGGATATATTAACAAGACCATTTTTTGCCTTCTAAGGATGAGGCCTGAATTTGCTTGACCCAATGAGTCAATTTAACTTACATTCTTAAGAAAGTAAAAAAAAAGAATGGCTCCGGGAAAGAAGATCAGCTCCTGGGGAATGGAGGATTAAAATGAATGATTTATTAAATGAAGGCCCTAAGAATCCGATTAAAATTCAGGATAACACCTTCAGGGATGGACACCAGTCGCTTTTGGCGACCAGGATGAGAACTGAGGACATGCTTCCAATAGCCGAGAAAATGGATGACGTAGGTTTTTGGGCCATGGAGGTCTGGGGCGGAGCAACATTTGACTCTATGCACCGCTTTCTGGGCGAAGATCCATTCGAGCGCATTCTGACTCTGAAAAAATATATCAAAAAAACCCCTTTTTCGATGTTACTGAGGGGGCAGAACCTGGTAGGCTACAGGAATTATGCGGACGATGTTGCCAGTCTGTTTGTAGATAAAGCGTGCGAAGCAGGCATGGATGTTTTTCGAGTTTTTGATGCGTTGAATGACTTCCGCAATTTCGAGACTGTGGTAGAACGAATCAAGGCCAATGGCAAGCATTTTCAGGGTACGATCTGCTATTCTCTGACCGAGCGACGGATGGGCGGGGATGTGTTTAACCTTGAATATTATCTCAAAAAGGCCCTCGAGATTCAGAATATGGGGGCGGATACCCTGTGTCTCAAGGATATGGCCGGAATTATGGCTCCGTTTGATATTGCTAGATTGGTAACTGGCCTCAAGAAGGAGATCACGATCCCCATTCATCTACATACCCATTATACGAGCGGTATGGCTTCTATGGTTTATCTGGAGGCAATCAAGGCAGGTGTCGACATCGTAGATACATGCCTGGCCCCTTTTGCTTTACGTACATCACAGCCAGCAGTTGAGCCTATCTGCGCTACTTTATACGAAACCACCCGTGATCCGGGATTTGATCTGGCGATATTGTTGGAACTCGGTGATTATATAGAGTCGATTGCCCCTAAGTATCGTGACTACCTCGCAAAGCACAGGATGTCTGTTATTGACACGGGAGTTCTGGCGCATCAGGTACCTGGTGGTATGATTTCCAATCTGGTGAGCCAGCTTAAAGAAGCCAAGGCATTGGACCGCCTGCCGGAGGTTTACAGGGAAGTGGCCGTGACACGCAGGGAACTTGGAATGCCGCCTCTGGTGACTCCTACAAGCCAAATTGTCGGGGTTCAGGCTGTGCTGAATGTACTGTTCGGCCGTTATAAAATGGTGACCAACGAGGTTAAGGATTTGGTTTTCGGACTCTATGGTAAGACGCCCATACCTGTAGATCCTGAGGTTCAGAAGAAAGTCCTTAAAGGTTACAAGCGCGGTGATGTGCCAGTGACGGGTCGTGCAGCGGATTATTTGGAACCTGAATTAGAATCGGCCAGGGAAAGGGCGGGTGACCTAGCCAAGAATGATTTTGACCTCTTGATTATTGCGCTTTATCCCAGGACTGGGGAACAGTTCCTCAAATGGAAGTACGGGCTTGAGGAAAGGCCTCCTGAGGTAAAGCCGAAGACTCTGGAGGATATTAGAAGAGAGGACGAGGCTATGGCCGCGGCTCTGGAAAAGGTATGTGCTACAACATGATTGAATGGGCAATAAACATATTAAAAAATAGAATGAAGTGATGGTGTAAAGTTGGTTTAGAGGTGGCATAGAAAAAATTTCCTCGTTTTTTTTTGCAATGTTGGGGTTTATGCGCCTGAAGGGCCAATGCCATCAAGATACAGGTCAACAGCTGGAAAATAGCTGTTGACCTTTTTTATGTGTCCGGCCAATTATTATTCCACGGCCGTGCCTGCTCATAAGCATAGGCAGCCTGAAGCACTAGGTCGTCTCGATATCTGGGCCCGATAATTTGAAGTCCTGCCGGGAGTCCGGCCTGGGTAAGTCCTGCTCTCACGGTTGCGGCGGGGTTTCCAGACACATTAAAAGGATATGTGAAAGCTACCGCGCCCAGAAGAGGAATGGGATGGCCTTCGATCTCTGAGGGTGGAGGTCCCTTGGCAGCGAATGGCCCGGTAGGCATGGCAGGTGTCAGAAGCAGGTCAAATCGGGTAAATAAGTGTGCTAGTTTTTGTTTCAGCTCCGTAGACGTTTTTTGTATTCTTATAAAGTCGTCAAGTGACAGAGTGGCAGCGTGTTCCAGAGCTGCTACGAGTGTCTTTCCCAGTTCAGATCTTATTCTTTCAAAGTCCCCTCGGATTTGAGCGTAAATATCACAGCTCATGAATTCTGCCCATGCGTTCCCCACATCAGGCAGGTCGCCTTCCCAGATTTCTACACTGTAACCCATATCATCAAATGCCTTGACAGCTTCTTCTACCAGGCCTCGAATTTCTTTCTCAACCCGGGCGTAACCTAGAGTAAGGCTGAAGGCTATGTGAAGAGATTTAGGTAGTTTGTTCAAGCATTCTCTATATAATATGGGCGGAGAAGGCAGGGAATCAGGGTCGGCGGGGTGGTGACCCGAGACACAATCCATATATAAGGCCGCGTCAGTTACCGTCCTTGAAAGAGGGCCTAATGTTGAGTTCTGGCTCGCAGGCATTGAGGGAAACGGCCCAAGCGGGACTCTTCCGTAAGTGGGTTTAAATCCGAAGCAACCCGAATAGCAGGCTGGAATACGAATAGATCCACCTGCATCGGAACCTGTGGACAGGGAAACCATGCCGGAGGCGACTGCAGATGCGGAACCTCCGCTCGAACCGCCTGGTGTGCGTTCTAAGTCCCAGGGATTTCTAGTTATTCCATACAGACGATTTTTAGTGAAGCCGGTGAAACCAAATTCAGGCGTATTTGTTTTGCCTACCACTATTGCACCTGCCTCACGGAGGCGAGCTACCTGGATCGAATCATGATTTGCCATGTTATTTTTGTAAGGTATTGATCCGAAGCTTGTGACCATCCCTTGCACGTCTTCAAGGTCCTTAACACCTATTGGTATTCCTCCCAAGGGCCCGGGATCTTTACCCCGTGCAATAGCATCAGCCATTGCTCTTGCCTCCTGCATAGCCTCTTCCGCACGAATGGCTACAAATGCATTGAGTGGGGGATTCTTGCGGCTTATTATTTCAAGAGTCTCCTCCATTAGTTCAACGGGAGAAAGCTTGCCACCGCGAATAAGTTGAGCAATTTCGTAGGCGGATCCGTAATTGATTGAGGACATTATTGCGCACCATCTTTGTAAGTTTTTGTAATTGCGGAAGACCTGTCAAATTAGAGTTTTTATATTAGCACCAGAATTTGTCAATTGACAATAATCTTAATGTCTGGGTTATAGGAGGATGAGAAAATTCCAGTTAGGGTCGGCTTCGGTCTTACGGTCCCCTCTTCAGTCCTCCCACCTATGATTGCTTGACAGCGGGTGACCTTTCCCATATTCTCCATTTATTCGAAAGTCATTTTGGGTTCCATACATTTGGTCATTGTAATTTTTGTTTATTAGAAGCCCTGTGGGCTGTGACTCATGAGTCGGCTCCAGGTTTGTTCGTATATAATCAAACAGTTTTCACGCTTCATATGCCCATATGAGACAAACAAAGGAGTCAACTCTTGATTGAAGAAGTTTTACCTGATCTATTTCGAATAAAAATACCTTTGCCTAACAGTCCTCTGAAATTTCTCAATTCTTATGCGATAAGGAGTTCGAGGCGGAATCTAATCGTGGACACCGGCTTGAACAGAAAAGAGTGTCTAAAGGTTATGTTGTCGGCTTTGCGTGAATTGGGGCTGGACATGGGACAGACTGATTTTTTTATCACTCACCTCCATGCTGATCATTTCGGCCTGGTGACGAAGCTGGCTACAAATACGAGCCGGATCTTTTTTAATAAGCCGGATAAAGAGATACTCGAGGTCTCAGACGGCTGGAAATATATACTTGATTATGCAGGGGGGCATGGATTTCCGGAGTATGAGCTTAAAAAGGCTCTGGAGAGCCATCCAGGCTATCGGTATAGATCAGATTGGATTCCCGATATGATTATTTTGAAGGATGGAGACGAAATAGAAGCAGGCAGATTTTTATTCAGATGTGTTCACACTCCCGGGCACACAAAGGGGCACACGTGCCTATACGAATCTGAGAAAAAGATTCTGTTAGCCGGGGATCATGTACTCGCGGATATAACGCCTAATATTCAGTGCTGGTCCGATCAGGACAATCCACTTAAGAGTTATCTGTCAAGCCTGGATAAGATCTATGAACTCGACCTGGCCCTTGTCCTTCCGGGACACAGGGGTTTTATAGAGAATCATAAGGAAAGGATCGAGGAGTTGAAAGTCCATCACTACCAACGGATCAGTGAAATACTCGATATACTGGATAAGGGCCCTATGAATGCCTACCAGATAGCTTCTGAGATGGAATGGGATATAGTTTGCGATTCCTGGGATCAGTTTCCAATAGCACAAAAATGGTTTGCTACAGGGGAGGCAATCGCCCACATTCGATACCTCGAGGACGAGGGCAAAATTATAAGAAAAACAGTAGAAAAGACAATAACGTTTTCACGGAACTTTGGATCAGTCTAGGCTGTGCAATAAGGTCGGAAGACACTGATTTTAACAGCTTTGAGCCAAGGAGAAGATCAATGCGACGGAATGGACGTTTGAATGACAAAGTTGCAATAATAACGGGCGCTGCGGATGGGATAGGACGAGCAACTGCTTTACTTTTTGCAAGGGAAGGTGCCAGGCTGGTGCTGGCTGATATAAACAGGGAAGGTCTTGAGGAAAGCATGTCACTGGTCCATAAGCAGGGTGGAAATGGTATTGTCCTGATGACTGACGTATCTGTCGAGGAGGAAGTCAAGAAGCTTATAGACCTAACATTGGAAACCTGGTCACAAGTGGATATCCTGTGTAATAACGCAGGAATAGTAGGGGATTTGGTTGATTTGGAGGTTCAGGATGCCTTCGAATGGCGACGTATCATGGAGGTGAATCTGCTTGGTGCCATGTTTGCTACAAAATACGTAGCCGGGCACATGAAGGAGAGAAGGCGGGGTGCTATTGTTAACACCGCCTCAGTGGCTGGAATTCGTTCAGGAGCTGGTGGAAACGCTTACAGCGCCAGTAAAGCGGCGCTTATAAATTTCACAAAAACTTCTGCCTGCGACTTCGGGGCATATAATGTGAGGGTGAATGCGGTTTGTCCGGGTCTGATCGAAACCGGAATGACGAAACCGGTTTTTGACTATGCACGTGAGGCAGGCAAGGCCGATAAGCTGGGCAGTCGATGCGAATTGCGACGTTATGGCAAGCCCGAAGAGGTTGCAGCGGCGATTCTTTTTCTGGCAAGTGATGAAGCGAGTTACATAACAGGCCAGGTTCTGCCAGTAGATGGGGGAAATACTGCATCCCTCAACTTGCCTGGCATGAAGGTATGAGGTAGTCTTAAATGAAAATAACGAAATTCAAGGTGACTTGGTAATGGTTCGATCTAATGTGCGGACCAGGGCCTAAAATTTGGTGGGCCAGTTTGAGAGCAAATGCCTTCCTATCCCTTGGCTTTTTGAATCACGAATTATTTTTAACACCTCGATCAAGTACTTTCTTGTATCAAGTGGATTTATGATGTCCTGAAGAAAATACGCTCGGGCAGCCGGGAAGGGTGATGTATCCGCTACCATCTTTTCCATCATCTCTTGCCTTTCCTTTTCAGGTAAACCGCCAAATACCACGTCGGCTGCTATGGCTGGATCCATGAAACCGAGTTCTGCTGTGGGCCAGGCAACGTTAAAATCAGCACCTACGCCAGGGCCACACATATTAAGGGCCCCCTGCCCAAATGCCTTTCTGATAACTATAACAATTTTCGGTACAGTAACCTGAAAAAGCGCCTGGATATTATTAACCACCTTGGAACCAACCCTTTTCAGTTCCGCTTCTTTCCCAGTATGGTGTCCGGGTGTGTCCTCTAAAAATATTATCGGTATGTTGTAGGAATCACAAAGGCACAGAAAGCTAGTATGTTTTTCCAGTGCATCGGTATTTGTTGCCCCTGCATTTATTAACGGATTGTTGGCTATAATTCCCACAACATGGCCGTTGATTCTGGCTAGACATGTAATGAGCATGTTCCCGAAATTGGGCTTTAACTCGAAATACTGCCCACCATCCACAATGCATTCTATGATCTTATGCATATCATATGATCGGGTTCTCTTTTCCGGAAAGAAACGGAGGATATCTGTGATAAGTTCCCCCGCATTCTCCGGCACAGGCCGGTCAGGTGGAAGTTCAGTGTTGTTAGAGGGCATATAATCCAGAAATTGTCTCAGAATGTTAAGGCAATCCTCTTCGTCTTCAGCTATTTTGTCTGACATTCCAGTTATTTCGGAGTGTATTTTCCATCCTCCCATATCCTCAGGAGAACAGGATTCTCCGATCGCTCTTCCCAGTGCCCTGGGACCTGAGACAGAAATAACACTTCCCTTGACCTGGACTACAAAGTCGGCAACACATGCCTGGAAATCAGCGACGCCATAACATTCACCCATGGCCGCCATAAGAAACGGGCACTCCCTAAAATGGGTATACTCAGGGAATAGCGTGTCGGTGCCTCCTCCACCAAGATTGAACACTTTATCCGAACCTTGACAGTCGGGCATTCTGGCTCCTCCGGCCTCTCCCAGCCAGATCATAGGAATACCGTATTCACGTGCCTGTTTTTTGAACTGCAGCATTTTTTTGAGGTTTATCTTTGCATTTGTGGATGCTAAAACGGTGAAATCATTAACAATCAGAGCTACTCTTCGACTGTTTACCAGTCCATAACCACAGATGAGTCCATCAGCAGGTGTAGTATCCTCCATCCCGGGCTGATCAGAGGTACAGAAGATGCCGAATTCCATAAAAGACCCAGGATCCAGAAGCCTTTCGATACGCTCCCTGGCGGTCAGTTTACCTTGGTCATGTTGCCTCCTGACCTTTTTAGCTCCTCCCTGCTGTAGAGCTTTATCTCTTTTTGTGTTTAATTCCTGGATGAGTTCTTCAAGGGCCATTTTGCGTTTTCTCCCTTTGACTTTTTTATTTTAAAGAGACGGGAACGAACCTTTGCTTGTTTTCAGAGCGGGGATCAATCTCTAATTTAAAAGGTTGCTTGGTCCAGCGACTACGTCATTTTGATAAATAGGGTTCTGGATAGAGAGCACATTCGGCGCTTCGGCCTTTATTAGGATATGGATCCCTATCGGTGCATAAATATAACCGAAGAGACGATTGTCAGGTCCATATATCGCTCCGAGAAATGGTGACAGTTTATTCGGATCCGTTTCCAGTTCAACGGCAATGGACCTCAATTTTTCTTTCAAGTCAACTTCTAGGTAGCCGCTACTTATCTCCTTACTTTTTTCTTCTGCGGGACCTTTTAGAATAAATTTCCCGAGCCCAAGACTCTCGTCAACTTTTACCCAGTCTTTGGGAACGATGCTCAGACCGTCATCCCGCGGATCAAACAGCAGGGCCATAAAAAGGCCTTCCGATCCTCCGGAATATACTTGGTAGTGTTCGCAATTGTCAATGAGATCTCTAAGGCTCATGTTGGATTTAGCATCAGGCAAAAAACCTATTTGACCGTAATTAGCTAAATAATTGCAGCCGCTGAGTGCAGGCAGAAGAAGAATACATAGATAAATAGTTACCCATTTGGCCCGCCATAATAAATTTTTCTGGCAGACAACATTTTTTTCTATCACCCCTGACACATTTTTTCCTCTCATGATTCCTTCCTATCAAAATCTTCCTGGGAGAACGATTAATTTTCTAAGAATCAAAAAAAATGTTCTGGTGATCAAACACAGTTATTATTTTTTGTTTTTCAGTATTCGAGTGGTTTCAGCAATCTCTTCTGCTGAAACGGAACGCCGGAGTTTTTCTAATCGCAACATGACATCTGCAAATCTGACACCCTCTGCCGCGCTTATCCATTCGAGTTGGAGACGCTCAGCTCGAATCCCAAGTTTAATCATTTTTTTATGAATTTTTGCGACTCTTTTTTCTGTCCAGTGGTTTGCGTCTATATAATGACAGTCTCCTATGTGGCAGCCGCTGACCAATATAATCGGTGCTCCCTTAAGAAACCCGTCCCATATGAACTTTTCATCCACCCGTCCGGAACACATGGTTCTGATAAGTCGGATGTTAGGAGGATACTGGAGCCTGGAGACACCTGCGTAATCGGCACCGGCGTATGAACACCAGTTACAGGCAAAGGCGAGAATTTTTTGCTCTGGTTCTTCCTCTAGTAAGGCATTAACCTGGTTCATTATCTGGGCGTCTGTGAAATGGTTCATTATTATGGCGTCAAAGGGGCACTCTGCAGCGCATGTGCCGCACCCGGCACATGCCGCTGTATTAACCACGGCCGGAAGTTTCTTTTTGACATCCACTGTTATTGCGTTATATGGACATACTTCCGCACATTTGCCGCAGAATCTGCAATTTTCCGGTATAACCTGGGATGTAATAGGTTCAGAGGTGATCTCTCCACTGTGCATAAGACGGATAGCACGGGCAGCAGCAGCAGAAGCCTGGGTGACGCTCTCTTTTATATCTTTTGGAGATTCAGCACATCCAGCATAAAAAATGCCACGGGTTGCAGCATCTACAGGTTGGAGTTTGGGGTGGGCTTCCAGAAAGAAACCATCTGAAGAAAGCTGTAATCCCAGCATCTCCTGTAGCTTTTGTGTGCCTGGTGCGGGTTTGATCCCCAGGGCCAGTACAAGCATATCCAGTCTGTGTATTTCAAGTTTGCCTGTGGCGGTATTTTCGACTGCAACACGTAAGCTGCCGTCAGTTTCCTGCTCAACCGTACCAGGCAGGCCCCTGATATAATGCGCCCCAACCCTCCGACTTCTTTTATAAAGGTCTTCAAATCCCTTGCCGAACGCCCTGATGTCGATGTAAAAGACCTTCACATCCATGTGAGGATAATGCTCCTTGAGCATCAATGTGCCTTTTATCGTGTTCATGCAGCATATATTGGAGCAGTAATCACTACCTTTTCTTGCAGACCGTGATCCAACGCACTGTACGAAGCCAATTGAGCTTGGCCTTTTTCTATCAGTGGGACGGATCAATTCTCCATTGGTTGGCCCTCCGGCATTAATAAGGCGTTCAAATTCAAGGCTGGTCACGACATTTTCAAAACGCGTGTATCCGTATTCATCGAGTTCAGTAGGATCATAGACCTCAAGGCCTGTAGCTACGATAATGGACCCGACTTTTTCAGTGATTTCCTCATCGGACATATGAAAATTTATGCAGCCCTTGTCACATGCGTCTATACACTTAGCGCATACAGCCGGATTATGACCCAGGCATTCATTTATATTTATCACATAAGCAGAAGGGACGGCCTGCGGAAATGGCGTAAAAACAGCTCTACGAGATGAGAGACCGAGGTTGAATTCATCTGGACGGACAACAGGGCATACTTTGGCGCACTCACCGCATGCGGTGCACTCCTTTTCATCAATATAGCGGGCTTTTTTGAGTATTCCTACCTCAAAGTTACCAACGTATCCTTTTACACTTTCTATTTCGCTCAAGGTGTAAAGTTTGATCCGGGGATGTCGACCGACATCCGTCATCTTCGGACCGAGTATTCAGATGGAACAGTCCATGGTAGGAAATGTTTTGTCGAGCTGGGCCATTGTTCCGCCTATCGAAGGCCTCTTCTCTACCAACACTACATCAAAACCATTATCTGCCAGATCCAGAGCAGCCTGTATGCCTGCAATTCCACCGCCTATAACTAAGGCTCTCTTGGTTAGGGGAAGCTTTTCCTCCTGTAAGGGCTCAAGCAGCTTTACCCGGGATATGGCCATTTTTACCAGATCTGTGGCTTTTTTTGTTGCGGCGCTTGCTTCATTCATGTGCACCCAGCTGCATTGCTCACGAAGATTGGCCATCTCAAGGAGATAAGGGTTCAGACCTGCTGACTGAAGCATCTGACGGAAGGTAGGTTCATGAAGCCTTGGGGAACAGGAAGCAACCACCACACGGTCCAGGGAGTATTCTTCTATATCATCTTTTATTTGTTGCTGTCCAGGTTCGGAACATGCATAGACTATATCCTTTGATATAATAACATCCTCAATTTGCGCAGCAAATTCAGCTACTTCGTTGCAGTTGACGCTTTGGGCAATGTTGAGGCCGCAATGACATACGTAGACTCCAATTCTGGGGCGCTCTGGCGGGTAATCAGAATTGTTTGCGAGCACTTTTCCCTCCGTGTTTCTGTTGATCGCTACTACGTGTTTAAAATCTATTCCCAGCGTATGGTTTTCGTTACAACACTGGTGAGATCCATCATATCCATCCTTAGTTCTTCTCCAAAAAACGGATCCTCCATTGCACAGCGCAGATGGATCTGGCATTTTGGACAGGCTGTTACAAGGAGGTCACTCCCGGTATCTTTGGCCTGTCGAATGCGTTTCATTTGAAGAGCTTTGCTAAAAGAATCACAACCCGTCCACGCACAATTACCACAACAGATGGCACTGGCAGCGCTATCCTGCATTTCAGAAAAATCCTGGAGGTTTAACCGGGAAATCAGTTTTCTTGGCAGGTTGGGACGATTTTCAAGCCTGCTTAATCTGCAGGGATCCTGGAAGGTCAATCTTCGATTCATTTTTTTAAATCCTACAGCCCCTTTATCAATCTCTCTCTCAAGTACATCGAAGATGTGTGTAACCTTGAAATTAACCTGAACGCCATTTTCCGGGTAGTCGTGGGCAAATGTTCTGTAGCATTCGGGACAGGCAGTTATAAGTTCGCGTATTCCACGTTTATGAATCGCCTCTACGTTTAAATTTGCCAGCTTAAGGTAATTTTCCTTATCCCCTGACCAAAGAAGATCATGTCCACAGCAACGTTCGTCTTCAAGTAGTGCAGGATGGATGTCGAAAAAGTTCAGAAGCCTAAGCCCGTCTACTAATATGCTCCTGGTATGGATCCCCAGGTGCTTTCTAAAAAAAATGTCAAAATATGGCGCACAGCCGCCGAAAAAAAGGGTCTCACTTTGATTATCGGTTTGTATGTCTTCTGGTAGCCATTCCCAGTGCCTGACTTTCAGGTCGGGAGGGGTCATGGTCCGCATCAGCGAATGGAAAAACCCACCGTGAGCCTCAAAGCCTTCTGAACCTGTAATTTTAAGGATATGACGCATGTCTTTTATAAATTCTGGAAAATTGACGGCTGAAGGGCACCTGTCATAACAGAGCCCGCATGTGAGACAAGACCAGATGTCTTCACGTACAGAAGAAGAATCCATATTTTTTGTAACTATTGCATTTGCTATAGCCCTTGGGGAAAAAGGCTTGCCAGCCAGAGTCAAAGGGCATGCTGATGAACATTTTCCGCAGTCCTGGCATGCGTAGACGTCATACTTGGCTACCACAGAATCAATAAGGCCTTGTATCTCGGTTTCTGATAACCTCTTAGGTTGGGGAGCTATGGGGCTCTTACCTATAGGCTCTATCTCCTCTATAAATTCTTCAAGAAATTTGAGAAGGCCTTTTGAGTCTTCCGGCATAAAAGTTGCCAGTCGGAGCCGGTTTTTGCCGAGACCGAGAAGGTCAAGTATGCCCCTTGTGTCTTCAACATTTTCTTCGGCTGTAGATGTCCCCGCACCGTAACGGCAGGTACCCGCTTCGCACCCCACCAGTGCTACTCCATCGGCGCCCATTTCAAAAGGTTTAAATAAGAGGGCCTTACTTATTCTTCCTGTACAGGGGATTCGGACCATTTTTATTTCAGGTGGGATCCTGGATAAACTGTCCTGAAGCTCCTGATAGGCAGCATGAGGTCCCCAGTTACAGAGAAAAAGGATAATATTTATGTCCACTTTATCACCAATTAATAAATTCTGATCAGTACTTTTATTCCGTAAGAGTAAGTTACAGTTATATTCTTTTCCAACTGCCTTGAATTATCAACCGCCGAGTACTTCTTCAAGAATACGCTCCAGATATGCCTGGTCACGATAGGGACTGTCAGCCGCGTTTGACGGGCACACTGAAATACAATTGCCGCAACCCTTACAAAGGGCCTCATCCACTACAGCGTACCATCCTCCTACTGAATTTTTGCGTAACGTGATAGCTTGATAGTGGCAGACTTGTATACAGCGTCCGCAGCCCCTGCATCGATTCTCGTCTATAACAACCGTATATCCTTTGCTCTGCCTAGGCCCTCGCGGCATTATCGCAGCCGCAAGTACCGCTGCAGCGGCCCCTTTTTTTCTTTCGGAAACCTTGATTCCAGAGGGATTAGCTACAAAAAGTCCGGAGATCGGGGTCGCCCCGGGATATAAAAAAGGAATGCCGGCTACTCCATGTTTTTGCATGCTGGAAGCGATGAAGCTGGTAGGCAGGCCCTCCTGAGATATATAGGGGATAAGCCGCCTACTTTTTTCACCCAGTATGACACTCCCTACCTGCAGGGCTTGAGAAAAGCCGTTTGATTCGACAAATACCTGGAAATCTCCCAGGGTTCCACTTATTCCCCTGACACTGGTATCTTCGAAATAATAGATATTTGAATGAGACAAATCCCCGGGTGTCTTTTTGCCTTTAGAGCCGAATTTTAAAACTTCGATTCCGGCCTGAGCCAGAGTTAGTGCGCTTACTGATGCTGCTTCGGAATCTCCTATTACAGCTGTGGTAAAGTTATATGTCCTCGCCGGCGCGGGCAGCGCCCTCAATCTTCTGGCCCTTCGGATTGATCTTTCTATTAACCCTTCAAAGCGGGACACGACACAGGCGGGGTCATGCCTCAGGTACTGAAGCACTTCCCCTCTGAGATTGCAGGTCTCAACCATAGAGCGGCTTACACCTGTCCCAGTAAAAAGTGCGGTTTTCAGTCGGCTTCTTTGATCTGTGCATGCACTGCAAACAAAGTCAAGGGGGCAGCACACGCAGGATGCGAGGACAACACGTGTAATACCCTTTTCACGTACGGTCCTGACAATGCCAGCGGAGCCTTCGGGGATGCATGCCGAAGGAATAGTTTCGGCATGGACAATATCTCCATTCTCCAGCAGTTGTTCAACGTAATTATCCAGCTCTTTGAGCCACCCCATTGAGTCATTGCAGCGGCATATAAAGACCCCAATACGAATTTCAGGCGATAACTCAGGGTCAGGCGGTGAAAATGAGACTCCTCGGCCTTTGGGAAGTTGTGACGTCCCCCCTAGCAAAATCATCGACTTCGCAGCTGCTGAAAAACCACGAATGACCATTCCATAGACATCAGGTTTTGCCACTTTGGGCCCATATGCCCTGATCACGTCCTCACCCTTGATCTGGGGGGCTGCATCAGGGTCGGCTATTATTACCACTCCTGCGTGTTCTTTGCTTTCCAGCGGCTGTTCAGAATGGTTTATCGCTCCTATTGGCTGACAAGCTTCAACGCATAAGTTACACTCGGAGCAGATGCCGCATTGGAGGCATCGTTCAGCCTCCAGCAGGACTTGAGTCTGGCTGAGCCCCAACGCGACCTCAGAAAAATTGTCTATTCTAGAACTGGGCTGTCTTTCGGGCATTGTTGGTCGGGCAAGGGAAGGAATGTCGCCGGGAATCGGCGGATAATCCTTGTCTTCAGGCCTCGAAGGTAGTGTTGAGAATATATCTTCTCCACAAATATATTCATGGATAGAAGCTGCAGCGGCTCTTCCCGTTGCCATGGCTTCGACTACGGACGAAGGCCCGGAAACAGCATCCCCGGCCGCGTAAACACCAGAGATTCCTGTATAGAATTCTTTATTTACTTTGATAAAGCCCCGGGGAGTGAGGCTTATTCTGTCTCTATGTCCCTCTTTTTTTGAAAATCCTGCTTGGCCTATAGCCACTATAGCCCGTTCAAACTTTAGTTCAAAGGATTCACTCCCGGGGATTAACACAGGCCACGGTATTCCGTTGCTATCGGGTTCCCCCGGTTTGGTGGGCTTACAGCGCAGGTGGTCCAGCTTCCCGTTTTGTCCTGAAAAGGATATTACTTGTGTCCGGTCTTTGACGGTAATCCCTTCCTCTCTAGCCCCTCTGATTTCCTCTTTGTCCGCCGGAATAAGGTCTTCGGGAAACCAGGACAAAATCGTAACGCTGGCACCCAGACGCTTGAGAACTCGAGCCAGGTCGAATGCCGCGTTGCCGTCGCCGATGACAGCTACGTTTTGTTTTATTTTCAAAGGTTTTTCGTGGTAAAGGCTGGTAAGGAAACTCAGACAGCCCTCTACACCCTCTAAATCTTCTCCCTGGATGCCCATCTTACGGTCTGTCCAAATACCGACAGTTAGCAGGACAGCATCAAATTCCTTTTTCAGTCTTTCAAGGTCCTCCATTATATTTATTTTACGAGAGGTTATGAATTGGACGCCTATCACTCTAATATAATCGAGTTCATGGTCAAGGATTTCCCTGGGGAGACGGTGCGGGCCTATGCCGTAACGGAGCAACCCTCCAGTCATGGCTTCTTTCTCAAAAACCGTTACCATATATCCAAGACGAGCCAGGTCTCCTGCTGCGGCGAGCCCGGCGGGCCCTGAACCTATTACAGCAATTTTTTCCGTCTTTTGAGGTGTTTTTACCTCTTTGGAATTGTGAGGATGGCTGAGCTCAAAGTCTGCCAGAAAACGCTTGATATCTTTAATAGCAATGGCTTCATCAAGCTCTCCCCGTCTGCATACCTCTTCACAAGGATGTGTGCATACTCTGCCGCAGATACCGGGCAAAATGTTGTCACGGCGGACTGTTTCAAGAGCCTCATGAAAACGACCAGCTCGAGTCAGAGCCACATAAGCTTGCACATTAACTCCGAGGGGACAATTAGACTGGCATGGGGGTGTACGCCTTTTATCTATAACAGGTCGGCCTGGCAGGCTCCTTCTATCATAAAACAGGATAGGTTTGCCTCCATCCGGTGTCAGGACCGGGCAGACTTCTAGGCAGCGGCCACAAAGGATACATCGATTCAGATCTATAAATGTAGGCATCCCTTGCACCCTAGCTCTGAAACCCTGGGGCGTATGCCTTATAGATGTGACATCAGCGGGCATTATGCAACGGATAAGAGGGTTGTGAAATATTCTTAGTAGTCCAGACTTATGCGCGAAGTTAAAGTGGATACCAGAGGGTAGTTTCCATTGTTCTCTGGAAAGTTTTTGATTCAGGTCAGGATCCCGATCAACCAGTGTGACAGGGATCCCCAGTTCACCCAGCTTGTTGGTTGCAGCAATTCCAGCGGGAGTGGCACCGATTACGATCACTTTGTGCAGGCGGTCTTTAGAGCGTTTCATTCTCAGGCTCCTGTCATACCTTTGGCTTTCTTGTTCCGCCCTTTTAGTACCGCCAGTCCATAGTCGTAGCCCTTGTCAAATGCCGTTATATTCATTTTTTCGGTGCCTTTGGGTACCGATGCGGCCACGGAATCACGTAATGCTTTAACCGATACAGCTCCGGTGGCCGAGGTGAAAAAGCCTAGCATAATGATATTGGCCATCATCGTCCTTCCCAACTCCTCAGCCATCCGCGTCGAGGGGATGGAGTAAAAATCAGTGTCTATTCCTGCAGGTTTGACCAGATCCTGATCGATCAGTAGCACACCATCTCTTTTTAACTGACCTATGAACTTATCAAAACCTGCCTGGGACATGCATACAAGTATATCTGGGTATCTAACATTGGGATAATGAATCTGCCTGTCGGAGATTATTACTTGTGCACTGCAAGCTCCACCCCGTGCCTCAGGACCGTAGGCTTGGACAAGGGTGCTTTGCCTGTGGTCGCCCAGGACGACAGCTTTTCCCAGGATCCGCCCTGCCAGCACTATTCCCTGCCCCCCGAACCCGGTTAAAATAATTTCTTGCCTTACAGTTTCTTCTTTTTGCTCAGTCATGTATCCCCTGCAAAAATATACGTTATGGGGTTTTGAGGTTTTAAGCTAGGCCTTAGCAGCCTTGTATTCGTTTAGCTGTTCTTCGTGCCGGTAAATTTTATCATACGTGTCTATCCATGTAGGCCGGTCAATGTCGACAAATTTTCCGAGAATTATCGCCCTTTCGAAGTCGATATCGAGCTCCAGTGGATGGGCTTCGTTTTTTATTATGGTTTTTTCCTGGTAGATTTTAAGAGTGTCGATCGGTTTTTCTCTATTACGGCGCCCATAGTTAACAGGACAAGGAGCCAGGACTTCAACGAAGGAAAATCCCCTCTTCACTATAGCCTCTTCAATAGATTCGGTGAGATCACGAGCGTGTAAAATGGTCCACCTTGCTACATAGGTGGCACCTGATGCGTATGCCAGCAGAGGGAGGTTAAAAGGGGATTCAGGATTTCCTGAAGGAGTGGTAGTCGTCCTGGCATTATAGGGAGTAGTGGCAGCAACTTGTCCGCCAGTCATGCCATAGTTAAAGTTATTGACACAAACGATTGTAAGGTCTACGTTCCTGCGTGCTGCATGTATGAAGTGGTTTCCACCAATAGCAAAGAGATCTCCATCCCCACTAAAAACGATTACATTCAATTCTGGATTTGCAAGCTTCATCCCTGTCGCGAATGGGATGGCCCTTCCGTGCGTAGTATGATAGGAATCCAGGTTTACGTATCCTGCACCCCGTCCGGTACATCCGATCCCTGAAACCATTACGGTTTTTTTCAAATCAATTCCGCTTTCTTTCATGGCGATCAGACATGAAGAAAATGCTGTGCCGATGCCACAACCCGGACACCATATGTGCGGGATACGATCAGTTCGCAGGAGACCGTCAAGAGGGTGGATCTGCTGTTTGTCGGTTTGCTTCATGACTTCCCTGATCATCCAAAAGCATTTTTAAGGGTTTCGATTACACGCTCCGGTGGGATGATGGCGCCTCCAGAGTGTCCTACTAGAATAGATGGAACCTTGCTGCCTGTGCATCTTTCAACTTCTTTATGTATCTGACCCAGGTTTATTTCTACAGTCACAAAGCCCTTTACTCTATCGGCAAGTGCTTTGATCTCATCTTCAGGAAAGGGCCAAACCGTAATCAACCTTAGCAGACCGGCCTTTATACCTTGCTCTCGGGCCTCATCCACCGCGGCTAGACTTGTTCTGGAAGACACACCGTAGGAAACGATCACGATTTCTGCATCATCCAGTCTGTAGTGTTCCGTCTGTAGGATATGAGGAAGATTTTGCCGGATTTTTTGTACCAGCCTGGTCATCATCTGTTCCTGGGCTTCTACAGTCATAACCGGGTAGCCCTTTTCATCATGGGTAAGTCCGGTGACATGTATATTATACCCCTCACCGGCAATGGCCATGGGCGCAACTCCATTTGGTCCTGGCTGAAAAGGTTTGAACCGGTCTCTTCTACCTTTTGGTTTAGGTCTTGATACCGTGTGGATAGCTTTTGAATCCGGTATGATAACTCTTTCACTGAGGTGCCCGATCATCTCATCGGTCATTATCATTACTGGCACGCGATAGGTCTCGCTGAGGTTGAAGGCCTCGATCGTTTGGTAAAAAATTTCCTGAGGAGATGCTGGTGCAAGGGCTATGATTTCATAGTCCCCGTGTGATCCCCATTTGGCCTGCATTATGTCGCCTTGCGCTCCTTGGGTGGGAAGGCCCGTAGAAGGGCCGGCTCTTTGAACGTTTACAATTACACAAGGAGTCTCGGTGCAGATGGCCAGGCCTATATTTTCCATCATGAGGCTGAACCCTGGTCCTGAGGTTGCCGTCATGCTTTTGAGTCCGGCACACGAGGCACCGATTACCGAGGCGATTGCACCGATTTCGTCCTCCATCTGTATAAAAGTTCCGCCTACTTCAGGCAGGTGGGCGGATATATGCTCAGCCACCTCCGTTGCAGGCGTTATTGGGTATCCGCCGAAGAATAGGCATCCTGCAGCGAGGGCGCCTTCGGCACAGGCCACGTCCCCTGTCATAAAATGTTCACCAGTCAGAACTGCTGGTCTCATGCTGTGTCTTTCTCCGAATACCAGTTCATGCCGGACCATTCCTTACTGGAAGGGCCAGGGCGCTTGAATTCATTTGTTTTTAGTATTCTTTGTTAAAAAGTGTGTGATAGGTGTTAGCCTGGAGAAGCCTCCACCGAGTAAATGGCAAATTCCGGGCATAGAATTTCACAGTAATGGCAGTTGACGCAGTCAGCAGGATTTTTGACGATGGGGGGATGATAACCCTTTTGATTGAAACGGGTAGAAAATTCAAGGACCCCTTTAGGGCAAAAATCTATACAATAGCCGCATCCTTTGCACCGATCCTCAATAATATGTACCTCGCCGAGGGAAACAGCGATTTGATCCGCATCAAGTGGAATCCGCCAGAATTTCATATGGCTTTCCTGTTTATCCATCCGAAATTGTTTGTCTGTTTGAAGAATAGGGATATACTTTTACCTTTATGCATGTCAAGTGTAAAGTTGTAGTTAGGTTTGCTAGTTAAGGAGATGGTCTTCAAAAATTCCTGGGGGTATGTCCAAAATAATAGGGTCCGATATAGCCAGGTGGGCGGCTTTTGCTTATTTAAGGAAGTCTCTCTTCCATAAAAGAAACAGATCCCTTCTTTTTTATTAGTCGATTTGCCTGAACCCCTCTTTTTTTTAAGGCGGTTTCTAAGAAGGCGCCTGGATAGAACCCTTACCTGGAATTTAAAAGTGTTTATTCACCTCAGCAAAAGGGCCTTCTGTTCGCCTTGGTGGCACCGGGTTTTAATTTCCCATATAGGACTTTCGGCTTTAAAAAGAGAGTTATGAACAGTCGTCAAGGTTTGTTTTGAGGATTAGCTCCTAGCTTCCAGTCCCCTCTCTAATATGTTTATACTTTATCAGAGAGAAGGGCCTTGCTTGAGGGTTGGGTGGATCCAAAGAGAAGTGAAGTTTTGGTTCTTGATTACTTGGGGTTTTTTATCTATACTGAACAGCTCTAAACTTAAAAACCTGTTGAACTTCGACCAGTTATGGGGGTGAAGATTGTTTATAACCTTTGAGGGTATAGAAGGGTGCGGTAAATCCAGTCAAGCGAAGCGGCTTGCCGATCGGCTGAAACAGATTGGGGTACCTCTTCTCCTGACACTCGAACCAGGGGGGACCAAGATAGGGGCAGAAATAAGGAGGCTTCTCCTGGATTCCAAGAATGATGACCTTTCTCCTCTGGCAGAACTTCTGCTGTACGAGGCAGACAGGGCACAGCATGTGAGTGAAGTCATAGCCCCTGCTCTGGAAAGAGGTAAGTGGGTGCTCTGCGACCGTTTTTTTGACGCAACCACGGTTTACCAGGGATATGGGCGTGGTCTCGATCTTGGATTTGTCCAGGAGCTTAATGGAAGAGCCTCCTGTGGTATCAGGCCTGACATCACCTTCCTGATAGATTGTCCTGTTCATGTAGGGATCAAAAGGGCTTTGGAGAGGAATGAATCGCTTTTGGAAGATGGCCAGGATAGATTCGAAAGAGAAAGGGTGGTTTTTCACGAGGCCGTTCGGCGAGGATATCTTGCACTCGCCGTCGAGGAAAGAAGGCGATTTGTTATAACGGACGGCACGCTGACAGAAGAAGATGTAGAAGAACAAATATTTAAACATCTCGCACCATACCTTCCCGTAATGGCGAAATAAGAGTAGGTCAATGCTGTTTTCCAGTATATTGGGTCAGGAGAGAGCTAAGGGTTTCCTGAGGGGTGTAATTACCAGTGGAAAAATCTCCCACGCCTATCTTTTTACAGGAATTCCCGGGATTGGGAAAACAAGTACTGCCAAAGCCCTTACAACGGCACTCAATTGTATCGAAACCATTAATGGCGACGGGTGTGGTCGTTGTCTGTCCTGTCGGCAGATGATGAGCGGCAATTTCCCGGATTTTATAGAAATCAGGCCGGACGGACAAAATATAAAGATAGATCAGATAAGGGAATTGAAAAGGCGACTGAGTTTTGCCTCCGTATCGGGGGGGTACAGGGTTTGTGTTCTTTGTGAGGCGGAGACAATGACCGAGGAAGCAGCCAACTCCTTTCTGAAGACCTTGGAAGAACCCTTTCCGGGAAATATACTGGTCCTGAACACTATCGAGCCTATGGACCTGCTAACTACAATAGTATCGCGCTGTCAGAGGTTGTCTTTCCAGCCTATTCCTGCTCCGGACATAGAAGGATGGCTTCTCAAAAACAGGGGTGTGCAGGCTGAGAGTGCGAAAGTCCTTGCACGTATCTCAAACGGCAGCCTGGGGCGTGCTATAAAGATGCTCGAAGGGGATATTTTGGAAAAGAGGGAGCTATGGCTTCAGAAGATAATGCAACTATCAGCGGTTCCAAGGGAAAAGGCCCTTGAGATCGCCCTTGAATGTACCGGAGAAGGTATGACGTCTCAGGAAAATTTTCCAAATGACAGGGAAGGGCTGTCAGACATGCTATCCATATGGGAAGGCTGGTATAGAGATCTCCTTCTCTTGTGTGTAGGGGGCTCTAATGATTTGTTGGTCAACATGGATTTTTCTAGTAAGTTGAAAAATATTTCGCAAAGAGTTAATATAAAAAGTTTAACTGAAAGCATATCAGTTTTAGATCAAGCTCAGAGGGACCTCGGCAGGATGAGAAACAGGGTATTGGTAATAGAGCATACAGTATTGAGTTTAAATCAACTTGCTAGAGGTTAATTTTCTATACTGATTTTTACTGGTATATTATATCCAGGTGTTTTATTCAATACATAAGACATGCGGTTATTGAATCATGAGAGATTACTATGAGTAAAATCGTCGGGGTTCGATTCAAGAACCATGGCAAAATATACGATTTTGACTCGGGGCATTTTGTACTCAAAAGAGGCGACAAGGTAATGGTCATAACCAATGAGGGACCTGCCGTGGGTTGTGTTTGTACCGAGCCAAGAAATGTTGACACAGAGATATCGAAAAGGGAACTCAAGAAGGTTTTTCGTCTGGCAACGGATGAAGAGATGGGTAAATTTGAGAAGGCCTGTGAGCTTGAGGGGGTCGTTTACGATTTTTGTTATAGAAGGATAAAAGAAAGGGCCATGCCAATGTGCTTAGTCTCCGTTGATAGACGGTTCGACGGCAGCAAAATTGTAGTTTATTTTACAGCGGACGGAAGAGTGGACTTTCGGGAGCTCGTTAAGGACCTAGTCCGAAAATTTAGGACTAGGATAGAAATGAGACAGATCGGTGTCCGGCATCAGGCCAAGATGGTGGGAGGGCTCGGGACCTGCGGCCGTCCTCTCTGCTGTGCTACTTTTCTTAAAAATTTTGCCCCTGTAACTATAAAGATGGCAAAAGAACAGAATATATCTTTAAATCCCGGAAAGATTTCAGGCATGTGTGGAAGGCTGATGTGCTGCCTAACATATGAATATACATATTATGAAGGGATAAAAAGGAATTTCCCGAAGGTCGGCAAGAAGGTCATAACCACAAAGGGAGAGGGGAAGGTAACCAGACAAAATATTTTAAAAGAGAGTATCACGGTCCTGCTTGATAACGGAGAAGAAATAGAAGTGCCGGCCGACCAGATTGACACTGAGTTCAAAAGGGATAAAAATTAAAAGAGGAGTAACCACTAAGAGCTTTGCCTAAAAATTTTTATGTAACAACGCCTATATATTATGTTAATGCCGAACCACATATAGGTCACGCTTACTCGACCATAGTGGCTGATGTTATGAACCGTTTTCATGTTATCTCAGGTTGTGATACGTTTTTCTTGACCGGGACTGATGAACACGGGGATAAAATAGTTAAGGCATCCGTCAAGGCCGGACAGACACCCAAGGATTATGTGGATCGTATAAGCAAGCTGTTTCGAATGCTATGGCCCAAACTGGATATCAGCAATGACTATTTTGTTCGTACGACTGACCCTCAACATCAGGAAACCGTGAGGTTGATCCTAGATCGAGTAAATGAAAATGGTGATATATATTTCAGCGAATATGAAGGCCTGTACTGTTATGGTTGCGAACGTTTTTACACAGAAAGGGAATTGGTAGATGGTAAATGCCCTGATCACCTTACTGAACCTGAATTGATTAAGGAATCGAATTATTTTTTCAGGATGAGCAGATACCAGGAATGGTTGATAAACCATATACGTTCTCATCCCGATTTTATAAGGCCGCAGAGATATAAGAACGAAGTACTTGCTTTTTTAAAAGAGCCTCTGGAGGATCTTTGTATCTCCAGGCCTAAATCCAGACTCAATTGGGGAATTACCCTGCCTTTTGATGAAGGGTTTGTAACCTATGTATGGTTCGATGCACTCATTAATTATATCTCAGCGCTTGAATATCCGGATGGAGAGCATTTTAGAAAATTCTGGCCATCCGCACAGCATGTTATCGCCAAGGATATTCTGAAACCACATGGTATTTACTGGCCTTGCATGCTAAAGTCGGCGGGTATTGAGCCGTATCAGCATTTAAACGTACACGGCTACTGGAATGTCAACCAAGGCAAGATGTCCAAGAGTATTGGAAATGTGGTAAAGCCTCTTCAATTAGTGGATGTTTACGGTCTTGATTGTTTCAGATACTTTCTGATGCGTGAAATGGTATTTGGACTCGATTCGGAGTTCAGTGAAGCCGCTCTGGTTAACAGAATCAATTCCGATCTGGCTAATGATCTGGGAAATTTGACCAGTAGAAGCCTGGCCATGGCCCAGAAGTATTTTAAAGGAGAACTGCCCGAACCAGGACAATCAAAAACCGATGATGAAGAGATAAAGGAAAAGGCCCTTAAACTCATCGACAAGTATGAATCATTTATGGTCGAACTGGGTTTTCATAAGGCCCTCATGGCTGTTTGGGATTTAATCAATAGCGTGAACAAGTATATTGACGAAATGGCGCCATGGGTACTGGCAAAATCTGACAGACAGAGATTGTCGACGGTGATTTTTCATATAATAGAAACACTCAAAATTATTTCTGTTCTTATATGGCCTTTTATGCCGAATTCAGCGGAGAAAATGCAGGAACAGCTGGGCTTCGCCAAGAAGGGAGAGGAGTTGAGGCTGCAGGAGATCCGCACCTGGGGAGGCAAAAAGCCGGTGAAGCCGCTTATTAAGGCCCCGGCATTATTCCCCCGTATTGATATAATTTCTGAGGGAACCAGAGAAAATCAGATCGAGCAGAATAAATCGGCGGAAAAACAACTTCCGTTGATTCCCCTTTCACATTTTAAGGATCTGGATCTCAGGATCGGAACTATAAAAGAAGCAAAGGCGATTCCTGGCTCGAAGAAACTGTTAAAGCTTACGGTTGATGGCGGTGAGGAAAGAACTATTGTGGCAGGTCTGGCAGGTTATTATAATGAAACGGATCTAGTTGGGAAACAGGTCGTGTTTGTAGCAAATTTAGAGCCTGCAAAATTAATGGACGTGGAGTCTCATGGCATGGTACTGGCGGCTGGAGATGGAGCAGGCTTGCATCTGGTGGTACCCGATGGCGATACTTCCCCAGGTTCTAAAGTTAAATAGATTGTGAAGTCAGGGAGCTTTTGATTGGATTTCGTGTGTGATTGAGGCCGCTTTGTCCGGCCTCTCTTTTGCATAAATTTTTGTCGTTTTTGAGGCTGGAAAGTATAATATCTGCAACAAGAAGAATAATTAATCGGGTGAGAGGCCAGTAAAATTCAGAAGAATTTAGAAAAGGAAGTATAAAATGATCCGGGTCCTGCATAAGGGTGACGAATTTGGGAATGACATGATTGTGAAGATAAGGCTTTCTTCCGGCAGGGAAATTTTTGCGTTTGCCACAAGAAACACCTATGGAGGGGATTGGGATCTGGGACCTACCTGGAATTATCTGGTTTTGTCAGACAGACCCTTCTTAGTGGACACGGGAAGAAGGGGCATGGGGACAATCCTAATCCAGATGATCGAATCCTTGGGTTTTAAAAGCAAAAATCTAGATTCTGTTTTGTTGAGCCATGGACACGAAGACCATGATGGGGGTGTTTTCGAGATAGTAAAGGAAACAGGAGCCAAGGTAATGGCCAATGCTATCTACTCTCGTCTTATCCAGACATATCCGGAGCATGCGCCCTCTGGCGAAAAGGAGAGCCTTCCTGCATCGTGCTGGCGTTGTCTCATGCCGGAGGCTTTTGTTCGGGAAAATTGTTTATCATATCACAAGGAGCGGCAGCGTTTGCATATAGAGGATCTGGAAAGTCCTTTGCATTTCCTGGAAGATGGGATAAAAGCAATTCATGTGCCCGGGCATTCACCTGATTCCATTGCCCTGTTCATAGATGAAGAGGCACTTTTGGCAGGAGATACCATACTTCCGGATATTACTCCTCATATTTCCCTGGAGGAATCTTTTCTGCTCACAAAAGATATATTACCCAGTCAATATATTGAAGCTCAGCAACTTTATGGTCTAAGGTGCTATCTTAAATCGTTGAAAACCCTTAAAGCTCTGGGGAAAATTCTCGAGGATCCTTTTGTGTTGCCTGCACACCGATTATATTATAACAATAGATGGAACCATGTGCGTGCCGAAGAGCGGATAGATACACTGATTGAGCATCACATACAGCGGTGTTCAGATATCTTGGATATACTGAGTATGGGACCTTCTAATCCAGGCCGAATAGCCAGGGAATATTTTGATGCCAAATTGCTCGAGGGGTTCGGGATGAACCTGGCAGTGTCGGAGGTACTCAGCCACTGTGAACTCTTGCGGGTTAGCAAGGATGTGGTTTTTGGAGAGGAAGGAAAGATTCAGGCGACAGGGGGAATTTATTTTGAATCTGTGATAAGGGGCCTAGAAGGAGATGAGCGCCTTTTCAGTGATGTGCCCTCTAGCAAAAAAATGAAAAGTCTTAGGTAGTTAAGAGAGTTTCCTATCTTTTTCTGGTGCAGTAAATGACAGGATTTTTGCCATTCAAACACCGTGATAACAATATGTAAAAGGATAGATCAATGACTGATGATTTTGGCTCCAGCAAAGAAATGCAGAGGGATTTTGATATTGTTGAAGAACTTGAAAAGACGCTGGATGAAATAGATAAAGCCTTTGAACTGGAAGAAACGGATAATGTGCAGGATAAAATTTCTTATCTCAGGTTTCTTATAAGAGATCTTGATGATCTACTTTCAGGAGACTATGAAAAATTGAGAAATAGAAGGTTTGTAATCAAGAGGGCAACTTAGCAGGCTGGTCGCTGTTTTTAAAAAAATCAGCATGTTCGGTTTAGGCTGGTGCAGCATTATCATCAGTATTTTTACGGCCCCTAATTTTGTTCAAAAGAGTCTGTCTGATCGTCTTTTTCAATCTGTATGTAATGTTTCATGAATATCTCCAATAATTTTTTTCGAAACTTGTTCAAGCGCCCTGCTCATCGCTTCAGCCAGGGATCTCGGATTTTTCATTCTGCATGGTACCCTGGAATAATAGGTTTTCTGAAATATGATAAGTTTTGATATGTCCGGTTCGTTTTCCCTCATAAGAATTATGTCGAGCGACAACACCGCCTCCCATCGATTTTCAAGATCCCATTCAAGAAATTCATTTAATGAACCTTCCAGCACATAGGACGCAGTAAATGAGCTGTCGTAACCAAGTACACCCTCGAATGCGCCGGATCGCACAATATCCCTGGTAAGGAAATGTGTTACGAGATCACCGGGATTGGCCCTCCATTTGTGATATATATAGGCGTTTCTCCTGAAAGACAGATCCCTATAGATTATTTCATCGGTATTATATTCCGGGGCTACACTTAAGGGCTTAACTTTTATGATAACCGGAATAGGTTGGCAGGTTTTTTCCACAGGGGGTTCGTATTCGAGGGTATAGAATTCGATCTTGTTTCTGGGCTTATTATAGATGCCCGCACATGCCCCGAGCGTTAGAAAAAAAACCAACAGAGTCGGCATAATTCTTCTGTAATGCATGTCATAATTCTCCTGCCTATTTCTTGCCGTTTTCGGATTCCACCTGCCTGGGGGTGGGCGGCGCACCAAATATCAACTGAGAAGGCTGGTCCGCAAGCAAGTCAGTCAGGCGGTTCAGGTTCCCGCTCGCCTCTTCGAGATTTCTACCAATAACCAAAAGCCTGGTTTTAAGCTGGGAAAAACTGTAGTCTGTCTTTTTAATCATGAAGGTAGTTTTTTCAACAAGCTGGTTGGTTTTTTTCATTGCTAGGCTAAAGTCTTCAATGGCTGATCTGATCGCCTTGTCCTTGTCTTCAAGAACTCCTTCTACTTTTGCGGTTGCATTGTCAACTCGGGCCAGACTTTTGTTTGCCTTGTCCATAAGATTATTGAGCTTTTTTCCAGCGTCCTGGGCGGCTGTTATGATAACATCCCATTTCTCCCGGTTTAGGATATGGCTCAGGTCCTTCAGAGAGGATTGAATACCGGCGGAAATTCCTTTTATATTGGTATCGAGTATGATCCTGTTTATACTATCCAGTGTAGACTTTGTTTTGTCTGAAATTGACCTTAAATCAAGCGATTTGATCTGGGCAAGGACATCGTCAATACTGCGTATAATCTCACTGATATCAGAGGGTTTTGAGGCCACTACAGGGAATTCAGGGGAGAAGGTGAGGCTGGGGGAATGATCAGCCTCTCCAGGTTTTTTGTGATCCAGCCCTACGAATTTGCTTCCAGTAATCCCCACAGTTTTCAATTGTGCAACGATATCGCTTTCAAGAGCCAGATCCGATTCTATTTTTAGCACAACCTGCACCAATTTGGAGTCTGGTGCAACGCTTATGCTTTTTACACGGCCGACATGGACTCCCCTGTATTTTACCGGAGAGTCTATGTCAAGGCCCTGAACAGACTCGTCGAAATAGGTGGCATAGTACTTCCCCTTTTCCAGGAATCGGGACATTCCAAGCCAGATTGCCGCTACAGTAATTATAGCAATTCCACTGACCACGAATAATCCTACGGTGAATTTGGTCCTCTGGGAATTCATTGTCTCAGGTCCTTGCAGATGTGCCTGGCAGGCGGTTAAAAAAACGACTGACAAATATATTCTGACTGTGATCTCTCAAGTATACAGGGTCCCCCTCTGCAATGACTCCCCTTGTTTGTTTGTCAAGCATCAGCACTCTGTGAGCCACTTTAAATATACTTTGAAGTTCGTGTGTCACAATGACCATTGTCGTCCCCAAGCTTTTATTGATATGGATTATAAGTTCATCGATCTCAGCTGAGGTTACAGGATCGAGTCCTGCAGAGGGCTCATCAAAAAAAAGTATCCGTGGATTAAGTGCCATGGCCCTTGCAAGCCCTGCTCTTTTTTTCATACCACCGCTCATTTCAGATGGAAAATGATTCTCGTAGCCGCCTAGGTTTACCATATTCAACTTCATGGCGACCAGGGTGTCAATAGCAGTTCGGGGCAGATTCGTATATTCAGTTATGGGCAAAGCCACATTCTCGGCAATTGTCATGGAACCGAAAAGCGCGGCACTTTGATAGAGAACACCGAATTTTCTTATGACTTTTTGAAATGCAGCTGCATCAGATCCTGAGATCTCATATTCGTCTATAATGATTTTTCCTGAAAGAGGCTGAATGAGACCAATCAAACTTTTCAGCAGCGTGCTTTTACCGCATCCGCTTTCGCCAAGTATCACAAATATCTCCCCTTCGTGAACATCGAATGATACACGGTCAAGGATTACTTCTTCATCATATCCGGCTATCAGGTCCCTAACTTGAATAATGCCTGGCTTTTTCGTCAATGGCCTTCACCCCCAATACCGAAGAATGACCGCAAAGATCGAATCAGTCACTATTATTAGAAAGATACTGCTGACCACGGCTGAGGTAGTAGCCTGGCCTACTGCTGCCGCTCCGCCTCTTACTCGAAATCCTCTGAAACATCCGATCCAGGCGATAAGAAGGGCGAATACGACGCTTTTGAGAAGACCCCAAAAAATATCAAAAAAAGTCAGTGTTTTTATAGTCTGTGCAATATATGCATTTGCTGTCAAGTCTAGCATCGAAACCCCTACCAAAAGCCCACCCAAAATAGCAAAAAAATCAGAAAACATTGTCAGGAAGGGAACCATTATTGCAGCGGCTATAATTTTGGGTATCACCAGAAACCTTGTGGGGTCAAAGCCCATGGTAAACAGCGCGTCGATTTCCTCCGATATTTTCATTGTCCCAATTTCCGCAGCAAAGGAAGAACCCGACCGGCCTGCAACTATTATGGCGGTCATGATTGGGCCCAACTCACGTACCATTGATAGGCTAACCAGGGAAGCGACATAGATATTGGCGCCAAACTGCTCCAGTTGAAATGAAGACATGAACGCCATGATAAGCCCGAGCAGAAAACTTATCAAACCTACAATGGGGAGGGCGTCTACACCTGTCTTCTGCATGTATAAGATGGTGTCTTCTTTTCTTAATGATGCGGGGTGAATGAAGACATGGATCAGGGCGAGGTATACCGACCCTACAAAAGAAATCATATATTTCATATCGGAAGCATATTTCATAGTAGCCGCGCCCAAACGAATAATTATATTGGGGCGGCTTCTTTTTAAAAAAGGGGATTTTTTTTCGAGTGTTTCGAAATCAAATAACCCTAGAATTTCACAAATATTATCACTTGCATTTTTTACATAGAATTCGCCTTTTCCGTCCCTCATTATTTTTTTCAATTCAACCAGGACCAATGCGCCGAAATCGTCGAGATATGTCACCTTTTGAAGGTCGACATTAAGGGAGTGAGGGCGGGCGGTCTTTATACGGCCTCCAAGATCCCTGAGCAGATATGATGTAGTGGAGGCATCTATGCGGCCTTGAATACGAAGTGTAACAGACCCATTCTCGCTTTCAGAAATATCATATTGGCAGTTATAGGGTTCTCTTGATGAAGTCATAGGCAATTACTGAAAGGATCTCCAGGCTTTTTGAGACAATTGCTACAGGGCTAAGGGGAGCTTTTAGACTAAAAGGCAAAAATCTGATAGTGATTCACTCAGCTTTTGAGAAGTTTAGAAGCCTTTGCTAAAATCCTAGTCAAGGGTAATCTATAGGCTAATAAACCTGTTAAGTCAATGAACTCACTTATTATGGCCCTGGTTTTTTATGAAATGTCAAAATTTATTAAGGTGGGGGACCGGTTTTTTCCTGTATTAAAAATGGCTTGGGGCGAACTGAAAGGTCAAGTTGTTTAAAATTCGTACAAGGTTGCCTCAATTAAAATTTTCACCTTGCAAAAGAAGGTGCTGAACAGTAATCATCTAAAGAACTGAAAAACTAGTGCTTCCTAAAGAGGGCCCTTCGTTGCATTATCAGACAATAAAATTATCTTACCTATTTTGCTTGGTCCTTTTGGTTTTGGCTTTTTCTGGTGCGGGGTGCGGAACCGATGTTGAGGGGAAAAGAAAAATAGATGAGAAAATTGAAGCCGGGGAATATGAAGAAGCTGTAAAGCTTGCACATAAATATTTTTCAGCTGATAAACTTCTCCTGTTAACTAACCTGGAGTATATTGCTTACAGAAGAGAGAAGTCTCTGAAAAGTGCATATAAAAAGAATTTAAGTTTACAGGTTTGTTCCCGGGAAGATAAGGAGACCGGCTTGATCTACGTTGCAGGAAAGGTCTTCAATGACGGTGAAATGACCATAAGGGGATTTTCCATCAAGATAACATGCATTCAGGATGGTAAGGCGGTAGGTTCGGCCAGTATTTTCAAAAAGGGGTATATCCTTCCCGGTAAGGAAGGAAAATTTACTGGGTCCAAGCGCTGTTTACAAGACCATGATGGAGTATCAATAGAAATACTGGACTTTAGTCTAATGGAATAAAAAAACCCAGTTTGGCTGTTATACTAGTTTATTCGTGGTCTGAACCTATGCTAGATTTTGAGGGGTCTAGTTTCAACTTGTCTTCCATATCTCCCGCCTATATACTAACACGATTTTTATAAAGGAGGCAGGCTTATGATTAAAGAGATAACAGCAGAGCAACTGAATCCAGAACAGTTCATAATTGAAAAGGTTGAAGACATAAGAAAGGTTGTAGGGAAAGGGAGTGCTATTAACGCCCTGTCAGGTGGTGTAGATTCTTCTGTGGTTACCATGCTCGGGCACAGGGCGCTGGGACAAAGCCTCAGGACCGTTTTTATTGATAACGGGCTTATGCGGAAGGGTGAGCCGCAGGAGGTTGTGGGTTTTTTTCGAGAGCTTGATGTTCCGGTTGAGATAATAAACGCTCGTGAAGAATTTTTGACAGCGCTAGAGGGAATTGCTGATCCGGAAGAAAAACGTGAGGCCGTCACCCAGACCTTTTACAGAAAAATATTCGGTCGGATAGTCAGGGAAAGCGGATCAAAACACCTAATTCAGGGGACTATTCTGACCGATATCGATGAAACGGTTGCAGGAATCAAGCGCCAGCATAATGTCTTTGAGCAACTGGGGATAAATCCTCAGGAGACCTTTGGATACAATATTATTGAGCCGCTTATTCAGCTCCGGAAAGAGGGGGTTAGAATCATAGGCAAGATATTAGGTCTGCCGGCTGAACTGTTTAAGCGTATTCCATTCCCTGGCCCGGCTTTAGCTGCACGTGTAATAGGCGCAGTGACCGAAGAGCGTATCGAAACTGTGCGCAAAGCTACAGTTATTGTCGAGAAGAGGCTAAAAGATGTGGATGCCTTTCAGTATATGGCTATCCTCCATGAAGACCGCATAACAGGAGTCCGCGATGGAAAGAGGGATTTTGGGCAGCAGATAGAGGTGAGATGCTGGGACAGCCGTGACGCGCGAACCGCCACTCCCACAGAACTCCCCTTTCAAGTTCTCAGGAATCTAGCTGAAGAGATTACAAAAGAAGTACCAGGAATTGTCAGTGTTACTTACAACATAGCATCGAAGCCCCCTTCTACAATAGAAGCGATTTAACCCCTAAAGCTGGGCTGTCTAAATATTAAATCGCCTTTACCTGATTATAAAATTAACATTTGAGGATAATGTATTTTTTTGGTTTCAAGGCCTCACGGACTGGTTTTTTCATTCAAGTATGGAAGGGAAAAATTCGAAATTCTAATATCGAAATTATAGACAAAGCTAAATAGTTAATGTTCAAAATATAGAAGCAAAAGACAGCTATAGTACGAGTGGCTGTTGTTTTGATCATTTGAATTTTGATCATTGAGTGTTGTTCAGGATTTCAATTTTCTAAACAGATGTTTCGGGTTTAAAAAGAGAGCGCTGAACAGTCGTCAAGGTATATTTTGAGGATTAGCTCCGAGCTTACGGTCCCTACTCCAGCTGTCATCTGCCTGAGCTGAGGAACTCGTGAGCAGGGAAAGCCATTGACATGCATGTCGCTTTCGGATAACACACGCTATGATAGCGTTGGTACTGAAAATACCCGGATCAGAGGGTAACTGGAAGACCGGCCGGCACTACCATGAATTTGGGCTTTTTCCTGCCAGTGTATGTGCCAGTGGTGTTTAATTAATTGATGAAGATTGGAGTTTACTCATGTCCAATACGGTAGTCGTGGGAACCCAATGGGGGGACGAGGGAAAAGGCAAAGTTGTCGATCTTTTGACGGCCAGAGCGGATTTTGTAGTTAGATTTCAGGGCGGCAACAACGCAGGCCATACCCTTGTTGTAGGGGGTAAGCAGTTTATTTTTCACCTTATTCCATCCGGTATCCTCTATGAGGATAAGAAGTGTTTAATCGGAAACGGAGTTGTAGTAGATCCTAGGGTACTCTTGGATGAGATTACGGAACTTGGTGAGAATGGTATAGAGATAAATCCGAAGAGGTTGTCTTTGAGTGACAAAGCCCATCTTATTATGCCTTACCAGAAAGCAATTGATCTCGCAAGAGAGGCAATGAAAGGTGATGATAAGATCGGGACAACAGGACGGGGGATAGGCCCCTGTTATGAAGACAAAGTCGCCAGGATTGGAATTAGGGCAATAGATCTCACTGAACCGGAGGTCCTCGAGGAAAAGATAAGGGCTAATTTGGAGGAGAAAAATTTTCTACTGACTAATTTTTTGAATAAGAAACCCTTGGATCCGGCTGCAATTCTGGATGAATATCTAAGCATGGCTGATAAACTTGTTCCCTATATTACGGATGTTTCTGTTGAACTGGATGAAGCCATAAAGGCGGGCAAAAAGATACTATTTGAAGGTGCGCAGGGGACTCATTTGGACATTGATCACGGCACTTATCCCTTTGTCACCTCGTCCAATCCCTTGGCAGGTGCCGCATGTTTAGGGACAGGGATGGGACCGGGTCAATTACACCATGTCATGGGTATTGTAAAGGCATATACCACCAGGGTAGGGGCTGGTCCTTTTGTAACCGAACTCAATGACGAAATAGGGGATTATATTCAAAAGAAGGGAAAGGAGTTCGGTGCTACGACAGGCAGGCGGCGTCGCTGTGGATGGCTTGATCTGGTAGTAATTCGTGATTCAGCCCGCCTCAATGGACTTGACAGTTTAGCAATTACGAAACTGGATATACTTACCGGGCTGGAAAAAATCAAGTTATGCTCAGAATACGAGCTAGATGGCCGAAGAGTTCACCAAAGGCCTTCGAGCCTGAAACAGACTGCACGGTGTGTGCCAGTATATGAGGAGATGCCCGGATGGAATGAAGATATCTCCATGGCTAAGGAAATGTCTCAGTTGCCCGGATCGGCCCGCGCCTACGTTGAAAGAATCGAAAAAATTACAGAAGTGCCTGTATCAATAGTTTCGGTAGGGCCCAGACGTGAAGATACAATAATGATAAGGGATCCATTTTGATCCCTGCCCCCGATTTTTCACTCGTTTATTATAATTTTGCTGCTTGTATATCGTGAGCTGCAATAATTCAAGCCGGGGACAGGGTACTATTGTTACTATGTTTTATGTGCGGGCAGTCATGCTATGCATATTTATGACAAAAAATATGACGTCATAGTAGTGGGAGCCGGGCACGCAGGTTGTGAGGCCGCCCTTGCAGCCGCAAAGATGGGCCATCCTACCCTGCTCATAACTATTAATTTGGATAATATTGCGGCTATGAGCTGCAATCCTGCTATCGGTGGCCTGGCCAAGGGGCACCTGGTCAAGGAGATAGACGCCCTCGGTGGCGAGATGGCCAAAAATGCTGATCAGACTGGAATACAGTTCAGAAGGCTCAATACCCGCAAGGGTCTGGCGGTACAAAGTTCCAGATCACAGAATGATAGAGATCTTTATAGAAAACGCATGAAGTCTGTGCTGGAATTGCAACCCAATCTTGATATCAGGCAGGCTATGGTGGACAGGCTGCTGATAAAAGAGGGAGATGTGCAAGGTGTAGAGACCCATATTCATGAGCAATTCCTGTCAAGGACTGTCATTCTGACTACCGGCACTTTTCTGGGAGGTCTTATCCATGTTGGATTGGATCATTTCCCCTCCGGACGAATGGGGGACCCTCCAGCATTAAGCCTTTCCACACAACTGAAGGCCTTGGGTTTTGAACTGGGTCGCTTGAAAACCGGAACCACCCCACGCCTGAATGGCCGGACCATCGATTATCAAAGCTTGGCTATACAGCCAGGAGATGAAAAACCTCGACCCTTTTCATTTAGTACCAGAGGTATTCCATTGCCACAGGTCCCCTGTCATGTCACATATACAAACAGTAAAACCCACGATTTCATAAGGCAAGGCCTTGACCGTTCTCCTCTGTTCAGCGGGGTCATCAAAGGTGTGGGAGCAAGATACTGCCCTTCTATAGAGGACAAGGTAGTCAGGTTTGCGGATAAGCCCAGGCACCAGATTTTTTTAGAGCCCGAGGGTCTGGAAACGGTTGAGGTTTACCCCAATGGATTGGCTACAAGTTTGCCTATTGATATCCAGACAAGGATGATAAGGTCCATCGCCGGACTTGAGAATGCTGAAATCCTGAGGCCTGGATACGCTATTGAATATGATTATATAAATCCCCTTCAATTAAAACCTACGCAGGAGACTAAGCTGGTTAAAGGCCTTTATCATGCCGGTCAGATCAACGGAACCTCCGGATACGAAGAGGCGGCTGCTCAGGGCATGATGGCGGGGATTAATGCTGTACTGAAAATCCGTGGAGAGAAGCCTCTGATTCTAAAAAGGTCAGAGGCCTATACAGGTGTACTTATTGACGACCTGGTGACAAAGGGGACTAACGAACCTTACCGGATGTTTACTTCCAGGGCTGAGTATAGACTGCTCTTGAGGGAGGATAACGCGGATTTTCGGCTGAGAGATACAGGGTATAACCTTGGTTTGGTTTCGGATGAGGTTTACAGCGAGTTTTGCAGAAAAAGAGAAAAAGTGAAGGATCTCTTGGCCCGCCTGAAGGGAGCAGGTCTGAGACCTGATGCAGGGATTTTGGAAAAACTCAAGGAACTGGGTACTGCACCCATCAAGAAATTTACCACACTGGAGCAGCTGCTGAGGAGACCGGAGATTTCTATTGAGGACCTGCAATCGTTCAGCCCTGAACTGTCAGATATTGAAGGTATAGTTGCTGATGAAGTGGAGACAAGGATCAAATATTCAGGTTACATAGACCGCCAGGAAAAACAGGTCGAGAAACTGAAACGTATGGAGAATAACACCCTCCCCGATGATATGGAATACGGGGATGTCCATGGACTTACTACAGAGGTGGTAGAGAAGCTGAATAAAGTGCGCCCCGTCTCTCTGGGTCAAGCCTCACGTATATCCGGCGTCACGCCTGCAGCCATAATGGCACTGCAGGTTCATTTAAAAAGATTAGGCTATAATAAGGCAAAGACTGCTGAATATTTTTGAGATATTCAGGGGGATTAAACCGGTATTCACTGTGGTCAATTTTTGGAATAATGAAAGAACATATTGATTGTAAGATGCTTTCCGGCAAAATGAAAAGTAAGAATTTTCTTATCAGTGTGGTCTTCTCCCTTCTTGTCTTTTCGGGATGCGGCGACAGTGCCGAAACACATGTGGGAAAGACAGGCGCCCGACAAGAAGTCAGGGATGTTAAAGTGAGTCGAGTTAGTGCGGCGGCTTCACTCGGAACCATGGAATACATAGGAGCATTAAATGCTCATTGTAAGGCCTCGGTCGCATGTGAAATGGGGGGCACTATAGAACGCCTCTATTTTGAGAAGGGAGACAGAGTGGAGAAAGGACAACTGCTTGCCGAAATCAGCACTAAGAGTATGGAGATCGGTGTGCAGCAGGCGAAAGCAGCAGTTGCAGCTGCCAGAAGTGCCTTTGAAAAGATAAATACAGGATCAAGGCCTGAAGAAATAGCTATTGCCGAGGCCTCATTGAAAGAAGTAGAGGCCTTTTTTTTTGAAGCACAGCGTAACTTCAATAGAATAAAATCACTTCATGAATCCGGAGCTGCGGCCAACAGCGAATATGATTCCAGCAGGAGAGTGTTGGAAATGGCGCGAGCTAAGGTGAAATCCGCGCAACAACAGCTTTCCTTAATGAGGCAGGGCCCTCGAATGGAAGATCGCCAGATAGCGAAGGCCCATTTTGAACAAGCACTAGCCCACCTGGCCTTAGCAGAAGATAGGCTCAGAAAATCGAGACTCTATGCACCATGTGGTGGGATCATCGCTTTCCGTGAAGTGGAAGAAGGTGAGGTCATTGTTATACCACCTATTACTGTGATTACCCAAGTTGTTGACCTCAGTCGGTTGAGGATAAGATTTTCAGTTGGAGAAAAAGACGTACATATTCTTGACAAACATCAGAAATTCAAATTCACCAGTGACGCGATACCAAATAAAGAATTTACTTGCCGATTGCTTTTTCGGTCGCCAACGGCAGACCCTGTCACCCGCTCCTTTCCGGTTGAACTTGAAGTAGAGAACCCCGACCCTGGAATGGCTGATGGTATGACCGTGCGGGTGACTCTACCGCTAGTTGATAAAAATAAATATGTGAAGATTCCCATTTCATGGCTTGCTGAACAGAATGGAAATATAGGATTACTGGCAGTAAAAGATGGAAAAGCCCTCTTCAAAAAGGTTGCCCTCGGTTCTTATTACGACCGTCGGGTAGAGATTGTCTCAGGAATTGGTGAGGGAGATCTTGTAATAACGAATCCCGCAGGCGTTAGAAGTGGTGAGCACGTCAGATATTGAGAATTATCCTTTATGTTGTTATCGTCAGAGGCAAGCAGCCTTGACGCTGCTCCTGAGTAAGGCTCTCCTTACACCTGATGACCGGAGAGGCTATTATTCAGCCGCATAAAACTCCAGACTCCTGTCTGGAGATGTAGCGGAAGCCAGAAGGTTTCAAGCAGGTTTAAGCTTGTAAACCAACGAAGCCCCCAGCTCCAGCTTGGGGAGTGTAAACTAAGGTTAATTCTTTTTTTGTATTAGTTTTGTCTTCCTTTACAGGCAGCTAGCCAAAATTTTCCATCAGAGAGTTTAATTAATATGTTTTTTACCCGGTTCGGTCTATCCAGGCCTATAGTCGTCCGAATGGCACTGTTTCTTATCCTGATTTTCGGTATATACAGCTACACTGATATGCCCAGGTTGCTGGATCCGGATATCACTATAGGAGAAGGGATGATAGTCACTTTGTGCCCTGGTTTTTCTCCCGAAGAAATAGAAAAACTTGTAACAAACAGAATTGAAGATGAATTAGATGGTATCGCAGAGATAAGGCGTTATGAATCCGAGTCCTACGAGAGCACCTCCAAGATACATGTCTATTTCAATACCAGGCTTTCCGAATACGAAATCGATCAGGCTATGCAGGAGGTAAGGAACGCTGTAGACCGCGTTGAAGATCTTCCTGAAGAGGCCAAGGTTCCCAGGGTTATCGAGATTGATGTGGCTATTTTCCCTGCCTGTATGGTCGGCCTGGCTGGGAAAATCCCAATGATGCAACTTCAGGATTTTGCGGAAGAGATTGCGAATATTTTTGAAGAAATAGATGGAGTTTCGGAAGTGGATATTGTGGGGGAGAGGGAAGATGAGATATGGGTGGAAATTGATCCCCGCCGTATGTCAGCTTATGGTGTCTCAATTCCTCAAGTGGCTCAGGCTGTCGCGGGCCGCACTAAGAATCTCCCGGGCGGAACTATTGAAATGGGGGATCACGAGACCGCAATTCGAATGTTGGGGGAGCCTCAAGATCCTAAAAATTTAGGAAATATAGCCCTTAAGAGCGCTAATCAAGGAGTCATATACCTCAGGGACATAGCTGAAATCACACCTACCCTGGAAAGGCCGAGGACCCTTACATTTATAGACGGGGAAAACGCGTTGGTCCTCGCGATAAAACGGAAGAAACAAACAAACATGGTCCGCATAGTGGATGAGGTTAAAAAATCCTTAAAAGAGCTGCCGGAAAATTACCCTGCATTAAAAGCTACTCTCTATTTTGATCAATCCCGGGAGATCAAGAAGCGAATCAAGGAGCTTCAGACTAATGCTTTTTTAGGTATTATGGCGGTTTTTATTATTCTATGGATTGCCATTGGTGCAAGAAATGCCCTTTTCGCCTGTATAGGTATTCCAGTATCTTTTCTTATTACCTTCATTCTCATGCGGAGTTTCGGCTTTTCCATCGACGGCGTAACCTTGTTTGCACTTATTCTGGTTCTCGGTGTTGTTGTAGACGATGCCATAGTAGTCCTGGAAAATATCTTCAGACATATTGAGAACGGCAAGGATCTTTTCCATGCTGCCTTAGAGGGAAGTCGAGAAGTCCTTGCGCCTGTGATAGCTTCAGTCACTACTACAATGGCCGCCTTTTTCCCTATACTTGTATTGGTAGGAGGCGTTATTGGTAGATTTATGGCGCCGTTGCCCAAGGTGGTAATTTTTGCACTAGGGGCTTCTCTGTTTGAGGTCTTCTTTATGCTACCTTCACATGTGAAGGAGCTGACCCCTAGAAAAAGCATGGAAAGGGGTGGTAAGGGCCGATTTGATATCTTCCATCCTTTCAGAAGATACTATTACCCCTATTTAAGACTCATTTTGCGTCACAGGTATATATCGGTCCTGGTTATAGTAATGTCGACTTTTATGGCATTTTTTCTTTATTTCCACACTGATTTTATTATGTTTCCCAAGAGCGATGTGTTCCCCAGGTTTAATATATATTTTGACCTGCCGGTGGGCTCCAGCCTTGATCGAACCAGAGATACCGTCCTGGCCCTCAGCGATTTAATTAAGCAAAAAATAGGGTCGGAATTGGAGGCCCCGATCGGAGTTGCAGGAATGAAAGAGATCAATTATGAACCTATTTTAGGACTGCACTATGGCCTATTAAACGTTATTCTGAAAACCGGTAAAGAGAGGAAGCACAGTGTTCTAGAGCTTATGGAGTCAGTGAGAGAAGATGTCGGTAAGCTTTTGAAGTCCAAAGGTGCCACTTCCTGGGTTCTTGAGAGATTGCTTGAAGGGCCACCCGTAGGTGCAGACGTTGATCTGAAAATACAGTCGCCGAGCTGGGAAGCGTCTGCAGAAATCTCTCGAAGTATCAGGGATGAGCTGGAACGCAACCGAGGAATTGTGGATATTCAGGATGATTTTACCAGGGAAAAGCAGTTCATAGAGATAACGGTGGATGAGGCCAAGGCGAAGAGGCTCGGAATCGATCAAGATCACCTGATCATGGCTGTTCAGGCTGCCTTTTACGGTTTGAACGTGGCTACATATAACCAGGGAGATGATGAACAGGACGTAAGGCTCAAGTATCTGTTAGAATACAGGAGGGATTTTGACGATCTGGTCAATCTGAAATTAGTTCTGCCGGGGAGGGGAGAGATACCCCTTAAAGAAGTTGCGAAGGTGCAACTAACACCAGGATTTCACAGTATAGGACACTATAATGGTAAACAGACCGTGCGTATTACTGCTAACGTACTGGATACACAGGAAGAACAAAAAGGCTTTTCCGGGTTTCTCTCCAATCTCACGGGCAAGAAAATGACAGCAGTAGGGGCAAACAGGATAGCAAGAGAGCACTTCGACAGAATTAAGGGGGATTATCCAGGAGCAAGGCTTATTGCCGGAGGCCTTCAGGATGAGACAAACAAATCCCTGAATCAGCTGGGCCGAGCCGCTATCATGGCGTTATTCCTGATATTCTTCATCCTTTCTCTTCAATTTAACTCCTTTACTCAGCCCTTTATAATTATGATTACCATACCTTTTGTAACTCTGGGCGTGATGGTAGGGCTTCTTGTCAGCAACAATCCACTAACATTCGTAACCTTGATAGGCCTTTTGACTTTGGCAGGTATTGTGGTTAATGATTCACTTGTTTTGATTGATTTTATAAACCGATATCAAAAAGAACATCCAGAACAGCTTTACATAGCAATTGTAAGAGGTTGTCATGTTCGCATGAGACCCATTATCCTCACCTCACTAACGACCATTTTCGGTTTGGCGCCAATGGCTATAGGCATAGGAGGTAAGTCAATATTCTGGGCTCCTCTTGCAACGGCCATTATATGGGGGCTGGGGTTTGCCACAATGCTCGTTCTTTCCATGGTTCCGGCCTATTATGCTATCCTTGAGGATATCCGTTACCTGTTGCGTTACGGTAAGCGAAGGACTGCCGATACCCTGAGAGAGATAAATGAGGCCTTTGAGCACGAAGACCTGCGACCTTACATGAAATAATTAAGGCTAGCATTGTAGTCACGATTTTTTTGATAAGTATATTGAGTGCTGGGGTCATCGTAATCCTTCCGAATTTATGATGATGGAGGTGATAAATGAGTAAATTGGTTAATGGTGAACAGTGGGTGTGGGTTATTGTCCAGGACCCGGGCGGAAATGAAGAGTTTCTGGGCCAAGAGGATACAGAGAAAGGGGTTTCTTTCGTTCCTGCATTTCTAGAAAAAGAGGAGGCGGAAAAAGGCCTTGCGAAGCTTCCAAAGCAAGACGGCCGAAAGTATGAGGTCCAGGCAATAATGTTTGAAGATTTGTTCCATCGCATAGCTGGAAGCGGATTTTCCCTTTTTTTGTTAGACGGCACGGGTCGTATTCTTGAGAAATTGGAACCAGAGCATTAAGGTGAACAATAAAAGAATAAAAACCATCAGTATCATTTGCTTCGGTGAGGGTTTCGCTATAAGTGCGACCGGGTATTTTATCTCGAAGCTGTATCTTTTTCAGGGATATTAATTCTGAGTTTTCAGTGATGGTAGATTGAGTATAATCATACGCCATGCTTAAATAAAAGGACCTTGAAGTCGGCATTTTTTACTTGACACCAATACACAATTTGTCTATAGACCTCGATCAATGCTAGACCTTGTATAAGCGGGGGTCGGCCTTTAGAAAAAGGATACGGGCGAGTTTTATAATTTCCTTTTTTTGTCTTTTGATACTCAGAGATGAGGACAGGGAAATCGGTTAAGGTTATTATTGTTTTCTTATGTCGAATATACGTATCCATACCCATTGTGCTGGGTGTCAGTTGCAATATTTGTCCGGCATCCTGACATGATAGACTGAAACTCAGTAAACCGTTTTTTCGTGCTTATTTGTTAAGAAAATCACAAGGAAGCGGAAGCAGCATAGCATCTGCTAATTAAATTTGCGTTTTATGTGTAATTTTGGGAAGTTATGAAACGCAGACGTAACCTTTTCCATACAAATAGTCTTTCAAATCCTGCAAGGAATGTTTTTAAGCCGCGTCGGGTAAAGGCTAATTTTATGTAGTTTGGGCAGTAACGATATATGGACCTAGAGAATCTCCTGTCAGATAAGAGATCCAGAGCAATCAAAAATTGGCGAGAATCGATCTACGGAACTTATCCTGAGGATAGCCGAGGTTTTTTTCGTAAAGAAAAGGACCAGTTTTCAAACCCCGTAGGCAATGTTATTTTTAGGGAAATAGAGAAACTCTATGATGAAATATGTACAGGCTCCGATTTTAACAGGATTTCATCCTGCCTCGACAACATAATTAGAATTCGGGCAGTCCAGGATTTCAAGCCTTCTCAGGCGGTTGCTTTTGTACTCCATTTGAAAACTATCTTGAGGGAGATCCTCGGAGAAGAAATTTCCAGACGTGGACTTTCTTCTGAATTTCAAGGTCTTGAAATGAGGATCGATAAAATCGCTCTTCTGGCGTTTGATATTTATTCAAATTGTCGTCAGAAGATTTATGATGTCAGGGTCAAGGAGGTCAAGAACCAACTAGGCAGATTATTGGAAAGAGCAAACCTGACATTTGAGATTCCGCAGCACAATAAAGATCTCTGATAACAAAACTGAATAGGCGTATTTGAAGCGAGGTAGCAGTTTATGAACTTCATATTGAGTATTCTACTTTCCGGCTTTGCAGTCTCCGTGGTTGTCCTGATCCCTTGGGTGGGTGTTGGTGCCCTCGATTTAAAGGTCCTTTTCGGGGTCATAGTTCCATATGCTGCTATCGCCATTTTCCTTGTAGGAATTGTTGTCCGTGTTATAGATTGGGCTCGTTCGCCGGTACCTTTCCGCATTCCCACTACTGCAGGGCAGCAGTGGTCATTTCCCTGGATTAAATCAAATCCTATAGATAATCCCAAGGGTGGTGCTGGTGCTGTTGTCAGGATGATTTTTGAAGTTCTCCTTTTCCGGTCCCTCTTTAGAAATACTAGACTGGAGTATCTTAGAGCGGAAGACGGTCCAAAAATAAATTATGAATGGGAGAAGTGGCTCTGGCTAGCCGCTCTTGCCTTTCATTATAGTTTTTTGGTTATTTTTTTGAGACATTTCAGATTTTTTCTTGAACCCATTCCGGGTTTTGTTCATTTGCTTGAGAGCCTTGATGGTTTTTTACAGATGGGGGTCCTGCCTATAAACGGCCTGGGTATCCCCGAGGTGTACTTGACCGACATGCTTCTTATGCTGGCTGTTACCTACCTTTTTCTTAGAAGGATTTATATCCCCCAGATGCGTTATATTTCTCTCCCTGCGGATTACTTTCCACTTTTTCTGATTCTCGGCCTTGGATTCACCGGTATACTTATGAGATATTTCATCAGGGTGGATATCACAGCCGTAAAAGAGCTTGCAATAGGCCTGTTTAAGTTCAGCCCTGTCGTGCCGGATGGGATCGGGGTGATATTCTACATACATCTATTTATTCTGAGCGTTCTTATAGCTTATTTTCCCTTCAGTAAATTGATGCATCTAGCGGGTGTGTTTTTAAGTCCCACCCGGAACCTGTGTAACAACAACCGTTTCGTCAGACATGTAAACCCCTGGAATTACCCGGTGAAGTATCATACCTATGAGGCCTATGAAGATGAGTTCAGGGAACATATGATAGGGGCCGGTCTTCCGGTAGAGAAAGGGGCTGAATCAACAGAGGACACAGGAGAAAAGGAGTAACCATGGCAGATACCCCAAAACCAGCGGATATTGCAAAAATCGATCATACGCCGCCTTTGATGAAAGGTTGGCTGGATACACCGGTCGATATAAAAGAAGGTATTTATTGTTACGGCAGCCAGCCCAAAAATCTTCAGGCCGTTGGAATGCCGTTTCCCAAAGAATGGAACCCTACCGAAGAAGACTGGAAATTACCTGAAAACTGGAAGGAGATTGTCGAGGAAGGGTTCAAAGATAGATTGGGCAAATTCAGGACTCTAAAGCTTTTCATGGACATCTGTGTCAGATGTGGCGCATGTGCTGATAAGTGTCATTTTTTTATTGGTTCGGGCGACCCCAAAAACATGCCTGTACTCAGGGCTGAGCTTTTAAGGTCTGTATACAGGAAGAAGTTCACCACGGGCGGTAAACTTCTTGGAAAGATAGCAGGGGCGAGAGACCTGGACGAGGATGTGTTAAAAGAGTGGTGGTATTACCTATATCAGTGTACTGAGTGTAGGCGTTGCTCCCTATTTTGCCCTTATGGTATTGACACCGCGGAGATTACCATCCTGGGGCGGGAACTTACTAACCTCCTTGGGCTCAATACCGACTGGATTGCCGCGCCAGTAGCAAACTGTAACCGCACCGGAAACCATCTGGGAATACAGCCTCATGCTTATAAAGATATGCTGGATTTCTTCACTGATGAAATCGAGGAGATCACCGGCCTTAGGATGGACCCTGATATTAACAGAAAAGGGGCCGAGATCCTATTTATAACCCCTTCCGGCGATGTTTTTGCAGACCCAGGAACATTCACCGCTATGGGCTATATAATGCTTTTCTATTATCTGAAGGACATGGGTCTTGATATCACTTGGAGTACCTACGCGTCGGAGGGGGGAAACTTCGGGTATTTTACTTCCCACGAGATGGCCAAGAAACTTAACGCCAAGATGTATGCGGAGGCAAAACGACTGGGAGTGAAATGGATACTTGGAGGTGAGTGCGGCCATATGTGGCGAGTTTTAAATCAGTACATGGATACATTCAACGGCCCAGCAGATCACCTTGAAGAACCTGTTTCTCCCATAACAGGAACCAGATTCGAGAATGCGAAGACAACAAAAATGGTCCATATCATAGAATTTACAGCGGACCTCATAAAAAACAACAAGCTCAAACTCGATAAGAGTAGAAACGATCATTTAAAGGTCACGTTCCATGATTCCTGCAACCCCGCTCGAGGTATGGGACTTCTAGAGGAGCCGAGGTATGTAATCCGCAATGTATGTAACAATTTTTATGAAATGCCGCCTAATACTATTCGGGAGCAAACCTTTTGCTGCGGCAGTGGGGCAGGCCTGAATGCCGGGGAAAATATGGAATTAAGAATGCGAGGTGGTCTCCCTAGGGCGAATGCAGTGAAGTATGTGCATGAAAAATACGGGGTTAATATGCTTTCCTGTATTTGCGCTATAGACAGAGCGGTTTTTCCGACGCTGATGGAATATTGGGTGCCTGAAGTTGATGTAACAGGTATCCATGAAATGGTTGCAAATGCACTGGTTTTCGAGGGAGAAAAGAAAAGGACTACTGATTTGCGTGGTGAGCCTCTCCCGGGAATGGAGGATGAAGAGGATGTATGATGGAGGCAAAATAATCGCTGGCCTGATTATCGGTTTGGGTTTTTTCGTATCTCCCTTCATCTATGATGCAGGGAAGGCGGCTAAGGCACCCGAGCCCCAGCTCACTCCCAAGGCCAAGGAAGCAAAGAGCTGTGTGATGGATATTTCTTATATGAAGACATCCCATATGCAGTTGCTTGACGAATGGCGCCATACTGTAGTTCGTGATGCGGAGAGATACTACAAGTCGCCTTCAGGTAAAGTTTATTATAAGAGCCTTCAGGTGACCTGCCTGGACTGCCACTCCAATAAGACTAAATTTTGCGACCAGTGTCACGACTATATGGGAGAAGATCCATACTGCTGGGACTGTCATATTGAGCCTAAGGAGAACGACTGATGGGCGTAAACAGAAGAGAATTTTTGAGAATAGCCGGCCTCTCCACCCTTATAGGCCTTGGAGGTAAAACGGCACTCGATATACTCGCCCCAGGTGAGGTGGAGGCCTCTTTAAAGGCTTTACCCCTGACCGAGGGAAAACGATGGGCCATGGTGGTGGATGTACAAAAGATGGATGACGAGCTTATGGATAAGTGTATAAAGGCTTGTCACAATGAGCACAACGTACCTGACCTGGGGTCACCAAAAGAGGAGATAAAGTGGATCTGGAAAGAAGACTATGAGCACTCCTTTCCGGGGCAGGAGCACCAGTATATTGCAGAGGAAGTTAAGCATAAAAATTTTCTCCTGATGTGCAATCAGTGCACGAATCCTCCCTGCTGCAGGGTTTGTCCTACCCAGGCAACCTGGCAGAGAGAGGATGGCATAGTGATGATGGACCTTCACAGGTGCATTGGTTGCCGTTTTTGCATGGCTGCGTGTCCGTTCGGGGCAAGGAGCTTTAACTGGGGAGATCCCCACCGAGCCGCTGAAGTAGAAGAACTTAAGAAACTGAATCCAGGCTTTCCTACGAATCCGGCATACCCCACCAGGTCAAAGGGCGTGGTGGAAAAGTGCAATTTTTGCGCAGAAAGGCTTGCCAAAGGTGACCTTCCTGCATGCGTTGTAGCGGCTAATGAGGTGAAGAAAGACGCCCTTATTTTCGGTGATCTTGCTGATCCAGATTCAAATGTGAGGGGCGCCCTCAAGAAGCACTATTCAATCCGGAGAAAACCAGAACTGGGTACGGAACCGAATTTATTCTTTATTTTATGAGGTGGTTATGCTTGAGACGGCACTAAAAGGAAAACAGGGTTATTGGGGATGGCTTGTCTTTCTTCTCGCCATTATGGGAATAGGATTCGGATTCTATTTATACCAGTATAACGAAGGCCTGCGAATAACCGGCCTCAGCAGGGATGTCTCTTGGGGCTTTTATATTGCGCAGCTGACATATTTGGTTGGTGTTGCCGCTTCAGGCGTAATGGTGGTGTTGCCATATTACCTGCATGATCACAAGGCATTTGGAAAAGTCACCATTCTAGGTGAATTTCTGGCAGTACCCGCGATCATCATGTGTCTGTTGTTCGTTTTTGTTGATCTGGGCAATCCGGTGAGAATAATGAACGTTATAATGTACCCCAGCCCAAAATCCATTCTGTTCTGGGATATGATAGTCCTGAATGTCTATCTTTTACTAAACATAGTAATAGGATGGAATGTGCTGAGCGCTGAGAGAAAAGGTGTGCACTATCCCAAATGGGTTTCCCCTCTTATTTATATTTCCATTCCTTGGGCGTTCAGCATACATACAGTAACGGCTTTTCTTTATGCGGGTCTGCCGGGGAGGCATTACTGGTTGACCGCAATCATGGCCGCCCGCTTTCTGTCATCAGCCTTCTGTTCAGGACCTGCGCTGCTTCTGCTCCTTTGTCTGCTGGTAAGAAAAGTGAGTAAGTTCGATCCCGGGAAACAGGCAATCAGTACACTGTCAGGAATTGTTGCCTATGCCATGATATTGAATGTTTTCTTTTTTCTCCTCGAAGTTTTTACCGCCTTTTACAGCCAGATCCCGGGTCATATGCATGCATTTGAATTTCTCTTTGCGGGTCTTGAGGGACATGGGCAACTGGTACCATGGATGTGGACCGCTACAGCTTTCGCTGTTATTTCACTGATTATACTAATAGTACCCTCAACCCGCAGAAATGAGGACACACTGGTGGTCGGGTGTATATCTGTAATCATAGCCACCTGGATCGATAAGGGTCTGGGCCTGATAATCGGAGGTTTTACGCCGAATCCATTTGAACGAGTTACTCCCTACTGGCCAACTACACCGGAAGTTATGATTACCCTTGGAGTGTATGCCACAGGTTTTTTCATACTGACTGTTCTCTATAAAGTGGCGATTTCAGTAAAGGAAGAGGTCGGGGCCTAGGAAAACTCCTGTTGAAAAAGGAACGCTCAGGGGTCCATACCGCATGATGTATGGGCCCTTTTTTTTATGAAAATTCCGTACTGAATTTTCAAGCGTTTAACGGATAATACTCCCAGGATGAGAATATCGGATATGGGCTCCGTGTAATGATTTAAGCGGCTGTCCGGAAGGCGTGTGGGCAGAAAAAACTTGACAAGTTATGTTTTGGTTTGCTAAAAACCGCCATGATTTGGAAAGAAAAGGCCTGCCAAGACACATTCAAAAAGCTGAGAGCTGGACATGTGTTAGACCTTTTTCACATTATTAATTCAGGAGGTTACGGGTTATGGGTTATGAAGTAGTCGTTGACGCCGACAAATGTGAAGGATGCGAGGAATGCGTAGAGGTTTGCCCTGTTGATGTCTATGAGATGGAGGATGGCAAATCTGTGCCGGTAAACGCTGAAGAATGCCTTGGGTGTGAGAGTTGCGTTGAGGTATGTGATCAGGAGGCTATCACGGTCACTGAGGTTTAAGAAATTAAGCTAGTAGAAAGAGGAGCGTCTTCCAACCCTCAGTATGGGAGGCACTCCTTTTTTGTAAGGTTGTATTCAATTGATTTTGTGCCCATTAAACAGATGTTTACTAATGGCAATTTTTGTACCCTATCATGCTTCTGACACCCGGTTCAGAGTGAGCATGGGGTAACAGCCTTAGCTTACCAAAAAAGATAAATACAGAGAAAAACCTGGAATAAAAAAAGCCGCTTTTTTTAAGCGGCTTTTCGTTTTTTTTGGTTAGGGGAAGGTGTTTTTATCGGGTTATTATTTGCTTATCTTGGCATGGCACGCCGAGCATTTTTTTGATGGCGCTTTTTCAGCAGTGGTCTTCCCCTCTTTAATCATTTCATTGTGGCATCCCCAGCAGTTTTTGTGGTAAGCGAGGTCCAACCTTAGAGCTTCTCCCTGTTTCTTTTGCGGGTCATGGCATTCTGAGCATTTTTTAACGGGATCGCCTGGCTTCATGTTTTCGTTTTCATGATGGCATTCCACACAGGCTACCTTGTAGTCCGTCGCATGTTTTTTATGGTGTAGTTTAACGGGATCCTTCCTGTCTTTCTTGTAACCTGAATTTTCAATGATTACTTCGTCAGGGACGTCGGTAGCAGTCAGCACACCCACTGCCAGAAAAAGAAAACCTGTTATCAGGCCCATTACAAACATAAGAGATTTTGTTCTCATTAAAAATTCCCTCCTTCTAAAAGTAAAACTGGCAAAATCTTTGCAGCAGTTTGTATCCGGTTAAGGACACTGAGTACATTATCATTTTTTGGAGTTGACTATAATAAAACGGAAGCAATAATGTCAAGAAAATATACCGAAATGTTTTTCGTTGCCTGTAAATATTCAATTTAGGGTCAGGTTTTAAGATGATTTTGATGAGTGTCTATTTATACTTAAGAATCAAGGCGTAATGTTTCATACTTGATTTATCATTGAAAGTATTTGTGCTTCATCAAATCCCCCCAGTGAAATGGCCCCTGATCGACAGGATGCCACACATAGGCCACATCCTTTGCATTTTACCTGATTTATCTCAGCAATGGCCGGGAACGGCCCCTTGTCAATAATCGAGGGGGCTGAAAATGGGCAGACCGCCAAGCAGACTCCACAGCCCGAACACAAATGAGGATCTATTTTCGCTGTTACACCGCTCATATATAGAGAGGTCTTGGCGAGTAGTGTAACGCCCCTGGAGGCTGCTGCCAGTGCCTGAGCTGTTGATTCATCTATAGATTTTGGAGAGTGAGCCATTCCTGCCACGAAAAGACCGCTCGTTGCGAAGTCTGATGGGCTGAGCTTGGCGTGCGCCTCGATATAAAATCCGTCATCATTTACAGGAAGCTTAAAAAGTTTAGCAAGTCTTTCATCCTTATTGGGTATAACAGCACTGGCCAGGATTAAAAGATCTGCGTCCAGGAAAATTTCACGACTTAAAATATCGTCTTTTACAACTATTCGAAGCAGCTGCTCAGCTGCCGATACCTTTGGTTTGGTGTCAAGTGAAAAAGGAATAAATACAATCCCTTTGAGCCTAGCTTCCCTGTAAAGATACTCCCGCTCTCCGTAAGTTCGAATATCTCTGTATAGAATGTACACATTCATGTCAGGACTGATCTCTTTTAGATGAAGAGCACTTTCGATAGAGTGTGTGCAGCAGACCCTTGAGCAATAAGGCCTTTCCGGTTCTCTGGAACCAACGCACTGAATAAATACAGCCGTTTTAATTTTTTCCAGGGATGGATCTCTGTCAATAAATTTTCGATCTAGTTCCTGGTGAGTTATAACCCTGGTGTCCTTTCCGTAAAGATATTCGCTGGGTTTGAGTTCCCTTGCTCCGGTAGCTATTACAGCTATCCCATGTTCAAGATCCTTTTCTCCATCTTTGGAACACAGTGTGGTCTTGAAATTGCCTACGAAACCATCAACATTGCAAGGTTCGGCTTCAAGATAGACATGTATATTAGAGTTAGCCCTTACTGAACGGATCAGATTGTCAAGATTGGTCTGAACATCTTCGTTTTTCCATGTCCTGAAAAGATTGACTGCCTGCCCTCCAAGTGACGAAGATTTTTCCACCAGAAAAACTTCAAAACCTTGTTCTGCAAGGTTTTTTGCAGCCACCATGCCGGAAATTCCACCGCCAACAACAAGGGCGCTCTGCCGCATTACAACCTCATTCTCCTCAAGAGGTTCAAGCAGGGCGACCTTTGCAACCGCCATTCGAACGAGGTCTTTAGCCTTTTGAGTTGCAGTCTGGTGGTCCTCCCTGTGAACCCATGAATCCTGGTTGCGAATGTTGGCCATTTCAAAAAGATATCTGTTTAAACCGGAACTGGACATGGTATCCTGAAACAAGGCTTCATGGGTTTTTGGTGTGCAAGCCGCGACAACCACACGATTTAATTTTTTCTCCCGAATAATCATAGACATAATCTCTTGAGTATCCTGGGAGCAGGTAAAAAGATTATGCGAGGTATATTCGACAAAAGGAAGTGATGCTGCGTAATCCGTTACAGAGGGTACATCTACAATTCCTCCTATATTTATTCCGCAATGGCACACAAATACTCCAATGCGCGGTCTCTCACCGGTTACGTCTCTCTGCTTGCTGACGACCTTCTCCCTGGTAAGGGTGTGTCTTGCCTTTTTTAGTATTGCCCCGGCCTCTGCTGATGCTGAACTGCCTTCTATGACAGATTGGGGAATATCCATGGGGCTGCGAAATGCCCCGCAGGCGTATATTCCATCCTTAGATGTAGATACAGGACTGAATGATTTAGTCTCGCAAAATTTTCCTTTGGTAAGATCAATATCCAGGATACTGGAAAGCCCATGTATTTCAGGTGCTGTTTCCATGCCAACAGACAAGACAACCAGGTCGAAAAGCTCCGACACGGATTTACCATCCGCGTCGATATAAGGTATAATCAGGTCATCGAAGCCTTCCAGGCATTCAATAGCAGGAACCCTGGATCGGATAAACCGAATTCCATGAATTTTTACGGCATCATTAAAATATCTTTCAAAATCTTTGCCGTGGGTTCGTATATCCAGATAGAAAATCGCACAGTCTAAATTATCACCTGCATGTTCCTTTGCTACTATTGCCTCCTTTATCGCATACATGCAGCATACTGATGAACAGTACCCATGCTCACACTGGTGCATTTCCCTGGATCCTACGCATTGAATCCAGGCTATTTTTTTTGGGGTACTTCCATCAGATGGACGGATAATACGGCCCATATTAGGTCCAGTAGCTGAAAGCATTCTCTCAAATTCCATCGAGGTTATGATATTAGGACTCTTGGTATAGCTATAGGCGGAAAGACCGGAAGGGTCATAGAATTGAAACCCCGGTGCGAGGATAATAGAACCGGCTTCAATTTCTATATCTTCAGAGGCCTCGGCATGGGTTTCAAAATTTACTGCGTTGGCACTGCAAGCCTCCACACACTGGAAGCATTCGGAGCAGATACCGCATTCCAGACACCTCGAAGCCTCATACAAAACCTGTTTTTCATTCAAGCCCAATCTAACCTCTCGAAATCCTTCAATGCGTTGCTCCCTCTCGAGACTGGGCATGATCTCTCTGGGGGAGGAGGCATGACCCTGTAAATTCACCCCTGGGACAACTGGCCATTCTTTTTTTTCGCGTCCGGCAGATAAGCTTACATCTCTTATAAAGCGGTCGATCGAGAAGGCGGCCTGCTTGCCTGCCTCGATAGCTTCAATAACGGTCCCGGCTCCGTTGACCGCATCTCCTCCAGCGAATATATCCGGATCATCAGTCTGGAGGGTAACAGGATTTACTTTAATAGTCCCTTTTTCGGAAAATCTGCATGCACATTCCGGACTCAGGCAGGTCCAATCAGATTGTTGGCCTATAGCATGTATTACATTGTCTACTTCAATTATGAATTCTGATCCCTTTATAGCTATCGGACGCATTCTGCCGCTTTCGTCAGAATCACCCAGGGCTGTTTGTAGACATTCGATTGCTTTTACTTTGCCGTCTTTTCCGAAGATTCTTGTTGGCTGTGTCAGGGTCAGGATATCAATCCCCTCTTCCCTGCAATCATCTATTTCTTCAGCGATGGCGGGCATCTCTTCAATGCCTCGTCGATAAATAATAAAGGCTTCCGTCGCTCCGAGTCTTCTGGCACAACGTACTGCATCAATGGCGACATTACCTCCACCTATTACTGCGACCCTTTCACCGATTGATAATTTTTCTCCCAGATTTATGGATCTTAAAAAATCAACGCCTGAATACACTCCCTCCAACTGGTCGCCTTCAAGTCCTGAAGGCTTGCACACATGAGCCCCGATCCCGATGAAAATGGCTTTGTAACCATAATTACGGAGCTGTCCGACGGTTATGTCCTTTCCCAGTTCCACACCACTTATTATCTCCACCCCCATATTTTTTATGGCATCGATCTCAGCGTGGAGGACTTCTCTGGGGAGTCGATATTCAGGGATTCCAACGGCCAGCATGCCACCGGCAACAGGCAATTTCTCATAAATAGTAACTCTATAGCCCTCAAGTGCCAGGTAATAAGCGCATGACAAGCCTGCAGGTCCAGCCCCGATGATGGCTATTTTTTCTTCTTTTTTATTATTAATTTCAGGGTTATAACACATCCCAGATTGCAGATCTATATCTGTCAGAAAGCGCTTTATGGAATTGATTGATACTGGTTCATCTATTAGCCCTCGTGTGCAAACATCCTCACATGGATGATGGCATACCCTGCTACAAATTGCCGGAAGAGGGTTTTCCTTTTTAATAAGTTTCAGTGCTTCGTGATATTTACCTTGAGCGACCAAAGCCACATAACCCTGAACACTAATGTGAGCCGGGCATTTCGCCTTGCAGGGAGCTGTTCCGCTTTTTGTGATTGCATAAGCCCCTGGTATGGCTTGTGGATATTTTTTGTATACAGCTTTTCTGAGGGTCAGCCCGGCATTGTACTCATCTGGTAAGGATACAGGGCATACATCAACGCAGTCTCCGCAACCGGTGCATTTGGATTCATTAATATATCGAGGGGTCTTGTGCAGGGTGATTTTGAAGTTTCCGGCAGTACCCGTGACCTTTAAGATTTCTGCGCATGTGATCAGATTTATATTCAGGTGCCGGCCGACCTCGACCAGTTTAGGTGATATTATTCACATTGCACAGTCATTGGTGGGGAATGTCTTATCCAGTTGGCTCATTGCTCCTCCTATTGCGGAGGATTTTTCAACCAGGTGGACAAGATACCCGGAATCAGCGAGATCCAGAGCCGCCTGCATCCCGGAAATTCCGCCTCCCAACACGAGAACGCTTCCCTTTACCTCATCAGACATGGGCTGGTTCCCCTTTTATAGAGATAAACAGCACGGATTAAGGTTGGAAGACCGAGCGTTAGGGAAAACAATGTGATTCAACCGCGTTTATTGTGGTTTTGCTGTTGCAATATGGCTATATTATAGTTATTTATATTGTTATATGGCAATGGTTTTTTTTCTAATGGGGATTTTAGTGTAATGGAAATATTAAACATGAACTCAGTAGATCATGGTTTCAAAAAGCAACTATCTGAACATCCAGCTGGAGAGAAAATTTCAGCCTGTTTCATGTGCAGAACTTGCTGGGCCAGTTGCCCGGTATCAGCAATTAATGATGAGTTCAACCCCTTGAGGGTCATACGTTTGGCGCTTTATGGGCTAAAGAGGGAGGTGCTTTCCAGTGGACTAATTTGGCTCTGCACTACCTGTTATGCATGTCAGGAGAGGTGTCCGCAAGGGGTTGCGATTACCGAGTTTATTACTCTACTCAAAAATCTGGCTGTCAAAGAGGGCTTTGTTCCGACAGGGATACGCGCGCAGCATGACCTGGTTGTAGGCGAAGGGCGGATCTATTCTATTGATGAATTTGATAATAAAAAACGAGCTAAGATGGATTTACCTTCTCTGCCTACCACCTGTACAGTTATTAAAAAATTGATTGATGAAGACAATGCCCCCTGAAACCCTGGAGCGGAATTCAACATTCCCACTCTATTGGCCGAATTTAAAGGGTAAGGACTAATGAAATATGCTTTATTCCTAGGGTGTACAGTCCCCGCAAGGGCCAGAAATTATGAGATTTCTGCTAGAAAGGTTGCGGAAAAAGTCGGAATTGAACTTGTAGACATTACCGATTTCATTTGCTGCGGTTTTCCGATAAAGGCGAGCGATGAGGAGGCATCATTGATCATGGCCGCCTATAATCTCTGTCTTGCTGAACAGAAAGGTCTGGATATATGTGTGCTTTGCAGTTCATGCGGTTCCGCACTGGTTGAAGCTGGATTTCATTTGAACGAAGACAGATTTGCAAGGGACAGGGTTAACAGACAACTATCCAGGGTTGGCATGAAATATAAGGGAAAAAGCAGGGTACGGCATCTGGCAAGAATATTGTTTGAGGAAATCGGCGCAGAGAAAATCAGACCCTTCTTTGAGAAAGACGCTGGCAGCCTTGAGATAGCAATACATTATGGTTGCCATTACCTAAAACCTTCCAAAATTTTTGAGGGCTTTGATTCTGTAGAAGACCCCAGGTCAATTGATGCCCTGGTAGAAATAACTGGTGCCGGGGTGATATCCTACCCCGGTAAGAAAGATTGCTGCGGTGGTCCTATATTACCTGTTGATGAAAGAGTGGCTCTTTCGTTGGCGAAAAACAAACTCGACAATATCTCCAGTTCAGGGGCAAACGCGATTTGTCTTGTTTGTCCTTTTTGTTCTGTGATGTTAGACGGCAACCAGAAGAGCATAGAGTCGGAATACGGAGTGAGTTTTGATATACCTGTATTATATCTGACTCAGATTTTGGGTTTGGCTATGGGTTTTGATAGGAAGGAATTGGGTTTAAACATGAATGTGGTTAAGACAAAAGCACTGCTGAACGGGTATTTTGAGTAAACAGGACCTAATGGATTCTTTCTATTCAACTTAACAGTCGCTAAAAATTCTGTGACAGTACCCTTTATGAAGGGGTTCCGAATGTCAGCTAGTCAGTTCGGCTTTTATTCGATCAAATTTTTTGGCTATCAGGTGTTCGAACTCTTTTCCCAAGAATCGCCTGTTGCTCTGCAGATACCATTTGATGCTATCCCAGTAGTCTTTTAGTTCCTGGATTTCGTTAATGTTTTCAAGTGTAACATCAATTTCAGCGAGTTTTTTGCGCATTATGCTATCTTTTCTCAATTCGTAAAGATCCATCAACCTGTGCTTCTGATTCTCTGAAAACCCGATTTCCAGGGAGCGATCGATTAGATCGTTCACGAGTTTATATAATTCCTGAAAGTCTTCTATAAGATCCATCTGTTTTTTTGTCTGGTTGAGTATTATATCAGCAATTTCTGTGAGCCTTTTATCGAAAACCCTTTCAAGCTGTAATTCGTAATCATCGGTGTGAAAGGGGTGTATTCTCAAAGATTTCAAGCTAGAGTGAAAATAGTTTTTAAGCTGTTCGATGTTACTTATGGTATTCATATAAGATATTTTTTGCGAGATGTTGAATTGATCTTCAAACTTTATCAAAAGGACATTTGGGAAGTCCGTCCTGCTTAAGATTAAGCCTGTTTTGGCGTTAAAAAGTTGTTCCAGTTCCGAGTTGTCCTTCCAGAGTTTTTCCACCGAAAGGGTGTTAAGGAAGTCATTAAGGGCCTCGTACCGTTTTTCAATTTCTTCACAAATTTCCAGGAAGCTAAGGCAAACAGGTGATTCCTTCTTTTCAGGTTTTTTTATCCCCATTAGTCCTGCCAGAAGGACCTTTATCTGATTCCCATAGCTCAAAAAATTGCTCACTTTTTCGTATCCAAAAATACGAACTTCATCTTCTATGAGATGATTGAGGATGAAATGCCTGGTGTCTTCCGGAAGGTTTTGGAGCGTATTGTAAATGCGTAATGCCTCAAACACTTGTTTTTCAAAAGTGGAGTATCCAATGCTCGCGAACTTTCTCTTTTTGTATATAAACTTAAGCGGTACCTTTAGCATAAGATTTACAAGATCAAGGAATTGAACATGCCGGATTCCACGAAGCCTGAAAAGTCTCTCCATCGCAAAGATCATTCGACCTGATTCGATATATTTTGGCTCTTCGGTCGGGTGAGATTCGCGTGATTTAAGGTAATCTAATGGAGTAACCCCTTGAGGCAAACCTTTTACCCTGTACTCCTCAAGCGCATGGTATACAGCACCACTTTTCTTAAAGACATCGTTCATGTATGCGTCAAGCGTAGTTTTACCTTCCATGATTTTGTGGCATAAGTTACGAATTTGAAACAGACGATTGGCAAGATCCTCTACTATAAGGTCTTCTCTAATTGCTGAGATCATAATAAAAGAAAACAAAAAAAACGCCTCAAAGAGGTCCTTTTCTCCTGTCTTCAGGATGTGCCTTATTACATAGAAAGAAAATTCACCTCGTACCACATGGTGAAGCAGGCTGTGGTGCCTGACCAGGAAAATAAGATATTCGTTGCCCTTTTTATCCAGCTGATACCTTTCTGCTATGTTTTCTTTTTCTACGAAAAAAGCCCCAACATGGGCGAGGTCTGCAGGATGGATTTGATTGCTGTATTTTTTTCTTAAGGAAGGGATTCTTCCTATATCCTGAAATAAGAATGATTTTACCAGTGCATCGAAAAGGGGAACGTTGGAACGTAATTTCTCGACAATTTTTTCCAGTTCGTTAATTTGGGATTCGGTGGCTCCAACAATTCCAGTGGCCATGGGCCCGAATTCCTTTTGGGCTAACCGGTGAGATAATAAGGTGTCCTGGAAGCTCTCTTTGTCATGTTTGACCAAAGCTTGAAATTTTTTCATTGCTGTCATTATGTAATGTGTAACAGGTTCCTTCAGGTAAAGGTGCCAGGGAAAATCAAGATCTTGAAGAGCCGTAAATTCAGGAAGGATGTAATTCAGCAGGGAAGGAGAGTTGCGGTAAAGCAGTTCGAAATCCGTGTGCAGATTTTCTGGCCGAAAGATTACCTCAAGAAATTTATGTCGAAACTCTTCGCCGAGCTCTTGAATCTCCTGAAACCATCTGTTTTCTCTGGCAGGCAGTTTGACATCAGGGTCTGTTTGACGAAGTAGTCTTAGGTGACTCTGTGAAAAACTTTCCAGATTTGAAAAAAGGATCTCCAGGTTTTTAAGATCCTCAACAGGGATATCAGATATGCGACGACCAGCCAATTCCCCGGCCATATCCTTTACCCTTTTGATATCCTTTTCCATATCTAAATAATTGACTTCCAGCGCCTTGGTTGTGTTGTCTATTTTTAGTTGGATGCCGGTTCCAGCTACGAAGGAAGTCCTGTTTTGATAAAGCTGTTCACTGAACTCTTTTAAAATACTAAGGTCAAGGTTATTTATGTTAATTGCTTTTACTTCATTTTCCAGCTTCTTAATTTGATCATTGATTTCAGGGGGCTCAATATTCGAAAGGATAGGATTGAAATTAATGACTTCTCCTCGGGCTAAATTAACAGTGATCCAGAGCAGTACAAAGACATCGCGACTGTCCATTCTTTCAAAAAGATGTCCAGTTCCGTGAAATTCTGTGTCCAGGAATTTTCTGTAAAAAACCGGCAGTTGAAGGGGGTCGAATTTGAGGTACATCTCCTCGAATTGTTCGATGGTTTTTACTAAGTTTATGACATTTTCGATCCTATTGAGTTTGATCTCATCGTAATCCGCCAGGCATTCTTTTTCCATCTGTCCGTTCTGGCTGAGTTCAGACCAATTATCCAGAAATTCGAAGTGATTAATCATCATCAGGAGTTTTCTAACTATTTTGTTGTGTATCCCTCCTATCGCCGTGATTTTTTCATCCAGGAGACTTTCCCAATCTAGATCCCGGTTAGTCACAACCTTTACGGTTGATTCGTAAAGGTCGAAAAGCTGGGCAAGTTCCTCCGGAGTGAGCATTGCCCCTCTAGCGGCCTCGGTTTCAGCCATGGTCATCAACCGGCAATAGCGCAAAAGGTTAAGAGCCTGCCGAGGGTCATACTTTCGGGCAAGATCTGAGAGCGGTTTCAGCGCCTTTTCATTCATTTTTGCTGATATGATTTGGCCCAAAGGTGTGTGGCCCATCACGATATGGGTGATTTCCTTTAATTCATTGTGGGTGAACCCAAATAATGTCAGGACTTCCAGATTTTCCAGGAGCTTGGTCCTGGATCCTTCGATTTTGTCAGGATTTAGATAGTCTTTGATAGTTTCCAGCCTGTGGATTTTTTTTGTAAGCTTTATTACATCGTAAAGGGAACTGAATCTTCTGTTTTTGTTTTCCAGCGGTTGTGTAAGCCTATCATTATATATATCCGGTAATCCGCTGTAATCTTTTTTCCTTAACCTTTCCAGAACCCTAAGGGTCGCAATTACATATTCAAAAGAGTCCCTGTAATCCGCCAGGAGTTGGGGGGGGCAACCAATCAGCTTTGATTCAATCACTTCGCGTTTTACTACAGACGTTGTTGTTTTTAACGCCTTTTTTTGTCCAAGGAAGACCATAAAGTAATTTGGAGAATAATTTCCTGAGGAAAATCTGTTTTTCCATTCCTCCTTTACTGATAAAGGTACAAGTGGTTTCAAAAATATCTTGTCGAAATATATTGATAGAAGATTGTCCCAGATTTTTTCCTGGTCTGATAGGAAAGGCCATTCACCAAGAGGAAAATTGAGATATGGGAGATTATTAATTTGTTCAAGTGTCATTTCCTCTAACGTTTTTCCACCAAGCAACCTGTCGACTACTTCCTGTTCAACGTAAAAACCGCTAAGGTATTTCTGAAAATCAAATATGTTGATCTGTAGACGGTGATTTTTGATCACATACCTCTTTTTTGTCTTGAAAATGTGACTGAATAAGGAGATTTTTTTTTCTTCTTGAAAATTCTTGAATGTGATTTTTGCGGTTTTATTGGTTTTAGGGGTGTAGTGGTTGGCTATAATAAATATTTCAGCATCAGATTTCAGGAGGTTGTATAATTTCCACAGTATGTAAGCGGACCGCTGCTCCAGGCTTTTTCGCGAGAGCCTTTCCTGGAAAACGGTATTAAAATTTTCCATTATGATGATCTCATATAGATCTCTAGTAAGAATTATGAGATCCAGAGTTTGACTAAAATTCTGTATTTTCTCGAGGGAGTCCAGAACCACAAAACGATGTTCCTTGAACAGGATTGAAAGTTCCCGTGTAATAAGGTCATCCTGATTCGTTACCAACCCTATCTCATGGTGTTCTTTGAAATATTTTTTGCGGTGGAACCCTATTATCTTGGATATTTCGTCAATTTTGGACTTAATCTGTATGAGTGTCTCAGATGCGAGATGAACCGGAATAAGATAGTAAGGCTTTCCCAAGCTGGAAAATCTGATTAGAAGGCCAAGCTTTTTATAAATTTTATTAAGTTCTTTGTGATGTTTTTTAATACTTTCCGGGTCATCGAATGCGATAGACTGGAGAAGGTTAAAATCGTTAGGCCTTAAGCGATCTTGTACTTCAAACAGACCGAAACCATATGCATTCCCTCCGAATCGGCTTTGAAGTTGTGATGGGTGCTTCAGGGCAGGGAAGGTTCCTAACGGAATGTCTGCTGGATCAATTCCTAAGGGCTCATAATCTTCCGGTTTAGCAAAACGGAAGGAGTCCCCTTGGAAAAAGGTTTCAGACGGAAAGGAGTCAGTGGGGTTCATATCGATAGATTACCGGGTATCTAAGAGAGGTCTTTATTGGGGACACAACAGGGTTCTTTTATTTGTCCGGGTTTAAAGCCATCGCTTTCGTCTTTTATAGGCCTTTACGTCTTTATAGGACTTTAGAGCTCCGGAGGCTGCGGTTCCAAGATAAAACTCTTTTACGTCAGGATTTTTTCCCAGCTCTTTGGCGTTGCTTTCTAAGACGATTTTGCCGTTTTCCATTACGTAACCGTAATGGGCTATCTGTAATGCCATATTGGCATTCTGTTCTACAACCATGAGCGTTGTTCCCTGTTCCCTGTTTATTCTTTTTATAATCTGAAAGATTTCTTTTACCAGAAGCGGCGCAAGACCCAGGGAAGGTTCATCTAGAAGCAGAAGTTTAGGGTGTGCCATCAGAGCCCTTCCTATAACAAGCATCTGAAGTTCACCCCCACTGCAATACCCGGCCAGGGCCCGTTTTCTTAATAGAAGGGCAGGAAAATAGTGATAGACGAGTTCGAGGTCCTTGTGGTAAGGCTTTCCCCATCTGGTGGCCGTTCCTACTCTCAGGTTTTCTTCGACAGTGAGATATTTGAACTCCTGCCTTCCTTCAAGGACCTGGATAATTCCTTTTCGGGTGATTTCTTCCGGAGATGAATTCTGAACTGGTTTTCCATCGTATTCCACGGCACCCTCTGTCACCTTCCCATTTTCTGGCTTGAGTAGACCGGAGATAGCCTTTAAAGTCGTGGTTTTACCGGCACCGTTGCTGCCTAGCAGGGAAACAATCTGCCCTTTTTTAATGTTAAGCGATACTCCCTTAAGGACCTGGATTACATCAGAGTACACAACGCTTATATTATTTACGAGAAGCCTTATATTGTTTTCCATAAAGGTTCCTTCTAGAAGGCATTCCCTAAGTTGAATATTAAGGAATTCTGTGTATTTTTTAAAGATTCTCTGCTTGTCTTATATTTCTGTCAATAGGAAAAGGGCCAGAGCCTGAAACTGGATCTAACGATACGCCACACCTCTGCAAGCCCTTTTGGTTCAAATATTATGAACAAAACTATAGCCAAGCCGAACACGAATTCGCGCAAGGGAGCGATTGTGATAGCAAAACCAGCCGAGGCCCCTACGTTCATTAGATATTCGGTGATATGACTCAGTATCTCCCCCAGTGCTACAATAAATATTGCACCGAAGATGGAACCAGGAATACTGCCCAGACCTCCGATTATGATCATTGCGATGAAGACTATTGAAAGCCATAGATTAAATGGTTCCGGCGTTATGCTTATAGTGTAGAAGGCGTAGAGAGCACCAGCAAATCCGGCGTAAAACGAGCTGATGGCGAATGAGAGGAGCTTGTATCCAAAAATGGGTATCCCCATCCCCTCAGCGGCTCGGTCGTTGTCACGGATAGCAATGAAGGCGCGGCCATAGCGAGTACGTACAAGGTTTACGGCCGTCCATGTGAGAAATACGGCGCAGATAAATATCACATAATAGAATGTTCTATCCTTTGCTAAATCCAAGCCGAACAGGGTAGCGCCCAGGATACTAATACCTTCGGCACCTCCAGTCAAATCACCCCATTGTATCATTACATATTCTATTATGAACTGTCCGGCAAGTGTAGCTATGGTGAGGTATAGATGTTTTAGACGGACAGATGGCAACCCAAACACCATTCCGATTATTGCGGTTATAACTCCCGCAGAAGGTAAGGCTGCCCAGAAAGGAAAGCCGACCTTAGTTGTCAAAATAGCACCAGCATAAGCGCCTACGCCGAAAAAAGCTCCGTGGCCCAGGGAAATTTGTCCTGTATACCCAATTAGAATGTTGAGCCCTATAGCCGCTATGATGTAAATCCCTATGGTATTCAGGACATATAAAGAGTAAGCGGAACTTATAAATGGAATTACAGCAAAAAGGATAATTAAACCTGATGCCAGCCAGAATCTTCCAAAATCGGTCTCAAAGATAGTAAGCTCATCTTTATAGGATTCTTTGAAATTACCGCAAGGATGAAATCGAAACCTGCGCATTCTTTTGTCGGCCTCCCGCTTTAAGTTCGATCCCTTTGACCTTTTTTAGTGCGGTAAGGGATAAGGCTTAGTTTTATCTTTTTTATTCCGCTGTGTGACCTGTCTGGCCAGCACTCACTGAATGTTTTGGTAAAAATAATCCGAGTATGTTTTCCTGGGGCGCTTTTGATCAGACTCGTTCAATTTCGACCAGGCCGAAAAGTCCGTAAGGTCTCACCATGAGAATAAAGACTAATACGATATAGGGAATGATCTCACGCAGGGATGTCGAGATATACCCTCCAGTAAACGTCTCAAGAAGTCCGATAATAACGCCGCCAAGTATTGCACCTCCTATGCTATCCAGTCCACCGAGGATAACTACCGGAAAAACCTTAAGGCCTATGGCGCTCAATTCGTGGACATTTATTCCGTTGATGATGCCGAGTACAATACCGCTGATAGCCGCAACCAAAGCTGCAATGGCCCAGGAAAGCGCAAAGACTCTCCTTACATGAACACCTAAGGAAAGTGCTGCGGGCTGATTATCAGCAACAGATCTCATATAAATGCCCTGAGACGAGTATTTGAAGAAGAAGCCAAACAGAATAAGAAAGATAATCCCGACAATAAAGGTTGCCATATTTACGGCAGGAATATTGATAAGCCCGATATCCAGAGACAGGCTTTCAGGCAGGAAATTCGGGTAATCATGTATATCACCACCGAAAACAAATAACATAAGCCCCCTGAACATGGCTGCCAGCCCCACAGTCAGCATTATGACTTCGATAAGGGCTTCTCCAATCAGGGGGCGCAGGAAAAAACGTTCTATCAAGAAGCCCAGGGCGAAGCTCCCTGCAAGGGTAAGCACAAAAGCGAGAATAATTGGAAGCTTTGCCCATGTAGAAAGCACCAGAAAGAAGAATGCACCTATGGCCAAAAGTTCTCCATGAGCAAAATTGAGAACACTGCTGGACTTGAAGATCATGACAAAGCCCAGCGCAGAAAGTGCGTATAGAAATCCCAGAGAAATACCGTTCACAAGAATTTGAAGGAAAAATTCCATTTTATGTGGAGCCTCCTTCCTGAACACTTAATATCCTTACTGTTGTTTCGATAGTTCCAACTTGTCCGTCCCGATATCGTACTTTGCCTTTTACTGATAATTCGTTTCTGTAAGAGTACATAGCTTCAATAAGATCATTGTATTGCTGGTATACGAATTTCCGCCTCACTTTACCAGTTCTCGTGAGTTCCTCATCATCTGCATCTAAAAGTTTATACAGAAGAATGATTTTCTCCAGCTGCATCGGTTTAGGTAGCTGTGTGTTCACGAATCGAACTTCTTCTCTAATCAGTTCCTCAACCGCGGGCTGCTGTGAAAGGTCAGTGTAAGTGGTATAGGGAATTTTGTTTTCCTCCGCCCAGTTTCCTACGTTTCCGAAATCAATGTTTATAAATGCAGTCAGATATTGCCGCCCTTCTCCCCATATAACCGCTTCTTTTATATATGGACTGAATTTCAGTCTTGTCTCTATGAAGTCGGGGGAAAAGGCTTCCCCGTCCCTGGTACGCATTATGTCCTGTTTTCGGCCGATAATGAGAAGGTGTCCGTCATCATCAAAATATCCTGCGTCTCCTGTGTAAAACCATCCATCCTTCAAGGCCTCTGCTGTGGCCTCAGGATTCTGGTAATAGCCTACGAAATTGGATTTGCTTAGAACCAGGACCTCTTGATCTTGGGTAATTTTTATTTCAGTCCGCGGCAAGGGTTTGCCGACTGTCTCCGGCTTGACCTCTTCATCGGGTTGGACCTGAAAGATTCCGCTGGTCTCTGTAAGACCATAACACTGCTTAAGGTTCAACCCGTTGATCCTGAAAAATCGAATAACATCCGGGCTTATAGGGTGTCCGCCTGTATATGCCCCTCGAAAACCAAGACATCCTACTCTATCCATTAGCGGGCGGGAGACTATTCGTGTAGTTATGTAACTCAGGAGACGAAGGTAGGCTGGTATCTTTAGGTTTTCTGTCTTAAGATCGATTACTTTTCCTCCGATTCTCTGGGACAGCTTATATAGTGCCTTTTTAAGGCGACCGGAGTCACTTATTTTGACCCTGATTTTTGAGGCGAGATCTTCCCAGAATCTGGATGAAGTTATGATTACGGTGGGCCCTATTTCCCTGAAGTCTTCGGTTACAGTTTCCAAGGTCTCAGGGAAGTTCATGCACATGCCGCCGCACAGAGTTATACCTACACCCCACATCTGATCGACGATCCAGGCAGGCGGAGTAATGGAAATCCAATTGTCCCCAATGCCTATAGGTGCGGTCTCTAGCCACTTGCGTGCCATATCCGTAAAATTGCTAAAACTCAACATAACCAGCTTGGGAAGCCCGGTAGTACCTGAGGTCATAAGCATGAGTGCGATATCATCGGGTTTTCCTTCCCAGATTGTTTTTTCAAAAAGACCGGGCTCCTTCTTATCTAGGTCGCCGCCTAGTTCTATGAGTTGTCTGAAACTCATCAGCCAGGTGTCATCTTTGTAAGACCTCATCCCGGTGGGATCAACATAAATAATTTTCCTTACGTGAGGAAGACCTTCCCTGCATTCGAGGAGTTTGTCGACCTGTTCTTGATCCTGAGCGAACACATACGAGGCATCAATCCTATTAAGTCCGTAAAGCAATTCTTTGGCGATTGATGAGGTAAACAGGTTGACCGTTACCGCGCCCGCAGATTGAGCCCCAAGTTCAGAGAAAAGCCATTCAGGATGGTTATCTAATATGAGTCCTACATTTTCTTCCCTCTTGAGGCCCAGTGCAACTAGGCCTAGACAGACTAGTCTTGTGTAACGGAGATATTCCCGCCAGTTATATGCCTGCCAGATTCCATAAGCCTTCTCTCTGATGGCAATTTTGTCGGAGCCGAACCTTTCCGCCTGTTTGGAAAGGATCTGGGGAAAGGTATACCGGCTAAGCGCCGACATTACGGCTTGGTCAATACGTTCAATTTCAAGATTCGCAGCCTTCATTTTTTAGAGGTCATGTATCTTAACTAGATTAATCAATTATGGAGGTATCTCCCAGGTAGGCCTTGATGACTTCAGGGTGATTTTGCACAAAATTTGGAGTACCCTCTGCTAGTTTAACACCGAAGTCCAGAACCATGACTTTTTGGGAGATGCTCATTACTACCGACATATCATGTTCTACAAGCAGCATGGTGAGTTTCCAGGCTTCGTTTAGCTCAATAAGGAAACGCACCATATCTTCCTTTTCTTCTAATGTCATTCCGGCAAAAGGTTCGTCTAGAACCAGGAGTTTTGGCTCCAAGGCAAGTGCCCTTCCGAGTTCAACGCGTTTTCTCATTCCATAAGGAAGTGAACCAACAAGCTGTTTCCTGATTGATTGCATTTCGAGAAAATCGATCAACTCTTCCAGAATTTCACGATGTCGAACTTCTTCCGCTCTGACAGATTTTGAGAAAAGAGATGCCTTCCCAACGCTATAATTGCAGTGGATATGTCTAGCCAGTAACATATTGGACAGGACCGTCATACCTGGGAAGAGTTCAATATTTTGATAGGTCCTTCCAACTCCGATTTTTGTAAGATGATGGGGTGGAAGATTCCCTATGTCTTCTCCATTAAAAATTATTCGACCTTTTTGCGCCTTATAGTAACCTGTAATGCAGTTGAGCAGGCTGGTTTTACCGGCTCCGTTCGGTCCAATAATAGCAACCAGTTCTCCGGTGTGCACTGCTAGGTCGACTTTATTGAGTGCAGTAATCCCTCCAAAGTTTAACGTAAGCTCCTTCACCTCCAGCTCCGCCCGATTTTTCTCCGGACGGGCGGAGGCGAAGATACTAGGCTCGCCGCGAAAGGCCTTCATTTTACGATTTTAACCTTTTCTTTTCCTGGTCCCCAGAAGCCGGTTAGAGGGGTATAGGTTGAATCTTCATTGATTTTTACTATTCTGGCCTCCCAGGATGCGCTATGGTCGGTTTCTGTGTATGTAATTTTGGGAACGAGTCCTCCAAAATCTTCATTCTGAAAAGTTTGAAGAGCCTGATTAATTGTTTCGCTGTTTATTTCTCCGAATTTTTCATGCGCCCTTTGAAATGCCTGTTCCATGATCATGGCAATGGCTACACCTTCCCAGTAGGACGCGTCAAATTTGGTTACTGTTTTGTATCTGTTCCAGAGTTCTTCCATAACCTTCATGCCAGGGCTCCCGTCAACTGGAAGCCCGCCACAGAATTGCATATGCATTCTGTTTCTTATCAGGCCTTTTCCACGTTTAAAGAAATCCGGATCCGTTGATGTCCAGGTCCCAAAAAAGGGAACATCATAGTTGGCTCTATCAGCGGCTTGAAGTGCCATAATAATAGCTGAGGGTAAACATTGCATGAAGACATAATTTGCCCCACGTTCCTTCAGCCTTAGAATCTCGGTGTTAAGATCGAGTGTCTTGGGGGGGAATTCTTCTATGTCTACAATGTTTACATTGTATTCTTTTGCATATTCTTGACTTGGGCCGTGTATTGATTTTCCGTAGGCATTATTGTAAGTCAGGAGGCCAACTTTTGGAGGTTTACCGCTCTTGTCGATAGCACGTATATATTCCAGCACCGCGTAGCAGTCCATATCGTAAGCGCCATAGGGGAGGTAAGCGTAGTCAACCGGAGGTTTAAGGATGCCCTGATAAGTGGAATAGTTGATGTTGGGGGTTTTGTATTGTTGGATTATAGGCTTGGCCATAATCCCTGATCCTGCATCCCAGGTGGCAATAATATCCATTTTATCAGCGGTACAGAATTTTTTCACATATTTCAGGGCTTCCGGTACCTTATACGCGTGGTCTACCACCGTTAGATCGATTCTGTTACCGGCAATTCCACCTTTTACCTCGTTGACATACCTAAAGTAGTCTGTGTGACCTTTAGCATGGAACTGTCCCCAAGTGGACGCCGGGCCTGTAAGGTTAATAATTGCTCCGACTTTAATGTCCTTGCCGAAGACTCCGACTGGAGAACCAAAGGTTACCAGCCCACTCACAATTAACGAACAGACTACCGATAGAAGAAATTTAGGCATGGCTCTTCCTCCTTGTGGGTAAAATACTTCATTTCACTATAACAAGCTTCTCTGAAGCTCCCCTCACGCTTGGAACCTAATTTATAACTAAATTTGTCCACTGGGAAACAAGCTTCCTGCATCTAATTTGTTTTTTAATTATATGTCAAGTGAAATAATAGACCATTCCGCAACATGGCTCCTCTGGGGCTGGCTACGGTAACATGTTGATTTAACTAGGGATAGATCTTAAAAATATGTAGATATATTCTCTGTGGCTGGTTATAAATTAGCTACAAAATGACTATAGTAAAATTATCTTTCTTATGTCAATAAAAAACGGAAAAATCTTGACAGGGTATATGGGCAATGGTATCAACCTTTATGAATGAATAATCATTCATAAAGGTTGATACCATGAGTAAAAGAAAAAATAATGAAAAATATTACAAAATTATAGAGGCAGCGACCAAAATATTCGCCCAGAAAGGTTTTTACCAGGCGAAGATATCTGAGATAGCTAGAGAGGCTCAGGTGGCGGATGGTACCATTTATATTTATTTTGAAAATAAGGATGATATACTGATTTCCCTGTTCGAAGAGCAGATGCAAGCCGTTCTTGACAACATGATCGTCCAGATATCACGGCAAGACGATCCGGTCAAAAAGCTAGAGATATTTGCGCTGACCCACTTACAATTGATCGAACAAAATAAAAATATGGCTGAGATAATTCAGGTTGAGGTTCGACAAAGCGGCAAATTTATGAAAGAGTACAAGAACGATAAATTTGGTCGTTATTTGGATCTGATAGCTGATATCATTCGGGAAGGTCAAGAGATGGGGGTTTTCAGGAAAGAAGTAATCCCGGGGGTAGCCAAGAGGGCATTTTTCGGCGCTCTAGACGAAGTGTCCAGATTCTGGGTATTGTCAAGGAGCAAGCAGTATGATATTAAGGATGCCACCAGACAGATAAGCGAATATTTTCTCAACGGAATAAAAAGCTGACTGTTCAAAACGGCTAGGCGGAAGTATATTCGGCCGCCTCAAATTTTGGTTTTGAAAGGAGGATAAAGTGAATATTATTGTATGCTTGAAACAAGTGCCTGACACGGAGAGCCAAATAAAGGTCGCAGCTGACGGAAAGTCAATTGTGACCGATGACATCAAGTGGGTAATGAATCCCTATGATGAGTTTGGCGTAGAAGAGGCTCTACTTCTCAGAGAAAAATTCGGGGGGGAGGTTACAGTAGTAGGTCTCGGTCCCAAAAGGGTCACGGAATCAATCCGAACAGCCCTTGCCATGGGGGCTGATAAAGGAATCCTGATATGCGACGATGCCCTGGATGGAAGCGACTCTATTGCTACCGCAAAGGCCCTGGCCGCAGCCATTAAAGATCTCGAGTATGACCTGATTTTTACGGGTCAGAGAGGCGTCGATGATGATTTGGGCCTTGTAGGAATATCTTTGGCCGAACTGCTGGGTATTCCAAGCCTTTCGCTTATTGTGAAGGTTGATGTGTCTGAAGACGGAAAGTCGGTAAAGGTGAAGAGGCCAGTGGAGGGAGAAACTCTCGTTATCGAAAGCAGTCTTCCCGCTCTTATTACCGCGCAGAAGGGCTTGAATGAGCCCAGGTATGCGTCTTTGCCGGGTATCATGAAAGCGAAGAAAAAGCCGCTTGAGGAAAAGACTGTTGCAGATCTGGGATTGGATCCATCCGGGTTTGGACCAGATGCGAGAAAATTAAAGATTTTAGAATTGACACCTCCTCCGAAGAGAGCGGCGGGTAAAATTATTGAAGGTGAGACTCCGCAAGAAAAAGCGGCTGAGCTTGCCAAACTGCTTCATGAAGAGGCAAAGGTCCTTTAAGCTTTTTTCAATACTGACCTTTTGCGGAAGAAGAGCATCAGGAACTGATTTTCACAAAGGAGATATAAGAAATGGCACAGGGAGTTTGGACAATTGCTGAGCAAAGAGAAGGAGAGATTCGAAAGATCACTTATGAAATCGTCAGCGAAGGAAGGCGTTTAGCAGATGCGCTTGGCCAGGAATTGACAGTCTTATTGCTTGGCTCAAATATAAAGGACAAGGCAGCGGGATTAGCGCATTATGGCGCTGACAAGGTAATTGTAGCGGATGACCCGAGATTGGAAACCTACACAACGGATGTATACACCTCTGTTATAGGCGATCTGGTAAAGGAAAATGATCCGGCTGTGCTTTTGCTTGGTGCGTCTGTTCAAGGGAAAGACCTTTCCGCCAGATTATCGGCCCGTTTAGATATCGGGATGGCGCAGGATTGTACAGCTTTTTCCATTGAGAATGGGAATCTTGTTGCGACGAGACCTATTTATGCCGGTAAGGCCTATGCAAGGGTGACCTTTGAAAACGGCTTGCCGCAAATGGCGAGTGCGAGGCCCAAGGTCATGGCTATTAGCGAACCCGACACTTCTAAGTCTGCGGAGATCGTAGATGCTGCCATCAAGCTGGACGATAGCACGCTCAAGACCAAGGTAGTAGAGGTGCTCAAAGATGAGAGCGGCAAAGTTGATTTGACAGAAGCTGATAAGATAGTCTCTGGCGGGCGGGGGATGAAAGGCCCGGAAAATTATGGCATTCTAGAAGATTTTGCTGCACTGATCGGTGCCAGCGTAGGAGCTTCCCGTTCCGCTGTGGACGCCGGTTGGAGGCCTCACACGGATCAGGTGGGCCAGACCGGTAAAGTTGTATCGCCGAATCTTTATATTGCCTGCGGAATATCCGGGGCTATCCAGCATCTGGCGGGTATGAGCACTTCAAAAGTCATTGTTGCTATCAACAAGGATCCGGATGCACCTATATTTCAGAAGGCTGATTACGGGTTAGTCGGGGATCTTTTTGATGTTGTTCCGGCCTTGACCGAAGAAGTCAAAAAATATCTATAGGTTCGTGTCCTGGACTATCTGAGTGCCAGAGCATGACCAATAATTTAAAAAGCTCTGAATATTTTTATCCCTAATACGCGTGCAGCAGGTAGTCTGAATTTGCCTTCAGGTAAAATGAGGGAGGTTCATATTTTTCTATGGACCTCCCTTAAAGCAGAGTCAAAAAAACTTCCAGAGATAGTTGTTCCAACTCCTTTTCTAAACCAGGGTAGCCTGTAGTTCTGGTTTGTGGAGGTCTTTCTTCAAAGAGAGATTCTTGGTAAATTGTCCCTCCCTCATTTTTGAGCCAGCTTTTTACTGTTTCAACAGGCCGTCTGATTTCTTCCAGATTCTTCCACATGTTATGAGCAATATCTTTCGGTGATCCGGAGGCAAGATGAGGCGCGGCATAAAACCTGTCCAGTAGTATTGCTACTCCAGCTCTGGTCTCTCTTTCGATGAGCGCCTCCAACTTTTCGATGTAAGCAGACTTGAAGACTTCAATATCTACCTGAGCACCTGTCATTTCCTCTTTTTTAATCATCACGCCATATTTCAATCCAAGCAACCTGTTGTTTTTTGCTGGATCAGGGACCCAGGATTTCAATGTGGTTTGTGTTCTGCTGGGCCTCGGCATTTTCGAAGTGTCGGTCGGCTCGTGTCTGCTTGCAGGCTCAGCCCCCAATATTTTTACACGTGCGCCAGGTACAAGTGGATGAAAATCTCCATTTTTATCAAGTAGGCCTATTTCGTGATGTCCACAGCTAGGGCATCTTCTGGATGTCACTATTCCTATCAACGCTCTGTCCTTACCCGGTTTGCGCCTACCCAAGCCTAAAAGGCAAAAGGAGTATCATGGTTCCAAGTCTATTGCTATGAGAAGAGGGATTTTTATCAAGGACGGCCTTACTTTCCTATGCGGTAGGAACATTAACATGTATTTTTGAAGAGTGTCAATATAACCTGGTAACTGATAAGCGTATAGATCATAAGTCAATTGCTGCCTGGAATTGCAGTGTGGATCGACTCCGGCTATATCAAGACCTATTTCTTTTAAATAGGAATCAAGCAGTATATGCAAGATAAAACAAACTAAATGAATGAAGAAATCGAAACCGCAGAAATCGGCTTTTAAGCATGAGAAATAGGATATGTTTTCATATATCACGTAGTTTCTACTTTATATCCATAATGTGAGCCGGTTCAGTTATTATTTGATTGACAAAAACCAATATTTTAATAAATTAGGGACCACATTCAACTGCACCGGCGGTGTAGCTCAGTTGGTCAGAGCATGCGGCTCATATCCGCAGAGTCACTGGTTCAAATCCAGTCACCGCCACCATTTATGAAACTTATGGCATTGACATTTCCTCAACCGGTGTTAATTTTTGCATTACAGGTTCCCGGTGCGAGGTTTTTTTGAAATGGCCTTGTTATCTTTCAAAAACCATGATCTGCTTGAGGTTAGTGAAGCCCTCGATATTGCTGAGGATGCGACAGTAAATTATTTTAAGTTCTCATCTAGGCAGTGGGGAAGGCATAGGTATGACGTAAAGACCCTTTCTTTCCTGGAGGTTGAGGAATTAAGGCCGGGTGCCTTTGCATTGTTAAACAAAAGCTCTAAGCCTGAGGGCGGGGTTGAACTGAGGACGAGGAACCTTGATTTCTATCTAATCTGTTTAAATGACCACCATATACTTAATGCAGTTGAGCGAGACGGAGAACTTTTCCTCCTTCCTCTTCTTGTGTATGTTTTTACCCATGAACTGGTTCATATTGTGAGATTTTGTAACTTTTTTCAAAGGTTTGATGCCCCCTTAAGGGAGAGAGAAAGAGAGGAAATTGTCGTACACGGTCAGACTTTTGAAATCTTGAAGAGACTCTCGGTGCCAAAATTAGGTTATGTTTTGGACTCATATCGGGACCACAGGGTTTGTGACCTGGCTATTGTATAGTCGATTTATTGGTAATGTCGGGGAGGTAAGTGTAAATGCCCATTTATGAATATAAGTGCACCAAATGCGGACATCAAATCGAGGCCTTGCAGAAATTTTCAGATCCGCCTCTTACCGAGTGTGAATTGTGTCATGGTAGAGTAAGGAAAATGATTTCCCAGAGCTCTTTCCATCTTAAAGGTTCGGGATGGTATGTTACCGACTACGCCTCGAAGGGGAGCGCGAGTCAAACCCCTGCAGCAAAGGTGGAAAAGGCTGATTCAAAAACAGAGACAAAGGAATCCACAGATAGTACTGCCAAAACAGATTCCTCAGTCTCTGCAAAAAGCGATCAATAATTCGAACATGAATTTGGAAGGCTGCTTATGGAGACAAGAGACAGCGGTAGAGTTCAGGAAAAGATGATAAAGCAGCTTGAAAGGCAGGAAAAACAGGAGGCTTTTCAAAGAGACAGATTTTTAAGATTCAAGCTGCCTGAGATACATAACCGTCTTTTCCAGGCATTGCTTATGAATAAAATCATTGAAACCGACAATCCTGCTGCTGTTTCAACTGCTATCCTAAATGGTCTGAAGAAGGCTCTCAGAAGCTCTGATTTTGATATAAGGTATTTTATCTCGCCGATTCGCGATTTAGTCCCCCGCCCGAATCCCTATTCTCTTTATATGACGCAGTATATAATGGAAGTCATTATCGAGGATCCGCATGTCATTGAGATTTATGGGACAGACGAGGAAATATATGGGGTTATTAACCAGATTTTCAGTTACTCGTATATTCAGTTCGAAAAGGCTGAAGAAGCTGTTATAGCTCAGCTTGCACGGAATAAATCGCTTCAGCCGGGGTCTAGAGAATACGATATTCAATTGGAGCAGCTTCTTCGGAAGATGGTAGGAGAGCCTCAGAAGTAAAACTCCTTGGGAGATTTTTTTATGCCTGAAAAGCTCGGATTTCTTTTTCCTGGCCAGGGTTCCCAATTTATTGGAATGGGCAAGGACCTGGCGGAAAATATCGCCGGGATAAAGGAAATATTTTCGCAGGTGGACGAAATCTGTGGAAGACCAGTGACGCGACTCTGCTTTGAAGGACCGATGTCCGAGCTGACACTCACCGAGAATCTTCAGCCGGCCATAACAGCCGTTAATCTGGCCTGCCTTAAGGCATTGAATGGATCGGGAATCAAAGCCGAAGTCTCCGCCGGACACAGCTTGGGAGAATATGCCGCACTAGCATCAGCAGGGGTTATCAGTGTTTATGATTCATTGCGACTGGTTAAGAAAAGAGGAGAGCTGATGCATAGGGAGTCACTTTTGAAACCAGGTGGTATGGTGGCTGTTATGGGCATGGATATCGATCTGGTAAGGGATGTGGTTGCGGAAGCTAAAAATTCGAATGTATTAGCAGTAGCAAATCATAATACCGCCGATCAGATTGTAATAACTGGCGAAAAGGAGCCGCTAGAGCGAGCCATTGAGATAGTCAAGGAAAGAAAGGGGAGGGCTGTTCCTTTAAAAGTCAGCGGAGCGTGGCATTCTGAATTGATGCAAGGTGCAGTAGATGATTTCAGGGCATTTCTGCAGGATATTCCTTTTTCTAGCCCCTCGTCCGGGCTGATTTTCAATGCAACCGCTGCGGGAGAGACAGATCCTGGCCAGATAAAGGATATTATGGCCAGGCAGCTTATCAGCCGGGTGCGCTGGTATGACCTTGTTTTGAATATGCTTAGTCAGGGAGTAAACAGATTTATTGAAGTAGGGCCAAAAAAGGTATTAGCTGGCCTGCTTAGGAAAATCGTCCCCCCTGAAAGGGACGTGTCAGTTTACAATGTAGAAGACCTAAAGAGCCTGGAAAATTTTCTAGGGGAATCCTGACAGCCGTAAAGATATCTTTTCTTGTGAAATGTTTAACTGAAGTGACAGCTACACGGGAATAATATTTTTCAGCTTGTCCTCTCCAAAATCCCTTCGCACATTTCAGTAGATATCTCCTTGCATTTTTCTTATGTACCTCTCACGTTCCAGCAGGTATTTTTTCAAAGGCAGGCCTGAGCTGAAACCACCGGGTCCCCCGATGGAAACAACCCTGTGTCACGGAAATATTAGAGGCAGTGGATTTCTTGCCAGTGCCTGGCCTACTGCCCTGGCGGCGCCGGGTCTTTCAACCATGTATGCAATTTCCCCGTAGGTTTTTGTTTTTCCAAAAGGGATAAGTGCCGTCGCCCGCAAAATGTCCCATTGGAAAGGAGTACAGTTTATATCAAGTTTGATTTTTTCCGGTACAGGTTTGTTGTTAAGAGCGGCATAAACCCAATCTATTACAGATCGGTTAGGGTTGTTGTCTTTATGCAGCCGGCTTTCCGGAAAATGGGTTCTGAAGAATTCTGTGCAATCAGGTTGATTCCCCAGCGCTAAACCTATTCTCATCACTCCCTCACAGGAGGATGCCACATAAACGTTGAGACCGTTTACCCTTAGCTGCCAACAGTAGATTTCTGAAACAGCCTGCCTTGCCAAGTGTTTCTCCTTTTCATGATATCCCTGATGAGTGCCAGGTTAGCTGCCTTTTCTTTCGCCCAGGAGGGGGCTACTAGCTCGCTCCTGGGTGGGTCGCCGGTCAGCCTTTGGATAATTATTTGTGAAGGGAGAATTTCCAAGAAATCAACCACGATATTGGCATATTCCTCCTGTTCGAGGCACCTCAAGCCTCCAGTCCTGTGAATTTTTGCAAGTTGGGTCCCCTCGACAACATACAAAACATGGATTTTGACGCCCTGTATAGGGAGGGCTGAAAGAAAATGCGCTGTTTGCAGCATCATATCGCGGGTTTCGCCGGGCAGACCGAGAATGATATGAGCACATATGTTAAGGCCACATTTGTTGGCCGCCAGTACGCTGTGTTCAAAACATGATACGGTGTGGCCTCGGTTTATTTTTTCAAGTGTTATCTCATGGGCGGACTGGAGACCGAACTCGATCCAGACAAGGTAATCCTTTTTATAAGACTTCAAGAGATCAAGAACTTCATTATCAATGCAATCTGGCCTGGTGCCCACGGCAAGCCCAACCATTCCCTCAGGGGCAAGGGCCCGGTCATAAAGGGCCTTAAGCCTGGCAATCGGTGCATAAGTGTTGGTGAAAGACTGGAAGTAGGCTATGAATTTCCGGGCACCGTATCGCTTCTCCATGAAACATTTGCCCTGGGCAATCTGTTCTTCTATGGAAAGACCCCTGTGTATAAGAGCGCCTGTTCCCGAACCTTTCTGATCACAGAAAATACAACCTTTGTGTGATATGGTTCCATCACGGTTTGGACATCCGAGACCCGCATCCAGGGGAATTTTTTGTACGCGTTCTCCAAACATATCCTTAAGATAGCTATTAAAATCCCGGTATCTCTCCAAAGTACAGGCTCCAATCCTGTTCTATCTAGTAGTTTACATCCATGTTATGAAATAAACGCTGGAGGGATCAAGCTCTTTTGAAGATGTTGGCAGATAAATCAGCGTCAGTATTTTTCCTGCCTGGTTTTATATTGATAAATAGTTGGAACATGATAACATTCAATAGATTATAATAAGTATATAATTCGAAAATGGGGTAGGAAATTCAGGGGAAGAAAAGGAATCAGATCGATGGCGGACAGCCTGCCGCATAACGACCACTTTCTGGAGCGTAGGTAACCCCCTTGATCTGGTTGGAACACCAGATCGTGTAATTCTCCTGCTGGCGCTGGAAGGACTCCTAGAATGGGAAGGAATTGATGCAGTAATCAGACTGACCTTTATTGGCAGATATGATTTGACACGATCCTTAATACGGTCAATTAGTAAGATCGATGAATCCGTATCCTCTGAATTTCTTGACCAACTGGACAAATCCGACAGTTATTTTGAGCATGACTACATTGCTGTGATAGTTGAATTAACGGAAATTTATGAAAAACCGATTATCGGTGTTTCCCTGACAAAGACTGATGAGGGCACGATTCGCCTGGTGGCAGGGAAAAGGTATAATGGTGTTTTCTATTAAACTCCTGAAGATGCGGTAAGGTTGCCTGCCAGAATGGTAGCGTACAGGCTTTTTTTAGACTGATGACAAAAAGGAATAGAATTTAGTGCGGTTTTAACTTCTAAAATATAAAGAACCAGAAATAATTAATATTTTAACCCTTACCACTTCTCAGCCATTTTGTTTTGTTATTTTAATTCCGTATGGTAAATTTCATAATTATTATTCTGTTAAGAAGCCGGCTTTTCTTTATAAGGAATTAAAAAAGCAAGTTTTTTAGAGAGTTGGTATGTTTATGAGCAAAAATTTCTATGAAATTTTAGGCGTTCCAAGGGATGCTAGCGAAGAGGATATTAAAAAGGCCTATCGAAAGCTAGCGCGTAAGTGGCACCCGGACATTAATCCAGGGAACAGAGAGGCGGAGCAAAAATTCAAGGAAATATCCCGTGCCTATGAGTGCCTGGGAAAAAAAGACAAAAGAAAACTGTACGACGAATTCGGTGAGGAAGGAATCCAAAGTGGGTTTGATGCGGAAAAAGCCAGGGAATACCGTAAATGGAATACTTTCCAGAATTCGGCCAGGGCCGGTACCGGTACCGGGCCTGAATTTGGTCGATATCACAGTTACGAGGATGTTTTCGGGGATATTTTTGGTTTTGGAGCGGGGCCAAGTGGTTCTGGGGCGGCCATGCCGTCGAGAGGAAGGGACCTAGAGCATGACACTACTGTTGATCTTATTTCCGCCCTGCGAGGTTTTGAGACCGAGCTTAACATGCAAAAGGTAGAGACATGCCCTGAATGCCAGGGAACGGGAACAGATCCTCATTCCCAGTTGACTACGTGTCCCTCGTGCGGAGGGTCCGGACGTATCAATGTGTCAGAGGGTCCTATTCAGTTTACTAAGCCATGTCCGAAATGCAAAGGTCACGGAAGAGCAGGTAAACCTTGTACTCGTTGTGCCGGTACCGGCAGGATTTTAGGTAGTGAAAAAATCAGGGTTACCATCCCGCAGGGTGTTAAGGAAGGGTCAAAAGTACGGGTAGCTGGAAAGGGAGAACCGGGATTAAACGGAGGTCCTCCGGGTGATTTATACCTTGTCATACACGTCAAAACACATCCATATCTGAAACGAGAGGGGGATGATCTTTATATGGATGTGCCAGTGACGGTTTTCGAAGCTATAAAAGGCGCTAACATTACTATTCCCACCATCGATGGGCAGACCAAGCTCAAGGTGCCTCCTAAAAGCCAGAGCGGTAGGATATTGAGGCTGAAAGATAAAGGGGCAGTGAATCTTAAGACTAAGAAAAGGGGCAATCTCATGGTGAGGCTCATTGTCAAGGTTCCTGAGACTGAAGAGGGTGAGATTCTGGAGGCTGCTGAAAAGATGGAAAAATTTTATGAAAGTGATGTGCGTGGGAATATCAGGTTATAGACTGAATTTTGTCTATTTCTGCCCATATTTTTTCCATGCCTTTCGAATCTCATTAGAAAGATCTTCAAATATATCGTCAAATTGTCTTCTCATTTCGATCATGCTCTGCCTCATCCTCAGGACAACATCAACACCCGCCAGGTTTACTCCCATTTCTTCAACAAGGATTTTGGCAATCCTGAGTTTCTCGAGTTCTTCGTGAGGAAAGATTTTGGCTGTGGAGTTTTGCTCACAACTAGGGCACACTATTTCCTCTTCCTCCAACTCAAACAGAAACTCTTCGGTTATTTGAAACAGTTCAACGACCTCAGAAGTTGTCCAGGATTCTTTTGTTGTAGGTTTTTCCTTATCCATTTTTAAAACCTCTTTTAAGTGATTTTTTTTCAATGGGTTCGGCATAAAGTTATCCATGAATCAAATTTATTTTTAGTGACGCGGTAATTTTATAGAATAGAGATTTCCACAGCGGGAAGAATTTGTTGAACACTTTCATAGTGACAAAGTTCCGTGCCCGGGGTTTGCGCGGTGGCGGTTCCAGCGGCACAGGCGAGGCGAACACATTCTTTTAGGCTCTCGCCCTGGGAATGAGCAATAATGAAACCGGCGACAACCGAATCACCCGCGCCTACAGCGCTTTCTACCTCTACAGGTGGAGATGCAGCGTTGAATTTTTGTTGTTCCGATGAAAAAATTAGCCCTTTTTTACCTCTGGATACCAAGATATATTTTAATCCCTTTTCATGAAGCTCATCACAGGCAGTTAGTATCTCATCCTTATTTTCTAATTTTCTTCCCACCAATCTACAAAGTTCGTGGATATTGGGCTTTATTGCCGTAGGCTTATAATGTATGGAGTCTTTGAGGGCATCTCCATCGGAATCCAGTAAGATAAAAGCATTCTTCTTTTGCCCTGCCAGAATCAGCTGGCCATATAGGTTGTGACTTACCTCCCGTGGAAGACTTCCGCTCATAACGAGGTAATTCATATCATTAATCTCTGTGACATGCTGATAAAAATGACCTATTTCAGCAGCAGATACCTCAGGCCCCGCTGCGCTTATAACGAATTGGCGTTCAGATGCTTTTTCTTTTAGAATAATGTTGGTCCTGGTCTCCTGTGAAATTTTGGTAAAATCGGTCATAACACCGGCGTTGATGAGCAAACCTTCTAACTGAAGTCCGTCATAACCTCCTACAAGCCCTAAGGCTATGCTTTGTCCGCCCAGTTCTCTGATAACACGTGAGACATCGATACCTTTTCCAGCTGCATAATGTTTTTCATGAATAATTCTGGTGGTATCTTCTTCACTAAGGCGTTCTACAAGTACCGCTCGGTCCAGGGCAGGATTGAGAGTAACTGTATAGATCATTTATAGCTCCTTATATTGTGAACCTGTGACTCACATTAGAAAAACGCTGATATATTTAAAATTTTGATGTAGAAAGGAGTATTCCTTAACCGATGGCCAAGGAGACTGCTCATTCAGTTGAGTCACGTCTAAAAATACCAGAAATATGTATTAGTGAAAACTAATATTTGTTAGTAAAATGGTTTTTGTAATCAACATTTAAAATGGTTTATATTTTATTTCAATAAGGTGTATCTTTTTTCAAGAGGGATAGCCTGCATAAACAATTTGACGCTCCTGGATCAATCTCCTATACTTCCTTACGAAATTTACAAATAAGTATTCTACCAGTCGATAGATTCGGGTTCCGGTAGACTAATGCCAGTTTTGCTCAAGATCATTTTCATTTTCGCCCTCATTCTAGCCTTAAACAGGCTTCGTGTCCATCTTGGCTTCTGTCTGCTCGCAGGTTCACTTGTACTCGGTGTATGGATGGAACTTGCCCCCCTGCAACTTTTTAACAGCGTTTTTTACAGCCTTGTTTCGTTTCAAACTGTTTCTCTTATCCTGATAGTAGGTCTAATACTTGTTGTCAGCAGACTTATGAAAGAGAGCGGTCATTTGGATCGGATAGTTATGACTTTCGGTAAGATATCACGAGATGATCGTACCACTGCTTCATTTATGCCGGCCCTCATAGGACTTCTACCTATGCCTGGAGGGGCACTTTTTTCGGCCCCTATGGTAGAAACAGCCTTAGGGGAGCATTCAATGAAAGCAGAGGAGCGGACTGCAGTCAATTATTGGTTTCGGCATATATGGGAATACTGGTGGCCTCTTTATCCGGGAGTTGTCCTGGCCGTTGCCCTGCTGGAGGTGGAGACATGGCGTTTTATGGCGATGATGGCGCCAATGACACTCGTAACGGTTTTTTCTGGAATCATTTTTATCCTGAGACCCCTCGAAGATAAATCATCTCAAAAGCCAAATGGGTTTTCCTGGAATGACCTTAAGAGTTTTGTCTGGGAGATCATGCCTATATTGATTGTTGTAATAGTAATTATCGCCATAGGTGGGGTGAGTGGTTTTTTAGCCCTGATGGGAATCAAGCTAGAGCTGCCCGGAACTTTTTCCATTCTTCCTGGGCTGGCCGCATCGATATTGTGGGTATGTATTGCTAACCATTTACCCTCATGGGAATTACGGAAAGCTTTTTGTAATAAAGATATCCTACCTATGCTGTTTCTTATAGCCTCTATTATGATTTTCAAGGGAGTAATGACCGACAGCGGGGCAGTTCTGGTGATAAGGGAGGAATTGGTAGCTTATAGGATTCCAGTCATTCTAATTATATTGATTATGCCCTTTCTTTCAGGATTCGTAACAGGTATTGCCTTCGGATTTGTAGGGGCCTCTTTTCCTATAATTATCCCAATGTTTCAGGCATCCGGCCTTTTTGATTATCTCTCCTATGCAGCTGTAGCTTATTCTTTTGGATATATGGGTATGATGCTTTCGCCGATCCATCTCTGTTTCTTGGTAACCAAGGATTATTTCGGGGCGAGTCTCCTGGGCACTTATCGTTATCTTTTCAGACCTGCATTATCGGTCATGACAACGGCTATTGCAATATTTACAGCGACCAGGTTCTTTTAAAGTAAGATAATACGTTTTAATCTTTTGCGTACGGTCTTGGGGCATTTATTTCGGCTTAGTGGTTGTTTCCGCCTTTAAAACCTATATAGAGGAGGAAAATTCATGGTCGGGGTTATATCGTACGGTGGTTATATTCCAAGGCTAAGGCTGGAAAGAATGAGTATTTTTAAGAACATGGGCTGGTTCAATCCAGCTATCGTCATGCTCGCCCAAGGTGAGCGCTCATTCTGTAATTGGGACGAGGACAGTCTTACAATGGCTGTGGCCGCTTCCAGAGACTGCTTGTCGGGTGAAGATAAGTCGGCTATAGACACCCTCTATCTGTGCTCTACGACTCTCCCTTTTGCAGACAGGCTTAACGCGGGGATTCTAAAGGCAGCTCTAAACCTTAAAAATGAGATAAGGGCCTCTGATTCTACCTCTTCCATGCGGGCGGGGACGACTTCCTTGATTGATGCCTTGAATTTAGCGCGTAATGGCAGTCGGGTATTGGTAACAGCCTCGGACAAACGCCTATCAAAGACGGCGACCAATTATGAAATGTGGTTTGGTGACGGGGCGGCATCCTTACTGGTAGGGGATTCCAGAGTAATAGCGGAATTTTTGGGTTCCCATTCGGTTACATACGACTTTATAGATCATTACCGGGGCGCGGACAGGTCCTTTGACTACATGTGGGAAGAGCGGTGGGTGCGGGACGAAGGATATGGAAAGATAATACCAGAAACAGTTAATGGCTTATTTAGGAAGCTGTCCATTACTATGGAAGATGTCGATAAGCTCATCTTCCCCTGTTATTTCAAAGCTGAGCATCGGAACATAGGTGCAAAGCTGGGCGCGACGCCAGAGAAAGTTATGGACAACCTCCACGAGGTTTGTGGGGAAACCGGGGCAGCTCACCCTCTAGCCATGTTTATAAAGGCCCTTCAGGAGTCTGCTCCTGGAGATCGCATACTTCTTGCCGGTTTTGGCCAGGGTTGCGATGCACTTTATTTCAGAGTTACAGATGCTATCAGAGATTTACAGCCGCGCCAGGGGATAAAAGGCGCCCTGGAAAAAAAAGAAAGCATCGACAACTACACAAAGTTTCTAAAGTTCAGAGGACTGTTGGAAACCGATATGGGTATCCGTGCCGAGGCATCCCTGCAGACAGCCCTTACCGTACTATGGCGAAATCGTGAGGGTGTTTTGGGTCTGGTAGGGGGCAGATGTAAGGAATGCGGTACCCCGCAGTTTCCTATGTCAAAAATGTGTATCAATCCAAGATGCCTGGCTGTTGATGCGCAGGAACCCTATGAATTCGCAGATATCCCTGCTTACGTTAAAACTTTTACCGGAGACCATCTCGCTGTGTCGGTAGACCCGCCGGCGATTTACGGGTTTATCCAGTTCGAAGGGGGTGGAAGGTTTATGGCCAACTTTACAGACTGTAAACTTTCAGACGTATATGTGGGTCAGCGAGTGGACATGAGTTTCAGAAAACATTACTTGGATGAGGACAGGGGTTTTACAGCTTACTTCTGGAAAGCTGTTCCCTCTTCAGGAGGTGGGATCGAAAAATTGACTGATGAGAAGTGATTGGATGGGTGGGTATTCGAAGGGTTCCAAGATTGTTGAATAATGACAGGCTATGAACCCACTTATACCTCGGGAACGGACGCTTAAGGGAATATTTTCTCCCGGCAGTTAATACAGAGAGTTTTGGATCTGACAGTTTTGCGGATTATCCTGCCAATGTTTTCAGATAGTGATCGGAGAAAAAGGAGGATTGGATATGGCCATGGGAATCAAAGATAAGGTCGCAATTATTGGCATGGGCTGTACTCGATTCGGTGAGAGATGGGATGTAGGGGCCGAGGAACTGATGATTGAGGCCTTTACCGAGTGTATTGAAGACTCCGGCATAGACAGAGATGATATTGAGGCAGCTTGGCTTGGTACACACCTGGAAGAGATAAATGTGGGGAAGAGTGCCTTGCCCCTATCCTTTGCCCTTCGCCTTCCCTTTTTACCGGTGACCCGGGTGGAAAATTTTTGTGCAAGTGGGACAGAGGCATTCCGGGGTGCTGTTTATGCTGTTGCATCAGGGGCCTATGATATCTGTTTGGCGCTGGGTGTCGAGAAGTTGAAGGATACTGGATACGGTGGTCTGCCCACATTGGGGCTGACCTATGTTGGGCCTACTAATTTTTTAACGCATCCTAATGTCACAGCGCCTGGGGCCTTTGCCCAGCTCGCCAGTGCATATGCAGCGAAGCATGGTGTCCCAGATAAGGATCTTAAGCGGGCCATGGCTCAGGTATCGGTTAAGAGTCACGAAAACGGAGCACTCAACCCAAAGGCCCATCTTCGAAGGCCTATTACTGTTGAGCAGGCTATAGCTGCTCCTATTATTGCTCATCCCCTTGGCCTCTTTGACTGCTGTGGCGTTAGTGACGGAGCAGCATGCGCTATCGTAACCACTCTGGAGAAAGCGAGAGATATGGGCATAAAGAATCCGGTCACTGCCAAGGCATTGCAGTTGTCGCTGAGCAACGGCGAAGAGCAGACTTATAATGAGTGGGACGGTTCTCATTTTATGACCGCTGATCGCTGCAGTCCTAAAGCATACAAAGAGGCGGGAATCACCAATCCCCGCGAAGAGATAAGTATGATGGAGCTTCATGACTGCTTTTCTATAACTGAGTTAGTCACTTACGAAGACTTACACATTTCGGAACGTGGAAATGCCTGGAAAGATGTCCTGGATGGTTTCTATAATCGGGATGGTAAAATGCCCTGTCAGTTAGATGGTGGTTTGAAGTGTTTTGGTCATCCGATCGGTGCTTCGGGTCTGCGAATGCTCTATGAAATGTACCTTCAACTTCTTGGCCGGGCCGGTGAAAGACAGATCGGAAATCCGAAATATGGTTTGACCCATAACCTTGGTGGCACTCCCAGCCGGAATGTCTGCAGCATTTCAATTATCGGGCTTTACAAGATGTGATGTGGTTTTTTGTAAACCGATTGAAAAGCGGCAGCAGGATTTGAATTCGTAGATCTATGGAGGGAAATGATATGGGGCAAAAAACTGTTGTGGTGAACAAAGAACAAAGGATTTGCAGGGTTACTATGAACCGTCCTAATGTCATGAATGCCTTTGACTTGGATATGGGCGCCGACCTTCTCGAGATATTTGAACAAATTTCACGTGATAAGAAAATAAGCGTAGTTATTCTGACGGGGGCGGGAGATAATTTTTCTTCGGGCGCTGATATGCAGTTATTAAAGGAAGAAACAGGGGCTCTTCAGGAACTTGAGTTTATGAAGGATGTCAGTAAACTTATCAGATGCATGCGCGAGCTTCCTCAGCCTATTATATCCAAAGTCAGAGGGGTAGCCTACGGAGTAGGAGCAAATATTGCTTTAGCAGGGGATTTTGTCATAGCTTCTCTTAATGCCCGTTTCTGCGAGGCGTTTGTAAATATAGGACTAAGCCTGGATGGAGGTGGAACATATTTTCTTCCGAGACTGGTAGGTCTTGCCAGGGCCAGGGAGCTCGCTCTTCTGGGAGATGAGTTTGATGGAGAAACAGCAGAGTCCATGGGTCTCATATATAGATCCGTTCCTGATGATGATCTCGAAAAAGAGGTAGATGAAGTTGCTCGAAAGCTCTCCGGAAAGCCTTTTGCAGCTTTAGGACTGATAAAGGAGGGCCTTGAGGGGAGCTTCGACAGGTCATTAACTGAAGCACTTGAGTGGGAGGCTGCTCATCAGTCAATTATGACTCAGACAGTTGATTTCAAAAAGAGAGTTGAAAAATTTATAGAATCAACAAGTATAAATAATTAATCTAGCGCAATATTCAAAGCACGAGAAAAGGAGGATCCTCGGAAATGCAAAAGAAATTTACCACAAGGATAACTGAAATGCTCGATATTCAACATCCCATCCTCTGTGGAGGCATGCAGTGGGTAAGCCGTGCCGATTTTGTCGCCGAAGTTTGCAATGCTGGTGGAATAGGTTTTATTACGGCCGAGTCTTTTGAAACACCTGAAGATTTGAGGAAGGATATTCGGAAAATCCGCACCCTAACGGACAGGAACTTCGGTGTTAATATATCTATGCTTCCTGAGTTTGGAGTCGCTGAGAGGACTGTGGCGTTTTGTAATGTTGTGTGTGAAGAAGGGGTAAGAGTTGTTGAGACGGCAGGCAGAAGTCCGGAACCCATTATGCCTATTTTGAAGAGTGCAGGGGTCAAGGTGATTCATAAGCTGACATCAGTCCGTCACGCAGAGACTGCCCAGCGACTCGGTGTTGATGCCGTTACACTCGTAGGGTTTGGATCCGGGGGTCATGTAGGTATGGATGATGTAGTCTCCTTTGTTCTTATCCCATTGGCTGTTTCTAGACTGGATATCCCGGTTATTGCAGGAGGAGCGATATGTAACGGCCGCGGATTTCTGGGAGCTCTGGCAATGGGAGCGGAGGCTGTTTTAATGGGCACAGCGTTTTTCGCCACAAAAGAATCGCCAGTCCATCCTGCCATAAAAGAGAGGGTGGTGCAGGCAGGAGAGATGGATACGGCCCTGATTATGCGCTCCATTTATAATCCGGCCCGTTCAATCAAGAACAGGCTGGTGGAGGAAGTCCTTGACATGGAGGGAAAAGGCACAACTCTGGAAGAGATCCTGACTAAGGTAGGCGGTGGAAGAGGCAGACTTGCTTATGATAAGGGGGATCCTGAGATGAGTGCTATAGCTTGTGGCCAGGTAGCAGGCCTGATAAATGAAATTAAACCTGTCAGGAAGGTGGTCGATGATATTATTTCTGAGGCGGGAGAACTCCTTGACAGGCTGAATGCGATGTCCCGGAATAGTTAATTCTGCAAAAAGGAGGATATGAATGGGCTTGAATCTTGATATCGTTGGAAAGAAAAAACAGCCAGTCTCGTTTTCCTACCAGGAGGATGATGTAATTCTCTATGCCCTCAGTATTGGTTCTGGTGTAAAGGAACTGGACTTCGTATACGAAAAGAACCTAAAGGTCTTTCCAACTTTTGCGGTTATTCCGTATATCCCTGCAGTTGTTCCGATAATGGAGGAGGCGCGAATAAATTTACCTGCAGTCCTTCATGGAGAACAGAAGATAGTTTTAAAAGAGGCGATCCCTACTTCTGGAACATTATACACTTCCGCTGAATGTACCTCTATTTACGACAAGGGAGAAAACGGGGCGGTGCTTAATATCGATCTTGAAACCGTTAACGGAGAGGGTCGATTGTTGTTTGAAAACAGGGTTGTGCTAGTGGATCGAAGTGCCGGGAATTTTGGAGGGGAAAGGGGACCAAAATATGAAAAGCTGGCTCCGCCGGAGGGCGAAGCCCCTGATTTTCATGTGGAATATTCCACATCTCCTGACCAGGCCGCCCTTTACAGGCTGAATGGAGACAAAAATCCTCTGCACATTGATAAGGAGTTCGCTAAGCTGGGGGGATTACCGGGCCCTATACTTCACGGTCTTTGCAGTTACGGCTTCGCAGGCAGGGCTATCCTCCACAGCATATGCAAGAGCAATCCGGTGAGGTTAAAGTCATTTTCTGCAAGATTTGTCGGCGTGGTTTTTCCAGGTGAGACGCTGATAACCGAAGGTTGGAAGATTGATTCAACCAAATATGTCATTCAGATGAAAACCCAGGACGGCAGGGTGGTTCTGGGGAACGCTATGGCCGAAGTCAATTAAGAGCACCTGGTTAAACTGTTTGGATTTTTGTATATTTGGCGTGTGTTTTTTGTGAGGGTAGAGACACAGCACCTCTATAAACTAGTGCTCAGGAGCGCGGCTTTCTTCGTCACTGGTTAGGCGCATTAGTAAAAGCAGCCTGGGCCCATTTTCCAGCTTCATGTGCATGAGTTTCGCCTCGAGTGATTGGGAAGCACCCTGTCCCTTCATCAGACGAACAGCTGTGCTGTGGAATACACCCCTCCATGCCTTTGTTATATCGTTTTTGAGTGCCTCCCTGGAGTCATTGTCGATAAGGTCAACGATGTTTGTACCCAGTAAGTCTTTTCTTTTTTTTCCCGTTTTTTCCAGGGCCTTACCTGTCGCACCTATTATAAGGCCGTCTTCATCGATCAGGAATCCGATTTCCTCCCCATATAATTCCATACTCATTCGGTCTTTGGCTTCACGCATCTGCGCATATGCCAGCCCTAGCTTCTTATTGGCGCTTCTGAGCTGATCGTGGGCCTTTTTAAGCTCTTCCACCGCCTTTTTCCTTTGATCTTCGGCCTCCATTTCTTTTGATACATTTATAAGACAGCCAAGAGATATACATACACGATCTTTCTCATATACCTCTATCACCGCCTGGTCTTTAAGCCAGAAAGAACTGTTGTTTTTGAGATTAAGTCTATAAACTGCTTCAACTATGCCGCTTTGTTTGCCTTCATTTCTAAGTTTATTACGAATACCGGCCAGTTCTTCCTGTGTGAAGATTTCCTGGATTATGCCGACATCGGAATTAGAATATTTATATACACTACGATCTACAATGCATTCCTTGAATTTTTTGTCGAGTTCTTCAAACCGGCATTTGAGGAGCTCTGTGAATCGTTTCCCTGCATATTCATACCAGATAGTTTCCCGGTCAGTTTGCCAGGCCGAGATGTAGAGTATGGCAGGGCCCCCTATATCATCAAAAGCGCGGAAGGTTATGATGCAATCCTTGATTCGCCTCTTAAGGTCCTCACTATATTTGCCTCTCAGGATTTTGCCGCAATAATCAATATTATTGAAAAATTTTGAGTTTTCCTCATGTATCATGGACTTTCATCCCTGTTCGATTAACGGCTATTATTCTATATTATATCCTCTTATTTTTAAAGGGCGGATGCCTTTTACTTATAAATCAAAGGTGTTAGTCCATTATTTTTGACTTTTCTTTAAAAAAGCCTTTACGGCAGCCTGATGTTCTTCGGTTTTAAAAGCTGTGCTGATAGCGAGGGCCTCCAGTTCGAGTTGCGAAAGCATATCGGAGGAAAGGGACCTGTATAAAAGGGTCTTGGTCATGCCAAGAGCCGCAGGAGGCCTTTTTAAAAGTTTTTCGGCATATTCTCTTGTGGCTTTTTTCAGTTGTTCATGAGGTACAACTTTATTTACCAGACCAATTTTTTCCGCCTCGTGAGCATCGACCATCTCGCCATCGAAAAGCAGCTCAAGGGCCTTTGAGAGCCCTACTATTCTAGGAAGGAGATAGCTGCAACCGAATTCAGGTGTAATGCCGATTCTCGAAAAAACCAGCCCGAAGCGGGCTTCCTCAGAGGCAATTCGTATATCGCTGGCCAGAGCTATAGTACAACCTCCACCCACGGCGAGCCCGTTAACCGATGCGATAACGGGTTTTTCGCACCCAGTAAAGAGGGTGACAAGACGGCTGGAACCCGTGCGCATTCCATGACGCCACTCCAGAGCAGGTTTTTCAAAACCCGGTTCAAATATATCTTTGTAATCTCCTCCTGCACTGAATGCCTTGCCTGCTCCGGTTATTATAATAACC